>NZ_JAWVWO010000012.1:0-166356 GCF_033657265.1 Flavobacterium sp. MMLR14_040 | reverse complement strand
TGAAAATGTTGAAAACGGGCTTCTGGTTTCTGTAAAAGATAAAACCATCAAGGTAACTTCTTCGGCAGAAAACATAAAAGAGGTAACGGTTTTTGATATTTCAGGAAAACTTCTTTACAATAAAAAGAAAGCAGGCACAACAGAACTGCAAATACAAAACCTGCAATCGGCCAATCAGGTATTGCTTGTAAAAGTTACTCTTGAGAATGACTTTACAGCAACTAAGAAAGTTATTTTTAATTAAAATTGGACAATCTTAAATAAAAAATCCATTCCGCAAAACGGAATGGATTTTTTTTATGGACTAAAATTCAATTCTAATACTATGCTTTTTCAATCAAAATACTAACAGCATTTCCACCAAAACCAACAGCATTAATTAAAACCTTTTTTATTGTTTTCGTGTGATTCTGTTTTGCCGAAAAAGGTACTTCTATAAAAGTATTATTCTTTATCATTAAAAGAGCTAACTCTAAACTCAATATTCCGGAAGCACCAAATGTGTGTCCTATTTTCCATTTATTGGTTGTCAATAAAGGTAATTTCTCACCGAATACTTTTTCTATCGCACGCAGCTCTGTTAAATCTCCTTTTATTGTTCCAGGCGCATGCATTACAATTGCATCAATATTTTCTAAACTTTCACCTTTTAAGGCCATTTTCATAGACTTCTGAAAACAATCTGCTTCTGCAGAAATGGAAATATTATGCTCTAAAATCTCGGTTGCATAACCAACTCCTGTAATATAAGCAATTGCATTTTCTTTCTCTCCCGCTTCTAAACAGCAAACCGCTGCGCCTTCACCCAAAATCATCGTGTTTTGTGTTTTCTCAAAATCAAAAGCAAGATTTGGCCAAGGTTCTTTTTCCTGATCAATACGCGAATATATTTTTAGAGCACGCATCTGGGCAATCGTAAAATCAGTCAACGGAGCTTCACTTCCTCCTACCAAAAATTTATCAGCCATGCCGGATTTCAGCCACGCAACTCCATTCAATACTGCATGAAGTGCTGTAGAACACGTGATGGAGTGTGAAATTTCCGGGCCTACACTTTGCAAATCATGAGCAATCCAGGACGAAATATTTCCTAAAGTAGTTGTTGGCGATGCCAAAGTCTGCGCTTTTCCGGTGTCTATATATTCTTTGTAATGCTTTTCGAATAAATCAGTCGCACCGCGTGAAGAACCAATATTAATTCCGAAAACATCATCTTTTTCCCAACCTGCTTGTTCAACAGCTTTTCGAGAAGCCACTAAAGCAAACAATACAGAATCATCCAGAAATTTATATTTAATATCAGATTCGCGAACTTCGGCAACAATTTGCTTTGATTCCAGATCAAGAGCAGCAACAGAAGTTTCTTGTTGATCTAGAAACAGTTTCGAAAAACAGTGTTGATTATCAAGATATTTTTTCCAAACAGCATCAGTATTATTTCCTAACGGAGAAATAGAAGAAAAAGCTGTTATGGCGATTTTTTGTGTATTCAAAATGTTTTATTTAGTAAAAAAAATAGACCACGGATGACACGGATTAAACTGATTTACGCTGGTAATTATTAAACCGGTGTAACCCTTTTTAATCTGTGCCATCTGTTAGCAAAATTACACCATTTCAATGGCTTCTTCAATCGTTTTATAGACTTTTTGAAGTTGTTCATCGGTCATAATATAGGGAGGCAAAATATAAACGATATTTCCAACCGGGCGCAGAATCACTCCTTTATCAATAAAGAAATTATACAATTTTGTTCGCATTGAGCCGTAATAACTTTCTTCTGCCTCTGATTTTATTTCCACCGCAAAAATAACTCCCAAAGTTCTGGCGGTAATTACTTTTGCGTGATTTTCAATTTTCTTTTGAAATTTCAGATGACTGGCATTTATCCTCTCAATATTAGATTGCATTTCTGCAGTCTGCAATAAATCAATACTGGCCAAAGCTGCGACACAACCCGTTGGATTTGCCGTAAAAGTATGTCCGTGAAATAATGCTTTATTAATATCATCATCATAAAAAGCATCAAAAACATCTTGCGTAAAAGTGGTAATTGCCATTGGGATTGTTCCTCCCGTCAAAGCTTTCGACAAACAAATCATGTCCGGATTTTCATCGACATAATCCATTGCAAAAGTTTTTCCCGTTTTACCAAAACCTGTCATTACTTCATCGGCAATAGTTAAAACATTATTTGCTGCACAAATCTGAATCAATTTTGCTAACGATTCCGGCTCATACATTACCATTCCAGCCGCTCCCTGCACTAAAGGCTCGAAGATAAATCCGGCACAATTATGGTTTTTAATTACATCTTTTAAAGCGTCAAAACTAGCTTGCTCCTGCCCTTTTATCGGAACCGGAATTCGCACAACATCAATAAACATTCCTTGGAATGCCTGCGTATAAAATGAAATTCCGCTTGCCGCCATTGCCGCAAAAGTGTCACCGTGAAAAGCATTTTCAAAAGCAATTATCGTAGTTCGCTTTTCATTTTTATTGAAAAAATACTGCAAAGCTACCTTAATTGCAACCTCAACAGCAGTTGAACCATTATCTGAAAAAAATATTTTCTGTTGATTTTTAGGCAAAATCTTCATTAGTTCTTCTGCCACTTTTATCGCCGGTTCATGCGTAAAACCACCAAATAAAACATGTTCCAGAGTCGTCAATTGTTTATAAATGGCATCGGCAATAATTTTATTACTATGCCCGAAAGGATTTACCCACCACGAAGCGATGGCATCAATATATTCTTTATTGTTTTCATCCCAAAGCAATGCTCCTTCTCCTCTTGAAATAGCGATTGGTGTTTGTGAAGTTTTATGTTGTGTATAAGGATGCCAAAGATATTGGCTGTCTTTTTCTGTTAATGTCATGGTATTTAGAAAATAGAGTAGAGAGTATAGAAAAAAGACTAGACTTCTATAATTTTGACAAAGATAGGAAAGTCTGTTTTCTTTATTCTATATTCTTTGTTCTATAAATTTAGAAGATTGTCACGGAATAAATCGGCGTATTCGCGAATTACATTTTGGTCGAAATACGGCTCTTCATCGATTCTTCCAATAAATTTTATCTTGGTTTTATTCAGAATTAAACTTTCTGTTGCTTTATTTTCGCTTCCGCTAAAGATAATTCCGGCGACTTCAAAACCTCGATTTCGAATGGCTTCAATGGTGAGTAATGTATGATTGATGCTTCCCAGATAATGTCTCGAAACCAAAATCACTTTATAATCGGGCTGAATTAAATCAATAATTGAATCTTCTTCGTTTAACGGAACAAAAATCCCTCCTGCCCCTTCAATAACCAAATGATTATCTGTTTTTGGTTCCTGAATTTTCTTTAGATCAATTGTAATTCCATCAATTTCTGCAGCCAAATGCGGACTTGCCGGTGTATTTAATTGATACGAATTCTCGAAAATTTTAGATTTGAGATTTGAGATTTTAGATTTGATTTTATGACTATCCGAATTATCTAAATCTCCTGCCTGAACAGGTTTCCAATAATCTGCTTCGAGGGCTTCAACAACAATTGCCGAAGTTATGGTTTTACCAACATCAGTAGAAATACCAGTTATAAATAGTTTCATACGCTTTGATTTCACGAAGATTCACAAAGAAAAAAAAGATTCACAAAATCTTAGTGCAACTTTGTGTTTTTTCTTTGTGGATCTTTGTGTAATAATTATTAAAACACAAAGTTAGCCAATAACCCTAAAACAGCGTTGATTTCTTCTTCTGAATTATAGCTGTGAATGCAAAAACGTAAACGCTCCTGACCTTCTGGAACAGTTGGAGACAATATTGGTTTTACATCAAAACCTTTATCCTGAAGCTGTTGAGCCAATTGTTTTACATTTTGATTACCCGGAACTATTGCCGATTGAATAGCTGATTTGCTTCGAACAAACATTGGCTTTAATCCTAATAAATTTTTCTGTTGATTAAAAAATACAATATTCTGGCGCAATTTTTCAATACTTGCTTTTTCGATTTCCAGATGTTGGTAAGCAGTGAGAATTGTAATTACGGAATGTGGAGATAATCCGGTTGTATAAATAAAACTTCGGGCAAAATTGACTAGATATTCTTTAAGATCAGAACTTCCCAAAACTGCTGCCCCATGACAGCCTAATCCTTTTCCGAAAGTCATTATTCTGGCAAAGATGCGATTGTGTAGATTCAAATATTGCATTAAACCTTCGCCCTTATCTCCAAAAACACCCAATGTATGTGCTTCATCAACAATTAAATAACAATTGTACTTTTCAGAAAGCACAACCAATTCTTCCAGATTCGGACTATCGCCATCCATTGAGAAAACGGTTTCTGTAACGATGTAAATATTGATTGGAATTTGGATTTTAGAAGATTGGAATTTAATAATAAGTTTTTCTAAATCTTCAAAATCATTATGGTTGAATTTATATGATTTAGCATTCGACATCGTAATCCCGTCCCTTATTGAAGCGTGACTTAATTCATCATACAATATAATATCATTTCTTTGCGGTACGGCGCTAAAAAAGCCAACATTGGCATCGTAACCCGAATTGAAAATTAGAGCCGATTCTGCGTCGTGAAATTGTGCTATAAAAATTTCTGTGTTTTGGTATGCATCATGATTTCCTGAAATCAATCTAGAACCTGTTGCGCCGTTTTGCAGAATTTCATTTTCAATCAAATAATGATGCGTTTGTTTGAAAATGCTTTCTGATTTTGAAAAACCAATATAATCATTAGAAGAAAAATCGACAAGATTATTAAAGCTTGGCAACTTTCTTAATGAGTTGTTCTCCTTTCGAATTTCTAATTTCTGTATAAGGTTTTCAGGTAATTTCATAAAAGCAAAGTTATGAAAATGATATTAAACAGCGGGTTTGATATGGCCCGCTGTTTATTTTAAAGCTTACTAATTGGTTATAAAGGATGATTTTCTAATGAATTTATCATCAGTAATTTGATCGACCACAAAGTTTGCAATATCCCCTGCATTGATTTTATCACCGGGACAATCTTCCAAATCAACTATTATGGCTGAATTAAGATCTGTAAATTCAATAAGCGGAACGCGAACTAATGTCCAATCTACATTGCTATTGACTAAAAGGTCATACGTTTTTTGGCGATCTTCCTGAATTATTGGAAAATTGGTTTTCATGTATTCTGTCGCCAAAGTGGTTTTGGCACTTTTTTTATCAAAAGGTGTATCAATATTAAGTCCTGCCAATAAAATGTAGCGTTTTATTCCAAAATCATTCATTGATTTTAAAACATTTATTGTGGCAGAACTTGCTACCATCGGTTCACCCTGACGCTGGCCGATTGTGTTAATAACGGCATCACAATCTTCAAGTAATAACTGAATACTTTTAGAATTAATCGCGTCGCCTTTAATAATTTCGATATTTGGATTTTGAATTGTAAAATCTTCAGGATGTCGCAGCAAAAGTTTTATGCTAAATCCTTCTTTTAATAACTGGTTTACAAGATATTTTCCAGTTCTGCCACCGCCTCCAAGAATGGCAACTTTTTTTATATTTTTCATATATTTTCTTTATAAAATTTGACATAGATAAATCACGCTTTATCAATGCGATAAAACGAAAAAATAAAAGCTTACTGAACTTTTATAATGGTCAATATTTTATAAAGAGATTTTAATACTTCAAAGATAGGAATTTTGCTAAAACAAAAAAAGCCAGATATTGTATCTGGCTTTTTTGTTTATTTTAAATTATCTTTTTCAATCCATTTAAAGTTTCCTTTTTCGGTCGCATCAAGTATATCAATATCTAGTTTATTTGAAATATTCAAACAAAATTGATACGCCACTTCTTTACTTTCAAAACTACACATTTTATAATGTCTATTTTTAACATACCAGAGATTAGTACCGTACTCACCCCATTTATCCTGAAAAAAAGAAACATATTCAAACTCTGTTACTTTAGATTTTACATCGTATGAAAACGACGCCACCACGTATCTTGTTATAATAACACTATCCGTAACATTTATAATAATGTCTCTCGTGGCAGAAAAAGTTAATCCATAAATAAAACAGAATCCTCCAACTGAAACAAATGCTGTAAGCAGCTTGATAAAAAGAATAAAAGAAATGCCTAAATAAATTACATAAATAACAATCCCTAACAAATAGATAAAAATGCCGTAAAAAATAGCCGCTAATACTAATTCGTACCAACTCCTTTTCTTAGCTAGAATCGAAATTTCAAATTTGTCATGATTTTCCATTTCCCAAAAATAAAAAAAGCCAAACAATAATGTTTGGCTTTTTCATTTATTTTGAAACTGTTTTAGTCTGCTAAAACAATTACTTTATTGTCTTTCATCTCGATTGTACCTGAATTAATCTCTAATGTATAGGTTTGTTCGTTTACTTTCGTGAATTTGCTCGCTACCTCTTTAGAAAAATTAAACTTTGGAGCTGCAATTTTTACAGTTCCTTTTTCCAGAATAGAAACAATAGGAGCGTGATTATTCAATATTTGAAAGCTTCCATCAACTCCAGGCAATGTAACTGAAGTTACTTCTCCTGAAAATAATTTTGCTTCTGGTGATACTATTTCTAAAATCATCTTTTTTTAGTTATGAGTTATAAGTTATGAGTTATAAGTGAGTTGAAACTCATAATTTATAACTCATAAATCATAATTTATATTAAGCTTCAGCCAACATTTTTTCTCCAGCTTCGATCGCATCCTGGATAGAACCTTTCAAGTTGAAAGCTGCTTCAGGTAAGTGATCTAATTCACCGTCGATAATCATGTTGAATCCTTTGATAGTATCTTTAATATCAACCAATACTCCAGGAATACCTGTAAATTGCTCCGCTACGTGGAAAGGCTGAGATAAGAAACGTTGAACACGACGTGCTCTTGATACTGATAATTTATCTTCTTCTGATAATTCTTCCATACCTAAGATCGCAATAATATCTTGCAATTGTTTGTATTTTTGAAGAATTTCTTTTACTCTTTGTGCGCAGTCATAATGCTCAGCTCCTAAAATTTGAGGAGTTAAAATTCTTGAAGTAGAATCTAACGGGTCAACCGCTGGATAAATACCTAGCTCAGCAATTTTACGAGACAATACTGTTGTAGCATCTAAGTGGGCGAAAGTTGTAGCTGGCGCCGGGTCAGTTAAATCATCCGCAGGAACGTAAACCGCTTGTACAGATGTAATAGATCCTTTGTTTGTAGATGTAATACGCTCTTGCATAGCTCCCATCTCTGTTGCCAAAGTTGGTTGGTATCCTACTGCAGAAGGCATACGACCTAAAAGTGCTGATACCTCAGAACCTGCTTGTGTAAAACGGAAGATGTTATCAACGAAAAACAATACGTCTTTACCTTGATCAGTTCCTGCTCCATCACGGAAATATTCTGCGATAGATAATCCTGAAAGTGCCACACGTGCACGAGCTCCAGGAGGCTCATTCATTTGTCCGAAAACGAAAGTAGCTTTAGACTCTCTCATTCCTGGCATATCTACTTTAGATAAATCCCATCCTCCATTTTCCATAGAGTGCATGAAATCATCACCGTATTTAATAATTCCTGACTCTAACATCTCACGAAGCAAGTCATTTCCTTCACGTGTTCTTTCTCCTACTCCTGCGAATACTGAAAGTCCACCGTGACCTTTTGCAATATTGTTGATCAACTCCTGAATCAATACTGTTTTACCAACACCTGCACCACCAAACAATCCAATTTTACCTCCTTTTGCGTAAGGCTCGATCAAATCGATTACTTTAATACCTGTGAATAAAACTTCAGATGAAGTTGATAAATCTTCAAATCTAGGTGCTGGTCTATGAATAGATAAACCATTATCTCCATCTTTTGGTAAGTTTCCTAAACCATCGATAGCATCACCAATCACATTAAACAAACGTCCGTAAACATCTGCTCCAACTGGCATTTTGATTGGATTTCCTGTTCCAACTACTTCATATCCTCTTGACAAACCGTCTGTAGAGTCCATAGAAATGGTACGAACAGTGTTTTCTCCAATGTGAGATTGCACTTCTAGAACTAATAAAGTTCCGTCTTTTTTAGTGATTTCTAGTGAATCATAAATTTTTGGAAGTTCAACATCCTTACCGTTGAAAACTACGTCAACTACTGGTCCAATGATTTGAGCAACTTTTCCTATTACTTTTGACATTACTTATGTATTTATTAAATAGCTATTTAGGTTTATCGAAAATACCTCTTTTTTCAGAGCGCAAAGATAATTTTTTAAAATATAAAATCAATTTTTTTTTCATAAAAAATACCATGATTTTGTTTGATTCCTAAAAGTGAGGCCTGAAATATCTAAAATGGCAATTTTTTTCACAATTAAAAAAAGCCACTACATTTTAAAAACGAGTGGCTTTTTAGAAAAAAAATGGTTTTTTTATAATGATTTAGGATATTGACTTGGATATACGCTCAAATCTACATGGCGTAAAGTTGAACCGTATTTTGCATTAATGGCATCTACAAAAATATTAGAAATTAATGCATAACCCCTTGCGCTTGGGTGAATTCCGTCTAATGAAAAAGCACCGCCGGTAACATAGGCTGACGTTAAACTGAAATTTCCAAATTTGATTCCTGTACTTGCCAATTGCGTTAAAACTGCTCTTGTATCAACAAATGCCAAACCTTTTTCGGTTGCAACTGCAGCAATTGTAGCATTGTAAGCATCTGTTGCTTTCTTAATTTCAGCACTTTCTGTTGGAATAAGAACGTGTTTATCCTGTAATGGAAATGTGATTCCGAATTTATCTAATGGAGCAGGGGGAATCATACCAATTCCCGAGTCAGCAGCACTAGGCACTGTACCAATCACAGTTCGTACTGGCAGCACTACAAGATCTGCAGCTGTAGCTTGTCTCGCCTGTCCAAAAACAGCACCATAAAAACCCGCAGTTTGTGCTCCTAACGTTGGCGCAAATGCCTGAGCTAATTGAGTTCCTAAATTTGGCAAGCTTTCATCTTTTATCAATACCGGATTTGAAGCAGTTTCAGATAATAAATTAATTCTGTCTCCGGCTCCCAATGCAGTTAGCACTTGTTTTAACGGACCGTATAATTGTGCATTAAGTGCTTTTATGGTAGCTTTCCCAACTTCTTCATTATTAAGTCCAATTGATTTAGCTGTAAGCGGATTGTAAGGAACTGTTGTAAAATAAGGCAAAGCCGTGATATAAGGTAAATTTGCCACTACTCCTTTTGCTCCATTTGCAGTTAAAGCAGTTGCCATAGAAGAATATACATTTGCAAAAACAGCAGGATCTGTAATATCATTGCTACCGTAAGTTGCCGGATTTGGATTTCCTTTCTGATCTTTTCCAACTCCACCAGAAGTTGCATAACTCAGAACATCATTTCCTCCAATAAACAAAGAGAAAAATGTAGGTGTCTGAATTAACGCATCTGCCAAAACTGAAGTTGAAGTTGAACTTGCAAATCGAACAAAATAAGGATTTGCTGCTCCAATAGCCAAACCTGCAGGATTACCATAACCGCTTGCTACTAAGTGAAAACTTTTAGCGCCAGGAACTCCTAAATTATTAAAAGGACCTGTAAGATGTGTCATAACTTCGGTAGTTGGCACGCCAGATACAGGAAATGGTGCGGTTCCGTTAAAGTATAAACGAGGTCCGAAAGCCGGATTTACCTGACCTCCAAACAATAATCCCCCAATATTATCATTTGCATAGGGTATTGTAAAAGTACCACCGCCTGCCGCAGCAAATTGCTGAGACAATATATTGGCATAACCGTTTTCCTGTCCTTTTTTAAACAATGAATTATCACTGTAACCCGCAGCAAAAGAATCTCCAAGTGCCACATATTTTGTAAAAACTGCCGAGCCGGGAGTTACAGGAACTTCTTCGGGAGTGTTGTTATCATCGTCATTATTACAAGCTGCCATAAAGGTTAAAGAAACCAATAATAGCCATTTTATATTTTTTTTCATGTTATTAACTTTTAAATTATTAGCTCTTTCTTAGTTAGCAAGCCGTAAAAAGAAAGAAAATCTTTTTTGATCAAATAATCATTTCATTTAAGGATTGATTATCCATGAAGCAAACCACATCTGACCAATCATACCAGCTCCAACTACCTGAAGGTAATCTTTACCGAAAAGATTTGTTGCTCCAACTTTAATAACAGATTTCAATTTTGGAATACCATAATTAATCTGAGCATCAAGAACTGTGTTTTCCGGAATCATTCCGTCTCCAAAAGAAGATTGCCACAAATATTCTGTATTCCATCTTACATTCACATTAAAACCTAAGTTCTTAGTTACTTTAGCATTTCCAAAAGAACCTTTAATTCTGTGTTTCGGAGTATTAAATCCAGCCACAAAGCTTGGATCTTCTGTTTGATCAAAATCAAATTGAGCATAATTGTAATTAACTCCTACTTCAAAGTCTTTATATACTTTTTTAGACAATCCAACTCCAAAACCTAATGATGTAATTTGAGCAGTAGTATTGGTATATACCTGATAAACTCTTCGGTCACCAAAGGCCAAAGCAGCATAACTTAACTGAACATTAGGATCTGTAGGATCTGATCCTGCTGTTCCGTAATAAGGAGTAATAACTCTTGAAGTATTCATAAAATCGTTGTAAATATTGTAGTATCCGTTGATATCAATAGATAAATCGTTTTGAACTACTGTACGATACCCTACTTCAAAAGCCTGTACTTCTTCTGGCTTTACTAATCTAGGATTTGCTACTTTAAGATCGGCAGGATTTGCGGATGCAGCAAATGCCTGAACAGAAGCTAATGTATAAGAGTTTTCATAAGCACTGCGGCCTGACAAGTCAACTGTTGCTCCATTACCTGGTAAAGCCTGACCTGCAAGACTTACAGGCTGAGTTTCCTGAAAACGATCTAAATTATCAGCTGCAGAACCAATTAATGCAAAAGGCCCTAAATCTAAACCAATATATTGATCCTGAGTAGTTGGGTTACGGAAACCTGTTTGATAAGATACTCTGAAATTATGTCTTTTTGATTCACCTGCAGAATATACAAATGAAATTCTTGGTGAAACATTCCCATCAAAATTCTGGCTTTTATCATAACGTACAGATCCTGTAAATTTTAATCTGTCGTCCATCCATTTTTTTTGCAATTGTGCATATGCCCCATATTCTTTATAATCGATCGGACCATCGTAATCTGTAAAGATTGTTCCTTCTGAATCCATTATATATTTTCTCCAAGAACCACCAACCTGAATTTCGGCAAATTTGATAAGATCTCTGAAATTATAATTTATATCTGAATGGTATAATTTTGAATGATCAATAAATTTTGCTCCCTGAGTTAAATCAGGATTAGAAGTTACAGTAGTAAGCGCATTATTAAATTGTGCAGAACCCGGCTCAAATCTTGGTGATCTTGGGGCACCTGGATTAAGCGGATCAATATTTGGAGTTAATCCTAAACCCGGAGCAACATTGTAATCAGCAAAAGTTCTTGCATAGTTTGCTGCATCATTTGCATTAAGACCCAATACTGCTGATGACAATTGAAATGCTGTTCCATAATCTGTAAACCAGTTTTTATCAGATTTTGCTAATCTGTTAACGTTCCATCCTGCAAATCTCATATCATAAGAATTTCCAGCATCTTCACTTGTAAAATAAACTCTTCCAAAAAAGTTCTTTCCTTTTATTTCAAATTTACCCTGCTGCATTAAGAAACCTTTTAAAGCATACCTGTTTGCTCCCTGATAAATTGTACTTCCTGTACCAATTTTATATTGCAATATAATTTCAGTGTCATCTGCAAAAGGCTTAATATGAGCGCTAAAATCGGCCTTCATACTTTTAACTTTGTTATCAGTTAAGTCCTGCTCGCGGTATCCGGTTCTGCTCACTTGTCCAACATTTGGGATAAACGTTGTAACTTCATCTCCGTATATATTTAACCCATCATAATTTTGATTCATTGCATGTCCAACAGAACCGCCAGTCATACTTCTCGTATCTGCTGCGATCCATTCAGAAGCCTCCAGGTATGTGAAATTTGCTTTTAAAGCAAAATGTTTGGTAAATGCTTTTGCAGCTCTGATTCCAAAATCATTATAATCATTAGTTCCGGCAGCGTCCTGACTTGTTTGTCCGTATTTATAATAAACGCTTATTCCTTCATTAGCAAAAGGACTTTTACTAGTCATAAACATAATACCGTTAAAAGCATTTGCTCCGTATAGCGCAGAAGATGCACCTGGTAAAAGCTCTACACTTGCCACATCAATATCAGAAACACCAATTAAGTTTCCTAACACAAAGTTTAAGGCTGGTGACGAATTATCCATTCCGTCGACTAATTGCATAAAACGAGTATTTGCCACTGTAGCAAAACCTCGGGTATTTATTGATTTAAAAGAAATACTACTTGTGTTAAAATTTACTTCTTTTAAATTCTCTAAACCGTCATAAAAAGTAGCTGCTGTGGTGTTTTTAATTTCCTGAATCCCCATTCTTTCAATTGTAACAGGCGATTCAATAACTCGCTCAGGAGTTCTGGAAGCCGAAACAACAATTTCATCCAATTTTGTTTCTTCATCTTTTAAAACCACACTGATGTTTTGGTTTGCCGAAGTAACATTAATTGTTTTTGTTTCAAATCCTACTGCCGAAACTTTAATTACAAAAGGCGGTTTGGCAGAAGTATTCAATTTAAAGGAGCCATCAAAATCGGTTGAAGCTCCAGTTGAACTTCCTACAACATTAATATTGGCACCAGGAATAGATTGTTTGTTACTGTCGGTTACGGAACCGGTAACTGTATTCTGCGCAAAGGAAATTCCGCAGAAAAACAACATAATTAGCAAATACATTCTCATTGGTTTAGGTTTTTTGTTAGTTTATGCTACCAAAATACAAATAATTTTGATATTAATAAAAAAACGTTAAAAAATATTAATATTATACATGTTTTTACCCTGTAATTTAACTATTTAATAATTAATTTTATTGTATTAAAATCAAATAATAGATACACATTCAATAATTTACTATGCATACATATAAGTTTTATTTAATTTTTTAAGGATTCGATAAAAATACATCTGCAAGAAAAATAAATTGACAATTAAAACATACCGTTGATTTTTTTTGATTTTTTAACATTTAAGACTGTTGCTTTGGTAAGTAATGATTTAAAACACAACAATAAAAAACAAATTGAAATTTATAAAAAATATTCCGGCGATATTAAAAATATTAACCAGTACGTAATATTTTTTGTTTTGAATTTTAATTTTCATATATTTGATAATCAGATACATCTATCATTATTAGCCCATCTGCAATTTATTAAACGCCAGTTTATACCTATATTTCGAAAATTTATTTCCGCACTTTTTTAATACTTCCAGAACCATTGCATTTTTCGAAATTATAAGATTAAAATTAAATCATAAGATGTTTGACATTCTATGATTTTAATTCGATTTTAAATTTTTTAACCCACAAAAAAATTAATTAGAGTAGTAACATTCTATACTAATTAATACTGGATTTTACATGCTCTGCTAATTGTATAAGTTATATAAGCCACTCCAAGCTTTACGGCAAACTCTCGAGTATTCCCGAGTATCAGAATGAGATGATAGTTACGCTGACATTACATTCGTACTTGCCGTAACTCAATAAAATAATTTGAAGTAAACAGAAAAACACGTTTGTCTATGATAATTACTTTACCTCTATTTATAGCTTTTTTTAAACAAAAAAAATATCTCTTAGTACCCATTACATCGTTAGCATTATCATTTTCTGTGCAAGCACAAAGTCCTGGCGGGGTATCTGATAATCTTAGATTATGGCTAAAAGCAAATTCGAATGTTACTCCATCTACAGATGAGGCTAATGTGACCACATGGGCAAATCAAACAGGTTCTGTAAGCAATGCGCTTTACATACCAACTATGTTTACGCAAACGGTCGTAAATCCCACTTTTCAAGAAAACATTATCAACTTCAATCCTTCACTACGTTTTAATGGCACATCAAATACAAGTTTTTCTGGATTAGAGGGAAGTTTTTCTCCGGCTATTACCAGTACCAATATCTCGGCTTATGTGGTTACAATAATGAATGCAGCAAGTAGCGGCTCGGGAAGGATCTTTATGATTTCTCAAACCCCTACAGCTTCAGATTGGCAAAACATTGAAAGTGCAGACTTAATGAGCAGGAATGGAAATAATGTTTATGGCGTACGAAATACTGTTGGTCTCACTTCGGTAGGCCCTATTCTAGGATCTACTGCATTAATTTCGACTCATTTTACAACAACAAACTCAGGAAAATTTGAATCAAACAGCTTAGTTTCCAGCACAAGCACTACTCCGTTTACTACTACTGCATTCAATTCCGCTACTTATAGACTTGGCCAAAGCACATATAGCGCAAATGACTGGTACAATGGCGACATTGCTGAAGTTATTTTATATGATGCAGATCAGTCTTCGACCATTAATCACAATCAAATACAATCTTATCTGGCAATAAAATATGGAATTCATAAAGTTGGCGATTATGTAAATAGCATTAACACAACATTGTGGGATGCTACCGCAAATTTACCCTATCACAATGACGTTTTCGGCATTGGACAAGATTCCACATCTGATCTTTCACAAGTCCAATCTAACAGCATGAATACCGGAAGCGGGAACGGTACAGGACAAACGGGAAAAGGAAACATTGTAATAACCTCCCAAGCCCCAATTGTAGACAATACCTTTTTAATAATTGGACATGATACAGGTGCCCTCACAGAAATCAACATTCCCATTACGGGAAATATTACAAAAAAAAGAGTGCAGAGAATATGGAAAGCGCAAAGTACGGGAAACCCCGGAAATATAGCATTAACTTATGATACCACGGGATTGACTTATTCTGCACAAAGTGCGAGCGATTACCTTCTTCTGGTTGATCCTACAGGAACAGGCGATTTTACCAGTGCCTCAGTATTATCTTATCCCGCAGTTTCCATTTCTGCAAACAAAGTTTTATTTAACACCGTCAATTTGCCAACAGGCTCTGTATTTTCTTTTCAAACACAATCAGTACAAACCGCTGCCGCTGCATTTACAGTTAACAATGACACTCAATGTATTGATATCAACAATTTTATTTTCACAAACACTAGTACAATAACAGATGGCTCAACAATTGCATCATACAATTGGGATTTTGGAGATGGTCAAACCAGCACAGATCAAAACCCTACACATGTTTATGCTGCTGCGGGAATATTTACTGTAACATTACAAATTACTACTGATAACGGTTCGACAAATTCAACAACCCAGGATGTTATTGTTAATCCCTTACCTAGTGCGATAATTAGCTATCAAAATACGCAATATTGTCAAAGAGGATTTGCTGAAGTTGTTCTAACAGGTGAAAACGGCGGCACATATTCCTCAGATCCAGGTTTATCTATCGATTCAAATTCAGGAGAAATTAATCTCTCAGCTTCAGTCACCGGAAGTCATACTATAACCTATTCTTTTAGCGATGGTACATGTTCAAGCACAACTTCTACGACCATCACAATAGATGAAACGACTTCACCTACAGCCTTACCGGATATATTTGCAGAATGTGCTGTAATGCCAACAGCTCCAACTTTAACAGATGCCTGTGCCGGAACAATAACCGCAACAACATCTACAAATCTTCCTATTACTTCACAAGGATTAACAACAATAATGTGGGATTTTGACTACGGATATGGATTTATACAAAACATGGAGCAAGATGTGACTGTTCTTGATATTACTGCTCCCGATGTGCCAATTCTTAGCGATGTAATTGAAGAATGTTCTCTTACGGTTACACCTCCAACTACAAATGATAACTGCATCGGTCTTGTAACAGGAACTACAACTGATCCACTGACCTACAACACGCAGGGAACTTATATCATTCACTGGATCTTTGAAGACGGTCACGGGAATACCTCAACAGCTGATCAAAATGTCATAGTAGACGACCTGACGCCCCCAGCAACTCCCGTTCTGTCAAATGTAACAGGAGAATGTTCTGTTACACCAACCACACCAACAACCACAGATATCTGCGGGGGAACCATTACCGGAACAACTTTAACCACTTTTCCAATAACCACCCAAGGCACAACAGTTGTGACCTGGACTTTTGATGATGCTAACGGCAATATTTCAACAGCAAATCAGAATGTGATTTTGGATGATGTAACGCCTCCTTTAGTTCCAATTTTGACCGATATAATCGGAGAATGTTCAGCTACTCCAACTCCACCTACAACAACGGACAATTGCGCAGGAATCATCACAGGAACAACACTAGCCACTTTTCCAATCACTTCGCAGGGCACAACAATTGTAACATGGACTTTTGATGACGGAAATGGCAATATTTCAACAGCAAATCAGAATGTAATTATAGATGATGTCACGCCACCTGTAGTTCCAACTTTGACTGATGTAACGGATGAATGTTCAGCAACACCTTTGGCACCAACTACGACAGACAACTGTGCGGGAACAATTACCGGAACAACTCTATCCACTTTCCCAATAACCGTTCAGGGCACAACAGTTGTGACATGGACTTTTGATGACGGTAATGGCAACATTTCAACAGCAAATCAGAATGTGATTTTAGATGATGTCACTCCGCCTATAGCTCCAACTTTGGCTGACGTTACAGCAGAATGTACAGCTACACCAACTCCACCTACAACAACCGACAATTGTACAGGAACCATAACAGGAACAACATTAACTACTTTCCCTATCAACACCCAAGGCGCAACAATTGTAACCTGGACTTTTGATGACGGAAATGGCAATATTTCAACAGCGAATCAGAATGTGATTCTTAACGATCTGACACCTCCCACAGTTCCCATCTTAGTAGATATAATGGGAGAATGTTCCGTTACTCCAACTGCACCAACTACAACGGACATCTGCTCGGATATAATTATTGGAGTTACAACAACTATTTTTCCAATAACCACCCAAGGCACAACAGTTGTGACGTGGACTTTTGATGATGCAAATGGCAATATTTCAACAGCAAATCAGAATGTTATTCTGGATGATGTAACGCCTCCCGTAGTTCCAACTTTGGCAAATGTCACGGGAGAATGCTTCGTTACTCCCACTGCGCCGATCACAACAGACAATTGCGCTGGAACCATTACAGGAACAACACTAACCACTTTTCCAATCACTTCACAAGGCACAACAATTGTAACATGGACATTTGATGATGGAAATGGCAATATTTCAACAGCAAATCAGAATGTGATTTTGGATGATGTAACGCCGCCTTTAGCTCCAATTTTGACCGATATAATAGGAGAATGCTCCGTTACTCCTACTCCGCCGATCACAACGGACAATTGCGCAGGAACCATCACAGGAACAACACTAACCACTTTTCCAATAACCGTTCAAGGCACAACAATTGTAACATGGACATTTGATGATGGAAATGGCAATATTTCAACCGCCAATCATAATGTAATTTTAGATGATGTCACGCCTCCTTTAGTTCCAACCTTGGCTGATGTTACAGCAGAATGTTCAGCATCACCTTTGCCACCAACTACAACAGACAACTGCGCGGGAACAATTACCGGAACAACTTTAACCATTTTCCCAATAACCGTTCAGGGCACAACAGTTGTGACATGGACTTTTGATGACGGCAATGGGAATGCTTCAACAGCTAATCAGAATGTCAATATTAATTATTTCTCTTTAATAGGATCAGAATCTACAATGTGTTCGACTGATGCTTCAAATTATATTTTAACACTAACAGTAGAGGGACAAGCACCTTATACTGCCATAGGAACCGGTGCACCAGGAACATGGAACGGCGAAACCTGGACATCTAATCCTATCTCATCTGGAACAAATTACAATGTAAGTATTGAAGATAGCTCAACTTGCAATCCGATAATAGTTTCGGGCACGGCGCCTATATGCTGCTCCTTTGAAGTTTCTTGTCCTACTTTCCCGGTAACAACAGTCACTTGTTATAACCAAATCCCAACTGCTGAAAATTTAACTGTCGCGGAATTTGAATCTTTAGGAAACGGCGATGGATCTATTGGAGGTACGCCTTGTGGAGCAATAGAAATCACAGCTTCAAATAGTAATGATCCAATTTGCAACGGATCAATAACCAGAACCTATATCATCACAGAGTACTACGATCCAAACAATAACAAAGTTCATGACATAGGAGAAAACACTATTTTGAATACAGTCGTCTGCACTCAAAACTTTATCAAAAATATTTCTGACTTTACGATGCCTGCCAATCAATCATCAATCGTGGCATGTGCTTCATCAGTAGTTACACCAACAATTCCTGTTGTTATGAATAATTGTGGAAATATTTTAGCACCATCACCTCCTATAATTTCTACAGTACCAAGTTGCAATGGCACGGTAACCTATAGTTATAATTTTACTGATTGCGAAGGAAGTTCACACGACTGGATTTACACTTATACAATAAATAATACTGTTGGTCCCACAGGTACAAAACCGCCAGACTTGTCACTGCAGTGTATAACTGATATTCCTGCTGCAGATATAAATTCAGTTACAAATATTGAAAGTAATTGCGGAGGAATAACTACTATAACCGTTTCTGACACTAATAATGCAGGATCGGGTTGTAACCTAAATCCTTATGTACTAACAAGAACTTACACTTTAACCGATTGCGGAGGACTGACTACTAATTTAATCCAAACCATAACCGTTATAGATAAAACCGCTCCTGTTTTTGTAGAACCACTGCCTAGTGATATATCGATCGATTGTTCAGCCACGGTGCCAATTCCCACAACACTTACCGCCACAGACAATTGTTCATCTGCTACTGTTACTTACAATGAAAATAGAGTTAACGGAAATTGCCCAGGTAATTACCAACTCCAACGAACATGGACTGCATCAGACGTTTGTGATAATAAAACCATTCACCAACAAATTATAAATGTAAATGACACGACCGCTCCAGTTTTTACCGAAACCCTTCCACCTGCTTTAGTCAATGCAAACTGCGAAACTATACCTCAAGCCGTTATCCTTACTGCAAAAAGTAATTGCGGCAATGCAACAGTTACCTACACCGAAACAAGAATTGACGGAGATTGCAGCACTAAATATACTTTAGACAGAACTTGGGTTGCGGCAGATGAATGTGGAAATCAGAATTCATTTACACAAACCATCAATGTATCTTGTCTGACCATAGTTTACAATAGCCTTTCTCCAAATGGTGATGGAATGAATGACACATTTAAAATTGGAGGTGTTGATTGTTATCCAAATAACAACTTGAAAATATTTAACAGATATGGAGTACTTGTCTACGAAAAAGAAGGTTATGATAATATTACTGATCCTTTCGAGGGGATTTCGAAAGGCCGTGCAACATTGAAACAAAGTGATAAATTACCTACCGGAACTTATTTTTACGCTCTGGAATACAAAAATGACGGAAACACTATTACAAAATCAGGTTATCTTTTTATAAGTAATAATTAATTTATAACTATAAGCACAAAAAAAAGCGAGACCTAAGTCTCGCTTTATAGCATTATAAATATTTTATAAACTTTATTCCACAGTAACTGATTTTGCCAAATTACGAGGCTGATCGACATTACAACCTCTCATCACTGCAATATAATAAGAAAGTAATTGCAACGGAATAGTAGTAATAAGCGGTGATAACGCATCTGAAGTTTCAGGAATCTCGATTACATAATCGGCTAATTCACGAACTTGTGTATCACCTTTTGTAACTACAGCGATAATTTTACCGCTTCTTGATTTTATTTCCTGAATGTTACTTACAATTTTGTCATAATGACCTTGTTTAGGTGCAATTACAATAACCGGCATATGCTCGTCAATTAAAGCAATTGGACCATGTTTCATTTCAGCCGCAGGGTAACCTTCAGCATGAATATACGAGATCTCTTTTAGCTTTAAAGCGCCTTCTAATGCAACTGGGAAGTTATATCCACGACCTAGATACAAACAGTTTGGAGCATCTTTAAAAGCTGCTGCAATTTCTTTTGCTCTGTCATTTGTCTGTAATGCCTCTGCTACTTTTTCAGGAATTATTTCTAATTCTTGCAAGTAAGTATGATAGTCTGTATTTGACAAAGTTCCTTTAGCTTTACCTAATCTCAAAGCGATCATAGTTAAAACCGTAATTTGAGTTGTAAATGCTTTTGTCGAAGCTACTCCAATTTCAGGTCCTGCGTGCGTGTAAGCTCCAGCATGACTTTCTCTTGAAATAGATGAACCAACAACATTACAAACTCCAAATACAAAAGCACCGTTTTCTTTTGCTAATTTAATAGCCGCCATTGTATCTGCAGTTTCTCCTGATTGAGAAATCGCGATAACAACGTCATCTTTATTGATAATTGGATTACGGTATCTAAATTCAGAAGCATATTCAACTTCAACCGGAATACGGGTAAACTCTTCAAAAATATATTCTGCTACTAAACCTGCGTGCCATGAAGTACCACAAGCAACAATTAGAATACGTTTTGCGTTTAGGAATTTCTCTAAATTATCTTCAACACCAGCCATCTGAACAATTCCTTCATTGGCATGAAGTCTTCCTCTGTAGGTATCTTTAATTACACTTGGCTGTTCGTATATTTCTTTTAACATGAAATGATCATAGCCGCCTTTCTCAATTTGCTCCAAATTCATTTGAAGTTCCTGAATGTAAGGATCAACTAAAGAGTCATCTTTAATTTTTCTAACTTTAAGAGGTTTGTGCAATCTGATGTTTGCCATTTCCCCATCTTCAAGATAAATAGCGTTAGAAGTATATTCAATGAAAGGCGAAGCATCTGAAGCAATGAAGAACTCTCCTTCTCCAACCCCAATTGCTAACGGACTTCCTAATCTTGCTGCCACGATTTCGTTTGGATTTTTTTTATCAAAAACCGCAATCGCATAAGCACCTACAACCTGGTTTAAAGCAATTTGTACTGCTTTACCCAGTTTTATATTTTCTTTTTTCTGAACTTCTTCAATCAAATTTACCAATACTTCTGTATCAGTATCTGATTTAAAAGTATAGCCTCTCTTTTTTAATTCTTCCTTAAGAGGTGCATAATTTTCAATAATTCCATTGTGAATAATTACTAATTCACCAGAATTTGAAAGATGCGGATGTGAGTTTACATCGTTTGGAACCCCGTGTGTAGCCCAACGAGTGTGCCCAATTCCTATACTTCCGTTTGTAGTAAAATTATCTTTTGCTTTCTCTTCAAGATCTGAAACCTTACCTTTTGTTTTACAAAGTTTTATACCTGAGTTATCATATAACATAACCCCGGCACTGTCATATCCTCTGTACTCGAGACGCTTTAATCCTTTTATAACAATAGGATAAGCCTCTCTATGACCGATATATCCAACAATTCCACACATATATATTTATTAATTTGGTTTCGTGTAGTAAATCTCAAGTTGTAATTTTTTACCAGTCGGGATTGTTGAACTTGAATTACCTCCATACAATACTGTTCCTACAGGCGTCATAACTGTCGATCGTGGCGCTTCTGAAATAACGCTGTTTTTTAATTTCAACTTATTCGAAGCTGTAATGCTAATGTCATCAATAGCAACTAAACCTAACCTAACATTTTTAGCAGTTGCATCTTTTATGATATTTCGAATATGATTAGTTAATCTTATTTTATAATACGATCCTCTTTTAGTAGTCGAATTTACATTGACTATACCACCGTAAATAACTTTTGTCATTCGGGGATCGGTTGTTATACTTGTACTACCATCTGTTGCATAATCTACAATTGGTAAATTATTATCCAGGTCATACAAGTAAACTCTTTTTGGCTCTTTAGCCATTTTTTTGATATCAGTACTACCATCAGCAGTTTTAGCCATTTGTAAAGTATCGATATAAAAAACCAAATTGGCTTCGTTAACCAGCCACTTATTGGCTCTAATTTCTTCTAATTTGGCTGCAAGACCATTAAGTTCTAATACAGCAAGTGATCCCTGACCGCCTTTTAAGAAAAGTCTTTCATCTCCTGCCGAATTCGGATTTTGTATTGCAGTTGCATAGTCAGAACTTTTGGCATCCTTAAGTAAACCAGCTGTACTTCCTGTTAAATTAATAACCAATGTTCTGTCTTCTAAAGTTTCCCCATCAGTTGTAATATCAGTTTTAGCCTTGTATTTAATAGTAATTTTACCTTTTGTAAAATCCATCAAAGCCATATTACTTGGATCGCTCCCTGATCTCTCTACTTGAAAATATAATCCTCTGAAATATTCCTGAAAAACATCAGCCGTAGCAAGCTTTGCCGCCGGAGCACTCAATATTTTACTTTGAAAAAAGGCATTATCTAAATTCAAACGCATCTCAGGAGCAACTTTTGTGCTAACTTCTTTCCCATCAGTAGTTGTTACGTCAGTGATTTGTTTTGCGTCAAAAAAGAATTGATCATTCTCTAATACACCTCCTGTATTTAATCGACTGCCCACTTTTTTTGCATCAAAATTTATATATTCCGCATCACTTGTTGGAGTATCCATATCAGTATTATACAATTGTGCAAATTGATTGCCTCCATTAAAATAAGAAGCACGCATCTGTACACCAGACTCGTAAACACTTAATTTTAACTTTCCTTCCGGTGCTCCATAAATAGAGTCTAATGCATAAGTACTGCTTCCATCAGCATTAGTAGCTGTTACATGACTATAATATGGCACACTAAGTACAACACTTTGTATTACCGGCGATTCTCCAATAGATGGCGCATACGCAGTAAGTGCAACCTGCGTTGCATAATTTGCTGTTGTTGTTCCTAAAACCGGATTATCATAAATACCTAAAGCATTTACTGTCAAAGAATTTGACTGAATTGGTGTTACTTCCTGATTGTAAGCCAAAACATCATATTTTTCAGATTCAAGACCAAAATGATCGTCTCCAATCAAATCATCTCCAATGGCATTAAAATCTTTGTCGCAAGAATATAAAAGAACTACAGTACTTATTAATAGAATTTTCTTAAAGAAAGAAGTATTATACATGTTTAAAAATAAAGTTAAAATTTAAAGCCCCATCGTTTTGTAGAAATTTGTATACGCTTCCGCGAATGCATCTTTCGTGGCGAAAGGTAAAAAAGGTTTTCCTGAAGATTCTATAAATTTTGTTAAACTTGGCGATACATTTTCAGATGCAATGATAACAGCATCAGAATGTAATATACTAGCTCTTAGAACATTCTCATAATTTGGCGTTTCCAAATCAGCAATTGCTTCGTGAGGAACACCGTCAAATTTCACCTTATTAATCATTTCTAAATCTAAATTTTCATCAAAAGATTGTCCGTAAACCGATGTTACGATTTTTGTTTCAGAAAATAAAGCTTCGTTTTTATAGTAATGTTTCATGTAAATTGGCAACATAGCAGCCAGCCATCCATGAACGTGAATAATATCCGGAACCCAGTTTAGTTTTTTTACTGTTTCAACAACTCCTTTTGCAAAAAATATCGCTCTTTCGTCATTATCAGGATACAGTGCTCCCTCTTCGTCAGCAAAAGTTGCTTTACGTTTGAAATATTCATCATTATCAATAAAATAAACCTGAATTCTTTCTTTAGGAATTGAAGCTACCTTAATAATCAATGGCATATCTAAGTCGTTCACTACCAAATTCATTCCTGAAAGTCTAATAACTTCATGCAACTGGTGTCTTCTTTCGTTGATATTTCCATATCTTGGCATGAAAATTCTTATCTGGCCGCCCTGATCATTAATCATTTTAGGAACGTCATAAGACATTAAAGAAACTTCATTTTCAGCCAAATAAGGCACGACTTCAGATGATACATATAATATCCTCTTATCTTTCATAATAGTATTTTACTTAATTTTTGGTAATAAAAACGTTGCAAAATTACAAAAATTTATGCAGTTTATAACTAATATATTATGTTTGCACTAAATTTTAATATTACCAACATGCATATTTTCTACGGTAAAGTAGCTTTGATAGCCTATTTAAAAACTATCAAAACGGCAAATTCGACCATCGGGTTTGTTCCTACAATGGGTGCTTTACACCAAGGACATCTGGCTTTAATGCAAAGATCCCTTAAAGAAAACGACGATACTGTAGTAAGTATTTTCGTAAATCCAACTCAATTTAACAATCCCGAAGATCTGGCAAAATATCCTAGAACTTTGGAAGAGGACGTAAAAAAAATGCGTGGTTTGAGCGATAAAATGATTCTCTATGCTCCTTCTGTAGAAGATATTTACGAAGGAAATACGGTTTCGCAGGATTTTGATTTTGACGGATTGGAAAATCAAATGGAAGGAAAATTCAGACCCGGACACTTTAATGGCGTTGGCACAATCGTAAAAAGGCTATTTGAAATCGTAACTCCTACAAATGCCTATTTTGGCGAAAAAGATTTTCAGCAATTGCAGATCGTTAAAAAAATGGTCGAAAAAAATCACTTGCCTGTAAATGTTGTAGGCTGTCCTATTTTTAGAGAAGAAAACCAATTGGCAATGAGCTCCAGAAATGAGCGCTTAACCCCGGAAGAAAGAAAAGAAGCTGCGATTATCTATAAAACTTTAACTGAAGCAAAAGAAATATTCAACACAAAAACTCCTGAAGAAACAATTGAATTTGTTGAAAATTCTTTCAAAGACAATAAAAAGTTTGAATTGGAATATTTCGTAATTGCTGATGAATCTACATTATTACCTATTGATCATAAAAGAGAAGGCAAAAATTACCGCGCATTTATAGCAGTATTTGTTAATTCTATTAGGTTGATTGACACCATTTCATTAAATTAATTTACCTTTGCAACATGCAAATTCAAGTTATAAAATCTAAAATTCATCGAGTAAAAGTAACCGGCGCCGATTTAAATTATATTGGCAGCATTACTATTGATGAAACTTTACTAGAAGCTTCAAACATAATTGAAGGCGAAAAAGTATCTATTGTAAATATCAATAATGGTGAACGTTTTGAAACTTATGCTATTAAAGGAGAAAAAAATTCAGGTGAAATTACACTGAATGGTCCTGCAGCCAGAAAAGTTCAAAAAGACGATATTATCATTATCATTTCATATGCAACCCTGGAATTTGAAGAAGCTAAAACCTTCAAACCGTGGATCATTTTCCCAAATGAAAACGATAATTCGCTAACGTAAGCTTTCCTTTTACACTTATTCAATTTTAGTTTGACCAAATTTTAATTGGTCAGACAGTATTTTATTGGCTTAAATTCGATATTGATTTTAAAGATAAAACAACATTGCTATTTTTAAAATTCCTACAATAATAAAAAAGCAAATAAAATGTTATATTGCTACACTATTTCAATACTTTTTAATCCACTGAAATACCCCAAATCATGAGAAAAGTTTACTTACTATTTGCTTTAATTTCCATCTCGGCTTTTGCTCAGAAGAAATTCGACAACATTCAATCTGAAAAACTTGGAGAAGAACGAAGAATTACAATCGGACTTCCGGAATCTTACGAAGCCAATCCTGAAAAAAAATATCCTGTTTTATATTTATTAGACGGTGATTATTTATTTGATCCTTTTTCTGGTGCCGTAAGTTATGGTACTTATTGGGGCGATTTGCCCGAAATGATTATCATTGGTATTCATCAAAATAAAAATGACGAAAGAGAAGACGACACCACTATCGACCAAAATGAAGGGCTTCCTTTTGAAAAAGGTGCAGAGTTTTTTGAATTTGTTGGTGCAGAATTAGTTCCTTATATCGAAAAAAAATACCGCACTTCGCCTTTTAGAATTATTGCCGGTCATGATATTACTGCAAGTTTTGTTAACTTCTATTTATATAAAGAACAACCGCTATTTAACGCCTACATTTGTTTTAGCCCAGAATTAGCTTCTAAAATGGAAGTTCGAATTCCGGAGAAATTTGCAAAAGTAACAGAACCTGTATTTTACTATTTATCTGCTGCAGATGGTGACAATAAAAAAATCAAAGAACCAATAGAAAAATTAGACAGCAATATTAAACTTGCCAATAATCCTCTGGTGAACTACAAATACGACTTGTTTAAAGGTACTACGCATTACACTCAGGTTTTACATGCAATTCCGAGTGCTTTGTACCAAATTTTTGAAGTATACAAACCTATTAATTCGGCAGAATACAATGATAAAATTGCTGTTCTTGAAACAGGATATGCTGATTATTTGGAAAATAAATACAACACAATGTCTAAAGTTTTAGGCGTTCAGATTCCGGTGAGAATGAGTGATTTTAAAATCATAGAAAACCTTATCCTTAAAAAAAATGCGTATGACGAATTAGGTAAAATGGCCGAAATTGGAAACGTAAATTATCCAAAAGCGATGTTGGGCGAATATGAATTAGGATTGATGTATGAAAAAATGGGAGATCCAAAAAGAGCTTCGAAAAAATATCAAAATGCATCACAAATGGAACCAATTGGTGATTTGAATAAAGATGTGATGTACGAGAAAATCGACGAAATGAATACGCTTGCTAAAAAAACCAAATAATGTCTAAAGTTAAAACTTCTTTTTTTTGCCAGAATTGCGGAACCCAATATGCCAAATGGCAAGGACAATGCAATGCCTGCAAGGAATGGAATACTATTGCCGAAGAAATTATTCAGAAGCAGGAAAAGGTAGCCTGGAAAAGTGAACCCACTTCTACCAGCAAAGCACCGAGACCATTAAAAATTAATGAAATCGATTCGGCTCAGGAAATTCGAATGAATACAACTGATGGCGAATTGAATCGTGTTCTTGGCGGAGGCTTGGTTCCAGGATCATTAACGCTATTAGGCGGTGAACCCGGAATTGGAAAAAGTACACTTTTGCTTCAAATTTCTTTAAAACTGCCTTATAAAACTTTATATGTTTCCGGAGAAGAAAGTCAGAAACAAATAAAAATGCGTGCCGAGAGAATAACGCCAAATAGCGATAACTGCTATATTTTGACGGAAACTAAAACGCAAAATATATTCAAACAAATTGAAGCGATTCAGCCAGAGATTGTAATTATAGATTCAATCCAGACTTTACATACCGATTATATTGAATCGACAGCCGGAAGTATTTCTCAAATTAGAGAAACAACTGCCGAACTAATCAAGTTTGCTAAAGAAACCAATATTCCGGTTATTTTAATCGGACATATTACGAAAGACGGAAACATAGCCGGACCAAAAATCCTGGAACACATGGTCGATACCGTTTTGCAGTTTGAAGGCGACAGAAATCATGTTTACCGAATTTTACGTTCGCTAAAAAATCGTTTTGGTTCGACTGCTGAACTGGGAATTTATGAAATGCTCGGAAGCGGTTTGCGAGAAGTAAGCAATCCGTCAGAAATATTGATTTCGCACAAAGACGAAGAAATGTCGGGAACTGCGATTGCCACAACCATGGAAGGCATGCGTCCGTTAATGATCGAAATACAATCGCTTGTAAGTACAGCGGTTTACGGAACGCCACAGCGCAGTACGACTGGATACAACGCCAAAAGACTAAACATGATTTTGGCGGTTTTAGAAAAAAGAGCCGGATTTCGTTTAGGTGCAAAAGACGTTTTCCTAAACGTTACCGGAGGGATTTCTGTGGATGATCCTGCAATTGACTTAGCTGTTGTTGCTGCTATTTTATCATCCAACGAAGATATTCCGATAACAAAAGGGTTTTGTTTTGCGGGCGAAGTTGGTTTATCCGGAGAAATCAGACCTGTAAATCGTGTAGATCAACGTATTCAGGAAGCCGAAAAACTAGGATTCAATACTATCTTTGTTTCAAAATACAATAAAATTGCCTTAAAAAACACAGGAATCAAAATAGAACTCGTAGCAAAAATCGAAGATGTTGCCAGTTTTCTATTTGGATAATTTTTTAGTTGCCACGAATTAAACGAATTAGCACGAATTTTTTATTGAAATTTAACAGGTTATTTGACGACTTAGTTAATTCGGGAAATTAGTGAAATTAGCGGCAAAAAAAGTTTGTTCGAACATTCCTTAAATTTTTATAAACCCACTTTATGAAATTTCAAAAACAAAAAATATATAAAGCACTTTTGATACTTCTTTTGGTATTAGGAGTGCTTTTTTTAGGTTTATACTTTTTTCGCGATTCGCTTTTAAAACAAGCCATTGCAAAAGTTACCCTGAAAATGAATACAGAATATGACAGTAAATTTTCTGTAAAATCAGCTTCTTTTGAAGGTTTATCCGGAATCAAATTAACTGATGTTATTTTAGTTCCTAATAATGCAGACACGCTTTGCCACATTCAAAAAATAGAAACTAGTATTAGTTTATCCAATTTATTAATTGGCGATGTTCAGGTTGGAACCCTAAAAATCAACAATGGCTATATTCAATTAGTAAAAAAGGGAAAGATTCGCAATTTTGACGCTTTTCTAAAAAGAGACAAATCAGATTCTGATACAAACGAAAAACGCAAATACGCCACTTTTGCTTACCGAATCATTTCAAAGCTATTAAATTTAGTTCCAACAGATATGAAGTTGGAAAATCTGAATTTTAAAATTGATGATAATGGTAAGAAAGCCTCTATTGCGATAAATAAACTCGTTTTAGACAATAAACAGCTTGAAACGAATCTTCATGTTCAAAGCAAAAATTTTGATCAAAAATGGAATATTAAAGGATTTGCTGATCCTAGAAATAAAAAAGCAGATATTCGGTTTTTTAATCTTGATACCGGAGCGATTCGCGTTCCGTATCTTGACGAACGTTATAACTTTAAGGCAAGCTTTGATTCTATTCGATTAAATGTTGCCAATATTGATAAAGACGGAAGCGAATTGCATATTGACGGCTATACTTCCATAACGAATTTAAAAATCAATCATCCAAAAATAGCAAGTAAAGATGTTGTAATTAAAAATGCACGTTTTGATTATCGTTTCTTGCTGGGCGATGATTTTATTTCGATTGACAGCACTTCAACAATGCAATTGAATAAAATAAAAGTAAAGCCTTACGTTTCTTATAATACCGAAAAAGATACGGTTTACACTTTGAAAGTTGATATCCCGAAAATGCAGGCACAGGATTTTATCGTTTCCTTGCCAGACGGATTGTTTACGCATTTTCAGGGAATGGAAGCAACGGGAATTTTCGATTATAAATTGGATTTCAAATTCAATAAAAACAAACCAAACACTTTAGTTTTTGACAGTAAACTAAACAAACAAGATCTGAGAATCACGAAATATGGTGAAGCCGATCTTAATAAATTAAACAGAGAATTTGTATATCGTGCTATCATTCAAAATGTATTACAGCGTCCTGTTTTGGTTGGAAGTGCAAATCCCAATTATACACCTTTGGACCAAATTTCGCCTTATTTACGAAAATCAGTATTGACGACAGAAGATCCTTCTTTCTTTTCTCATCGCGGATTTATTAATGAAGCTTTTAAACAATCTATTTTAAAAAACATCAGAACTAAAAAATTCTCTCGCGGCGCCAGTACGATCAGCATGCAATTGATTAAAAACGTATTTCTAACCCGTGAAAAAACGCTTTCGCGTAAGCTGGAAGAAATTCTATTGGTTTATATTTTAGAAAATAACAGAGTTGTAAGCAAGGAAAGAATGCTGGAAGTTTATTTCAACATTATCGAATGGGGACCAAATGTATACGGAATTGGTGAAGCAAGTCAGTTTTATTTCCAAAAAAGTCCATCTACTTTAAATGTTGACGAATGCCTGTTTTTGGCGACAATTATTCCGAAGCCTCGAAAATTCATGTATCAATTTAATGATCAAGGTAATCTAAAAGATTATGCCGTAAAAAATCAAAAATTCTTAAGAAACTTAATGTTTCGTAGAGGTTTGTTAATTCCGGAAGACACAATTGGTCTGCTTCCTGTTTATATTTCCGGGAATGCGCGTTCGTTAATTCGCATTAAAGCTCCAGATTCAACTGCAATTAAAAATGATTCTTTGGCCATCGAGGAGGAATTTGATCTTTAAACGATTTGCCACGAAGGCGCGAAGGCACAAAGTTTCAGGTTAACCTTTCCTCTATAAACTAAAGTTTACCCATAGTTCATTTCGACCGAAGGGAGAAATCACACTTGTGAATATACAAAGAGAATCACCAATCTTTGTCGAGTTTCTAGTGTGATTTCTCCCTTCGGTCGAAATGACACAAAATGATAATAATCTTTGTGTCTTAGCGCCTTCCTGGCAATAAATTAAGGAGCAGGATCAGGAATAATAGCCTGAACTTTATCAATTTCGGCTAAAATTTCTTTTGAAAGTACAACATCAATCGTGTCAATATTTTCTTTTAATTGTTCCAATGTTGTAGCCCCGATAATGGCACTGGTTAAAAATGGCTGCTTCAATACAAAAGCCATTGATAATTGCGTTAATGTTAATCCGTGTTTATCGGCGATTTCCTGATATAATTTTGTTGCTTGCGTACATTGATCGCTTCCGTAACGAGTATATTGAGGAAAAAGTTTAACTCTTGCTTTTGGATGTTCTTCTCCGGTTAAAAATTTGCCCGTCAATGTTCCAAATCCTAAAGGTGAATATCCTAATAAACCTACATTCTCATGTATTGCAACCTCGGCTGAACCAACTTCAAAAAGACGATTCAATAAATTATACGGGTTTTGAACGGTTTTGATTCTCGGCAAATTTTGATATTTGCTTTCTTCCAGAAAACGCATCATTCCCCATGCATTTTCATTCGAAACTCCGATATGTTTTATTTTTCCTTCTTTGATTAATCCGTCAAAAGTTTCCAGAACTTCTCTAAAATTATCTTCCCACGCATCATCCTGAACTTTAAAAGCACGCTGACCAAAAGTATTGGTTTTACGTTCCGGCCAATGCATTTGATACAAATCGATATAATCTGTTTGAAGACGTTTTAAACTATTATCTAAAGCATATTTAATACTTGCAGGAGAAAAATCAAGTTTTTCGCGCATATACCCAAAATTCGCGTTTGGTCCTGCAATTTTTGAAGCCAAAACTACTTTCTCACGGTTTCCGGATTTTTTAAACCATGTTCCGATAATTTTTTCTGTACTTCCGTAAGTTGCTTCACTTGCCGGAACTGAATACATTTCGGCAGTATCAAAAAAGTTAATTCCGCGTTCAAGAGCATAATCCATTTGGGCATGACCTTCTGCTTCCGTATTTTGTTGTCCGAAAGTCATCGTTCCGAGACATATTTTGCTGACTTTGATGTCAGTATTGGGTAAAGTTGTGTATTTCATTTTTTTTGAGATTCTGAGGTTCTAAGTGACTAAGATACTAAGGTTTTATTCTTTGTAATTAAAGCTTCAAAGATACGATGGGATTATTCAAATGAAAATTCGACAAAAGTTAAAAAGGATATAAAAAGTGAATTTCAAAATTTAAAAAATGAATGTTAATTGTCGGTGTAGTCCCTACGGGACATTATTTTCGTTGGCGTTTCTGTTTTTTCTACCAATATTTAACTCCTAACGGAGTAGCTATTGATTGACATAATTATTGTATTGTCACGTTATCCTGTAAAATCGTGTAGGTGTTAATTTCGAACATTAGGATATAAACCAAGATACCTACAAGGTTTTGAAAACCTTGCAGGAAAGAAAAAAGGCTCAAAGTTAAAACTTTGAGCCTTTTAAAATCTTAGCATCTTAGAACCTCAGTCCCTCAGAAACTTAGTTTATACTATTAAGCATCTCAGCGATTTCATCTAATCTTGGCGTTAAGATGATTTCGATTCTACGGTTTTTAGCTTTTCCTTCCGGAGTGGCGTTGCTTGCCAAAGGAGAAAATTCGCTACGACCTGCTGCCGTTAGTTTTTGTTTGTTAATTTTTGTGTTTTCACTCAAAATATTTACAATTGCTGTCGCTCTTTTTGTAGACAAATCCCAGTTGTTTGCAATTGGTCCTGAACCAGCATACGGATCATCATCTGTATGTCCTTCAATAAGAACCGAAAGATCAGGATTATCTCCAAGAACTTTTCCTAATTCTACAACGGCTTTTCTACCTTCTGTACCAACAGCCCAGCTTCCTGAATTGAAAAGTAATTTGTTTTCCATAGAAACATAAACTTTTCCGTTTTTCTGTTCTACTGTCAAACCTTTTCCTTCAAAACCGTTTAAGGCTTTAGATAAAGTTTCTTTCAGCTTTTTCATTGCCGCTTCTTTGGCCGCAATCATAGCTTCAAGTTCGTTTAATCGGCTTGCTGTTTTATCAAGACGTGCTTGTTCTTCGGCTAATTTTTTTGATTTTGCTTCTAATTGTGCCAGCAATTCACGGTTTTTAGCCATATTGCTTTCTAATGCATCATTGCTGTTTTTTTCCAATGCATTGTAGGAATCCTGCAGTACTTTGTATTTCTTTTGTTCAGCGGCTAAATCTGCTTTTTGTTTTGCAAGATCGTCTTTTGTGCTCGCTAAATCTTTTGTTAATTTATCACGATCTAATTCTAATTGATTTTTAGCTTTTTGCAAATCTGCATTTTGATCAGCAATAGAGCGATTTTCTTTTTTCAGATCTGAATACTTAGATTCAAGATCATTGTAAATTTTCTTAGAAACACACGAAGTCATGGATAAAGCTAGTACTAGCAATCCGATGGAGGCTTTTTTAATCATCTTATTCTTTTGGTTTTTTATTTGGGGCTTATTAATAATTCAAAAATTCTGTTTAAATTCCAATTTTTAACTTTCAAGATAAAATTCCAAATTCCAACTGAAGTTATTTCTTCTTTTTAAACTGCTATTCTTTTAACAATAACAATACCAAACTTTATTCAATCTCAACTAAAACCGGACAATGATCTGAATGTACGGCATCTGGTAAAATTACAGCACGCTTTAATTTGTGTTCTAATGAATCGCTTACCAAATTATAATCGATACGCCAGCCTTTATTGTTTCCGCGGGCTCCGGCACGATAACTCCACCATGAATAATGATGCGGATCTTTGTTGAAATGACGAAAGCTATCAATAAAACCAGATTTTATAAACCCGTCAAGCCAGGCACGTTCTGCCGGTAAAAATCCTGAAACCGTTTTATTACGGACCGGATCATGAATATCGATCGCTTCGTGGCAAATGTTATAATCGCCACAAATAATCAAATTCGGAATCGATAGTTTTAGTTCGTTAATATAAGTTTGAAAGTCATCCATAAACATAAATTTATGATCTAATCTTTCAATATTAGTGCCCGATGGAAGGTATAAACTCATTACAGAACAATCGTCAAAATCAGCACGAAGGTTACGACCTTCAAAATCCATATGCTGAATTCCGGTTCCAAAAACGACATTATTGGGTTTTATTTTAGATAAGATAGCCACACCGCTATATCCTTTTTTGGTAGCCGGATAATAATATTGATACGGGTAACCAGCTTCGGTAATTGCTTCAACGGGAATTTGCTCTTGTGTCGCTTTTATTTCCTGAAGACAAATAACATCTGGATTTGCCTGTTGCAGCCATTCTATAAATCCTTTAGTAATTGCTGCTCTGATTCCGTTTACATTATAAGAAATAATTTTCATTCAAGTTTTTTTTAGGAATCCAAATGTAATAAAAAAGTGGAAAGTTTGCATTTGTATCAACGAAAAGTAGAGTTTTTTGTTATCTTTGTTCGCTGCTCTAATAAATTAAAAATAGTACATGGGTTTAGTTACCGCGAAAGAAGTTGCAAAGGCAATAAATGTTGAGAAGTACGGGGTTCTTGGTACTTTTTCAGGCTGGATTCTTATGAAGGTTCTTAAGATCTCTACCCTTAATAAAATTTACGATCATAACAAACATTTAGAGGATGTCGCGTTTTTAAACGGAATTTTGGATGAGATGGAAATCAAATTTGAAATTCCTGAAGAAGATTTAAAACGTTTACCTAAAGATGGCGCTTATATTACTATCTCTAATCATCCGCTTGGAGGAATTGACGGTATTTTATTATTGAAATTAATGCTTGAAAGAGAACCTAATTTCAAGATTATTGCCAATTTTTTATTACACAGAATTGTTCCGCTTAAAAAATACATCATGCCTGTTAATCCTTTTGAAAATCATAAGGATGCAAAATCAAGCGTGGTGGGAATTAAAGAAACTTTACGCCATTTGAGCGATGGAAAGCCGTTGGGAATTTTCCCTGCCGGGGAAGTTTCAACCTATAAAGATGGTAAATTAGTAGTAGACAAACCTTGGGAAGAGGGCGCTTTAAAATTGATTAGAAAAGCAAAAGTTCCGGTTGTACCCATTTATTTTCACGCTAAAAACAGCCGATTATTCTACTGGCTTTCTAAAATTGACGATACTTTACGTACTGCAAAATTACCATCGGAATTATTGACACAAAAAGATCGTGTTATTAAAGTTCGTATTGGTAAACCGATTTCTGTAAACGAACAAAACGAAATTGAATCGTTTGAAGAATATTCAGAATTTTTAAGAAAGAAAACTTATATGCTTGCCAATCCTTTTGAAAAGGACAGCAAATTAATTGATACAGCAAGTTTAAAAATACCAAAAGCACCTAAAAAAATTGTTACTCCGGCAAGTGAGCCGAAAATGATTGACGAGGTAAATGCTTTAAGAGGAAGCGATTGTCGTTTATTGCAAAGTAAAAATTACGAAGTGTTTTTTGCAACAGCGAAATCTATTCCGAATATTTTACATGAAATTGGCCGTTTGCGCGAAATCACTTTCCGTGAAGTTGGTGAAGGAACAAATGAATCTATTGACTTAGACAAATTTGACCAATATTATCACCATATGTTTTTGTGGGATGATGAGACCAAACGAATTGCAGGTGCTTATAGAATGGGGTTAGGTTCTGAAATTTATCCAAAATATGGTCTTGAAGGTTTTTATTTGAATGACCTTTTTAGATTTGAACCGGAATTGCACGATATGATGCATAAATCCATCGAAATGGGACGTGCTTTTATCGTTAAAGAGTATCAGCAAAAACCAATGCCTTTGTTTTTATTGTGGAAAGGTATTATTCATACAACATTACGTTATCCTGAACATAAATATTTATTGGGTGGAGTAAGTATTAGTAATCAATTCTCTGATTTCTCGAAATCACTGATGATCGAGTTTATGAAATCGAATTATTACGATCCATATATCGCACAATACATTCATCCTAAAAAAGCTTACAAGGTAAAACTAAAAGACGCTGACAAAGACTTTATTTTTGATGAAGCCGAATCAGATCTTAATAAGTTTGACAAAATTATTGACGAATTAGAACCTGGAAATTTACGTTTACCGGTTTTAATTAAAAAATACATCAAACAAAATGCCCGCGTAGTTGCTTTTAACGTTGATCCGTTGTTTAACAACGCTATCGATGGTTTAATGTACATTCGTATTGCAGATATTCCGGAAAGTACAATGAAACCGGTTATTGAAGAGTTTCAAATAGAACTGGAGCGTAAATTATCTGAAAAAGAAGATTAATTACCCAATTAATATAAAATTAAAATCCCATTTGCATAAGCAAATGGGATTTTTTAATTACAATTTTTTTTCCAAACTAGTTAGCTCCTTCCAATCAATCTACCAAATCTTCATATCTAGGATTAGAAATAATTTAATAATTCCAGATCCTTTAAAAAAGGAGAATCACTTCGTTTGTAAAGATGTTACAATATTACCTCAAAACAGACTTACAAATAACCCTCTATAAGTCATAAATAAGCCAAAAAAAGACATTTAAACAACTTACTACTTAACAAATGAACTTTTAATGCTTAAAACCATCCTTTTTTGTCCACCTGATACGTTTGGTAAAAATCTTCATCTGTTTTCGTGAGATAAATAATTCCTTCTATAAGACCTATAAGACCTCCAATTCCAACTAATCCTAAAATAAGCTGGATAACTCCTTCAGTGATATATCCTAAATAAAATTTATGAATACCTAATGATCCCAATAATATTGCAAAAATTCCGCTGACAATCTTTTTATTCTCTTGGTTAACAGTTCCAAATTCTGATCGTGTATTTTCCATATTCTTAATTTTAAATTTGATTATTTAATTGTAACACAACTAATTTAGTCAATAAAAAAACAAAATCCCGTTGCATTAAGCAGAACGGGATTTTGTTTAGAACCAAATCGACTGATGCATTATATCATCAATTGAATTATTTTTTACAAAAAGAATCAATCGTATAAAATGATAAAAAGCTAAAAAGTAAGCCAGTCTATAGGCTAATTTTTTATTGTATAAGAGTGTTGTAAAATATTCTTTTTTGGTAATAATTTCTGTTACTAATACAATAATAGTTACCCAGCAAAAAGCAATTACAAAAGGTCCTAAAATATGGTAACTAATCGATTTGTATAAATCTCCCTGATAAAAATAAACCAGCGACTTTGTAATACCACAACCAGGACAGGGAAATCCCGTAACCATTTTAAAAGGACAAAAAGACTGATCTGACTCTAAATGGTCGTTATGATTATTGAGCATTAAAAAAAACGGAACTATCAGTGTAATTACTGCACCGATAATTCCGTAAATTTTACGTTTTATTCTGCTATTATTTGTATAATCTGTTGATGTCACCTTGTACAATCATTGCTGCTGCAATAGGAAAAAAGAATCCTAAAACAATTAATAAAGTAGACTGATCTTTTTGAAGTTCACCTGTTTGCTCATACACTTTTGGCAAAGCTTCTTTTCCTGCTAAATAATAAAAATAAATATTTATCGGCATACAACATCCTGCAAAAATTGCAATTGGCTGTGAGATAACTTCTTTTTTTGCTACAGCATTAAAAACCTCTGCAACTTTAATGTTCCAATAAATTAAGTATAATCCGCATGATAAAAATCCAAAAAGTAAAACCATAATAGGATCAACTTTGAATACTGGGATTGGCTCATTAAAATTATTTGATGTTTCTTGTAATTCCATTTCTATTATTTATATTTAGTTATTAGTATTATTGCAATTCAACTTTTCCAATTTCATTAATTTCTTCGATATTGTTTTTCGGATCTTGTCCATAATCATTTGGACCAGAATCACCTTCTGTAAACAATAAAACAAGCAACCAGATACCTCCAATAAACGGAATCAGGCAGATAAAATAAAACCAGCCGCTTTTTCCAACGTCGTGCAATCTTCTTACTACTGCAGCCAAAGTTGGTATAAACGTCGCTAAGGTATAAAGACCAAAAAAAGCATATCCAATTATTCCCCCTGTAATCGCATCGCCAAAAATTGCTCCTATGATAGCTCCAATAACGATTAATAAAATAGAAATTAATCCATTTGCAAGTGCAAAATACCAATATTCGCTTCTTCTGGCGCGACCTTTGAAGTTTGCATAGTTTTCAAAAACTACTTTTTTGTACCATTCAATCATAATTAATAATAAATTAGTTAGTTAATGCCTCATTTTTTGGATTTTCGGCTTCTCCTTTTTAAAAATTTAGTTAAAATTCGAAACAATATTAACAAAAAATTATCTTAAAAACTAATTATGAAAATTTTCTCCTGAAAGAAAAAGATTGTTATTAATTTTTCAATCGAAATAGTAAAAAACAGCGGGTTTTGGCTACAAATGTTAAAAATTTCAATTTACTTAGAATAAACTTTTTTAATCTTATCTACAATAACCTGCGCAAGCCTTTCATGACTTTCGAAAGTCCATCCTGCAATGTGCGGAGTTAACAAAACATTTTTGGCTTCTAATAAATATTGAAAAGCTTCCGGCGTATTTTTATCCTGAAAAAGGGTTTCAAAAGATAATTTCTCATACTCCAGAACATCCAAACCTGCTCCTAAAACTTTTTTATTTTTCATTGCTTCAACTAAATCTGCTGTAACAATGTTTTTACCACGCGAAGTATTTATAATCCAAAAGGGTTTTGCAAATGCATTTATAAAATTAGCATTGACCATTTTGTCTGTTTCAGGAGTCCACGGAAGATGTAAACTCAAAACATCTGCACTTTGCTGTAATTCATGTAATGAAACTTGTTTTGCATTTTCGTCTCCTACATTATCCAAAATATCATAACATAAAACATTTACCTCAAAACCGCGAAGTTTTTTAGCAAAAGCCTTACCCATGTTTCCATAACCGATAATTCCAACTGTTTTGCCATCAAGTTCGTGACCACGATTACTTTCGCGATTCCAGTGTCCCGCTTTTATTTCGGCGTCGGCCTGATTTAAATTATTAAATAATGACAAAATTACACCCAGTGAATGTTCTGCAACAGCGTTGCGATTACCTTCCGGAGCTGCAATTAAGTGTATTTGTTTTGCTGTGGCATAATCACAATCTATACTTTCTAAACCCGCACCAACCCTGGCAATAAACTGTAAATTGGTTGCTTTGTCCAGAAATGTTTTATCGATTTTAAAACGACTGCGAATTACAATTCCATTATAGTCCTGGATTTTGGCTTCGATTTCTTCTTTTGAAGATTTAAAATCGGCGTGATTTTCAAAACCAGCTTCTTCTAATTGTGCCCAAAGTATAGGATGGTTGCTGTCGATATGTAGAATTTTAATACTCATAAATTAAAAGCTTTATTAGGAAAACAAAGTAACAAAAAATAGGCTTTATTATTTTAACAAAATAAATTCGGGAAGAAATGCGTAAATTCGCATAAAACGGATTATGAAAACAATTGGCTTAATTGGCGGAATGTCCTGGGAAAGTTCTTCGTTATATTATCAAATAATAAATCGAACGACTCAGGAGAAATTAGGTGGCGTACATTCTGCAAAATGTTTATTATATTCTGTAGATTTTAATGAAATTGCTTTACTGCAAAAAGAAGGAAACTGGAAAAAACTAGGCGAATTAATGATTGAAGCCGCTCAAAGTCTTGAAAAAGGCGGCGTTGATTTTATTGTATTATGTACAAACACGATGCATAAATTATATGATGAAATACAAGCAAACGTTTCAATTCCGTTAATCCACATTGGTGATGCTACCGCTGAAAAAATTAAAGAAAAAGAATTTAAAAAGGCTGGCTTGTTAGGAACATCATTTACTATGGAACAGGATTTTTTTAAAGGTCGTTTATTAAACAAACATCAAATAGAAACCATAATTCCAGATGAAACCCAAAGAGCAGCAATACATAGAATCATATACGATGAACTCGTAAAAGGAATTATAAATAACGAATCAAGAAATATTGTTTTAGAAATAATATCTGATTTAATTGATAAAGGTGCAGAAGGAATTATATTGGGGTGTACAGAAATTGAACTCTTAATTACCAATGAATTTACTACTGCTGAATTGTTTAACACTGCAGAAATTCACGCTAAAAAAGCGGTAGAATCTGCATTAAAATAAAATATGAAATTAACGAGAACTTTTAAAGCTTTTTTTGAAAACGAAAAATCAGGTGGTCTTTTATTGCTTTTTGTCACTATACTTTCGCTTGGACTTGCCAACTCTTCTTTACAGACAGAATATATTGCTTTGTGGGAAACAGATTTAGGCGGACATTCGATCACACATTGGATCAACGATGGTTTAATGACAATTTTCTTTTTATTGATTGGTTTAGAATTAGAGCGCGAAATTTATCATGGCGAATTATCAAGTATAAAAAATGCTTCGTTACCAATTATGGCCGCTTTTGGCGGAATGCTGGTTCCGGCGGCAATTTTTCTTGCCTTAAATTACGGAACAGTTACTCAAAACGGAGCCGGAATTCCGATGGCGACAGACATTGCTTTTGCCATTGGAATATTATCGCTATTAGGGAATAAAGTCCCGCCATCATTAAAGATCTTTTTAACCGCACTTGCCGTTATTGACGATTTAGGCGCTATCATTGTTATTGCTGTCTTCTACACTACTTCAATCGCTTTTGTAAATCTTGCAATTGCCTTAGGAATTTGGGCATTCTTGTTTGTGTTGAACAGAATGAAAATTCACAACATAATTCCGTATTTAATTGGCGGAGTTGCAATGTGGTATTTTATGCTAAATTCAGGAGTTCATGCAACGATCACCGGCGTAATATTAGCCTTTGTGATTCCGTTTGGAGATGGTGGTGCAAAATCAGTTTCATATAAATTACAACACTTTTTACATAAACCGGTTGCCTTTGTCATTTTGCCCTTGTTTGCTGTCGCGAATACCTGCATCGCTATTGGATCTGACTGGCACGAAGGATTAAATCATCCTAATACTATCGGTATTATTTTAGGGCTTGTCATTGGCAAACCATTAGGTATTTTACTTTTCTCTTTTATCGGAGTAAGCGCAGGATATTGTGTCCTGCCAAAAAAATTAAAATGGACGCATATTTTAGGCGCAGGAATGTTGGGCGGAATAGGCTTTACGATGTCTATTTTTATTACAATACTGGCTTTTAAAGATCCGGAAGTTATTGTTTTCTCAAAAATTGCGATTCTGATTGCGTCTATGCTTTCTGGAATTTTCGGATTTGTTTATCTCAAATATATCTTGTCTAAGAAAAAAGCTTAATTACAATGAAGCCAGTATTTACAGTTGTTTATATTATTCTTTCTGTTTTTTTAATTTCAGCTTGTACTAATAAAAAAGTTGAAAATGTCGTTGAAAAAGATATTCCTAAAACCGAAATTTCTGTTGAAATAAATAAAAATGAAGAATCAATTGAAGGGATTTATAAAACCTCCGAATGTGAAATTTCTATAGAAATAACAAAGCTTAAAGACGGATATCAATACTTTTTAAAAACAAATGCACGTAAAGTAAAAGGCAAAGCAACTTTTTCGACAAATGAATCAGGCGAAAAATATTTGGTCCTGGAAGGAATAAAATGGGATGAATATGAAGGCGATATTAGCAATGAGGAAGAAAATGATTCTGTTTCTAATTCAAAACCTGAACCCGAATTAGAAATTCCGGTTGGAATTGGCGCGAGTTATGTAAAAGATACGATCACGATTCAGAATTATGGCAATTCGATGAATTCTTATACTAAGATTTCTGAATGTGGTTTGAAGTATATTCAACTTATAAAGAAGTAAAATTTCAATCTTTTAAATTCCAAATTCCAATTTTTCTCAATATTGTCATCCTGACGGAGGAAAGATCACAAAAGAAGCTCCGGCATAGCAATTCTCCAATCTTTGCAGAGTTGCATGTGAGATCCTTCCTCCGTCAGGATGACAAACCGTACTAAAAAAAATTCCAAACCCAACAAAGTTGGAATTTGGAATTTTAAAATATTGGAATTTAATATTATCCTTTTATCTGTTTCAAAGAAGTCTTTATTCCCTTTATTAAAGAGGAACTGAAACCATTATGCTCCATTTCATTCAATCCTACGATTGTGCATCCCTGAGGTGTTGTTACACGGTCGATTAATTGTTCCGGATGTACTTTCTCCTCTAATAACATTTTCGCAGCTCCTTTAACGGTTTGCGCTGCAATTGCCAAAGCCGTTTGAGAATCAAAACCAATTTCGATTCCGGCTTGCATTGAAGCTCTAATGTATCTTAAAGCATACGCTGTTCCGCAAGCGCCAAGAACTGTTGCCGCATCCATTAACTTTTCGTCGATAACCGGAGCCGTTCCTAAATCCTGAAACAAATCGACAATTGGCATGGCCTTTTCTCTGTCCTTTTCAGGGAAAGAAATACAAGTCGCCGATTCTCCGAATTGTGCCGCGATATTCGGCATGATTCTAATAACCGGAAAAGCATTATTTGTTTTGGTCTGAAGTGCTTCAAGAGACAAACCACTAACTGCCGAAGCAATGGTTTTACCAGCGATTACCGGTAAAATTTCTGCCAAAACAGTATCAACCTGATACGGCTTAATGGTTAAAATTACTACCTCAGCTTCTTGAATATTATGTTTGTTATCGTTAGAAACCGTGATTCCAAATTCAGTTAAATACTGAATACTGGCAATGTTTCTTCTCGTTACTGTAACCTGATTGTTTTTAGAAAATTTTGCAATTCCCAAGGCAATAGAAACCCCAAGGTTTCCTCCTCCTATTATGTGTACTTTCATTGCTTATTTTTTGGCTGGTTAATAGCATATTTTTCAGCCACAAATTACGCAGATTTTAGAGATCTTAAATCACTGTAATCTATTAATTTGTTGCAAAAAACTTAGAATCCAAGAATCAGTTTGGCTACTCCAAAGTAGAGCATAATTCCAAAAACGTCATTGGTTGTTGTGATAAACGGACCGGTTGCAATAGCAGGATCAATTTTATTTTTATGAAGAAAAAGTGGTACTAAAGTTCCTAAAGTTGCAGCAAACAAAATAACAACAATCATCGAAATTGAAATCGCAAATCCCACCAAATATTGTTGGTACATAATCGAATGATAGCCCAATAAAAGCAATGAAATAATACTTCCTGAAATCATCGAAACGGTAATTTCCTTCGTAAAATAACCACGGCTAAATTCTTTCAAAGTTCCGTTTGCCAAACCTTGTACCACAATTGCCGATGCCTGAACCCCAATATTTCCTGCTGTTGCCGAAAGTAAAGGCACAAAAATAATTAAGGTAGAATGCAGTTTAAATATCTCTTCGTTTCCTTTTAAAACAAAAGAAGCTACAATTTCGATTACCATACCAATTAAAAGCCACGGTAAACGCGCTTTTGTCAGTTCCAGAACGCTGTCATTAGATTCAACGTCTTGTGTAATACCCGCCGCCAACTGGTAATCCTTATCAGCTTCGTCTTTGATTACGTCTACGATATCATCAATGGTAATTCTTCCCACCAAACGACCAAGTTCATCTACAACCGGAATGGCTTCCAAATCGTACTTTTGCATGATACGCGCTACTTCAACATCTTCGGTATCGACGTTTACGAAGTTTAATTTTCGAATATAAATATCGCCAATTTGGGTTTTGGTGGATGTTGTTAATAAATCTTTAAGTGATAATCTTCCTTTAAGGCGATTTTCATCATCAACCACATATATAGAATGTACTCTGGAAACATTTTCGGCCTGAATACGCATTTCTTTCACGCAAGTTAATACATTCCAATTTTCATTGACTTTTACTAACTCTTTTCCCATTAAACCACCCGCAGAATTTTCGTCGTAACGCAACAAATCGACAATGTCTTTTGCGTGTTCGACATCAATCATTTCCGAAATTACTTCAGCTTTGATTTCCTGCGAAAGTTCACCGATAATATCGGCCGCATCATTGGTTTCAAGCTCATCAAGCTCTTCTGCAATTTCTTTTGGCGAAAGTCGGCTTAAGATATTTTCACGCAAATCATCTTCCAGTTCAAGAAGAATTTCTGCAGTTTTATCACTATCTAAAACCCTGAAAATATAAGTTGCTTCGTCGAAATCCAGTTCATCCAGGATCTCGGCAATATCGGCATGGTGCAGATCGTTAAGTAAAACTTCAAGTTCTTTGTCGTTTTTGCTAACAATGTGCTCTTCTAATTGGTGTATTAATTCTTTGCTAACTTTGAACTCCATCGGCTTCTATTTTTTGAGTCAGTTCAATAAATTCTTCTACACTAAGTTGCTCGGGACGTTTATCAAAGATAGTGTCTAATCGCAAATCATCAGTTAAATTTAATGTTTTCAAACTGTTACGTAATGTTTTTCGTCTTTGCTGAAAAGCAGTTTTCACTACCGTAAAGAACAACTTTTCACCACACGGAAGACTGTAATCTTCCTTTCGGGTCATTTTCATCACACCCGATTTCACCTTGGGCGGAGGAATAAAAACATTTTCGTCAACAGTAAACAAATACTCAGTAATATAGAAAGCCTGCGCTAAAACGGATAAGATTCCGTAAGCCTTTGAGCCTTTTTTCTCGCAGATTCGCTCTGCTACTTCTTTTTGAAACATTCCTGAAAACTCCGGAATCTGATCTCTGAACTCTAAAGTCCTGAAAACGATTTGAGTCGAAATATTGTATGGAAAGTTCCCAATTATAGCAAATTGTTTGTCTTTGTAAACCTCATTGATATTGTACTTCAGAAAATCCTGAGAGATAATCTGATCTTTTAATTTTGGATAATTTTCACCCAAATACACTACCGATTCGGTATCAATTTCGATTACGTGCGTATTTATTGGCTTTTCAAGCAAATACTTAGTCAACACACCCATTCCTGGTCCTATTTCTAAAACCTCATCATATCCTTTTAAGCTCAAGGTATCTGCAATCGCTTTTGCAATACTTTCGTCTTTCAGGAAGTGTTGTCCTAAATGTTTTTTGGCTTTTACTTTTTCCATTTTATATTTTTGTTTGCCGCAAAGGCACTATGGTTTTTTGCCACGAAGGCACTAAGGCGCAAAGTTTATTTTTTCTCTTTTTTGCCACAAAGACTCAAAGCCACAAAGTTCTATTTTTTTGCCACGAATTACACAAATTATCGCAAATTTTAAAAATCTAAAAATCAGTTTAAATCCGCTTGATCCGTTTAATCTGTGGGCAATCTTAATGTTCCGAAATAACCTCAAGTTCAGTTCTGAAAGAAAGCATTTTATCGGCAAACAATCCCAAAGCTTCTCTGTGAAATTCGGGTTCGTCTTCAATATAATACTGGTCTAAAGTTTCTTTGCTGTCGGTAACATATTGAACCGAATACGTGATTCCGCCCATTTCTTCTTCAACCAAAACTTTTACAATTCGCGCTGAAGAGAATTTGTTTGTCGCCAGAATTTCCGGTATGTGTTTTTCCTGCATCCATTTTAACCATTGGTCGTGAACGCTTTCGTGTATATTTGTGGTAACGTTGTAAATAATCATTTTTCTTGATTTTAGATTTTAGATTTTAGATTTTAGATTCTTGTAGAAATCTGAAATCTTAAGGTCTGAAATCTGAATTATAAATTTTTGTCTCCTCTCAACTCGCGGTATTTTTTTCTGGCATCAACAAAGTAAATACTGTCCTGATGATTAAAAATTACCTTCTCATACAAAGGTTTTGCCTTTTCTATATCTTTTAGTTCGTCGTTGTAAATTTCTGCCGAAAAAAACAGCGCTTCGTCTATATAAATTCCGTCGCTATGATTGTCAATGATCTGCTGGTATTGGCTTAAAGCCGAATTATAATCTTTTTGACTTTCATAGATTTTACCTAAACGCAACATTGTAACAGCTTCAATTTCCTGTCCTTTAAACGACTTTAGAATGTTCTGAAACTGTGCAATTGCTTCCGGTTTTTTATTCTGATAAATTAAAAAATCTCCTTTGGCAAATTGCTTTAATGCCGTTTGTGTCGAATCGGCAACGGTATTATCATTTATCAATAAAAAATATTCAAGAGCGTCGTTGGCAATCAATTGCGTGTTTGCCGATTTTAATTCTTTAAATTGTTTTAAAGCCCATTCAAAATCGGTTTTAAAATAACTTGTTTTTGCGGCTTTTAGACTCGCTTCGTGCGACATTACATCATTCTTTAAATCCAACTGAATTTGCGAATAATAAATTAGTGCCTGATTGAACTTTTCCTCCAAAAGCAAAATATCAGCCAATTCCATTTTAGCATCAGCTCTTTGATAATCATTTAAATTGAGTTCTAAAGCTCTTTTTAAAATCGTCTTGCCTTCTTCAGGTTTTTTCAGATTAAAAGCCAGGAAATGCGCCTGAATTATTTGCAAAGATAAGCTAAAAGGAGTTATATCATAAGTGGCGAGCAATTGTTGCAATTCGGTATTGATTAACGGATAATCTTTTTCGGGTGCATTATCAATTTTAATCTGCATCAAATAAGCATTCGTCTGAATCAATAAATCGACATCTTTGGTGTTTTGCATAATAAAATTCAGAATTTCAGTTGCAGTTTCGTCGTCATCTTCATTCATTGCAAACTGACTCAGATTGACGATACTCATCAACGATTCCGGTTCACGTTTGTAAATGGCTTTTTCCTGAATAAAGGCTTTACCAAATTCTTTTTGCTGAACATAAAACCAACTCAAATAATGATTCCAGAAAACATCCTGATCTTTTTGGGTTTTCAGAATTAATGCTTTTCGCATAGCATCTTTAAAAGCTGTATTATCTGTTTCACCCTGCATAAAGCGGGACAATTGCGTTTGAATCAAATTGGAGTTCTGCGGATTTTTATAGGATTCTGTCAATAAAAGATCAATCATTGTATCGGTTTTTCCTAGCTGACCGTACAACATTCCTATCTGAAAATTAAAATTGTAATTGGGCTGAATCTGCATTGCTGTTTCATAGGCTTTCAAAGCATATTCCAGTAATACTTTTTTCTCGAACGAACTTCCAATTCCGTAAACATCATTCGGACTTGTTTTGATTTTTTCGATTGCCTGTTCGTAATAACTTTTGGCTTTTGAATCGTTTTTTTGAAGTTGATAATTATAACCCAATTCCACTAAAAAAACACCTTGTTTGTAACGATTGTATCTTTCCTGTATTGCTTTTTGAGCTACATCAAATTGCTGTAATTGCTGGTAAGACTCAACCGTTCTTAAAAAATATTGGGTGTTGGATGGCGAACTGTTTAAAAGCTGTTCGTAAGCTATTTTTGCTTTTTCAAAATCGCCTTTATCGTAATAATATTGAGCTAATTGCTCATTTTGGGATATTGCAAAAGTCGACCACAACAAAACGATATAGACAAAGATGTTTTTCATATTTCAGTTTTTGTGGGTTTTAGAAAACCTGACGGGTTTTAAAACCCGTCAGGTTTAACTATAAAGTTAATCTATAATATCAAATCCGCAGTAAGGGCGTAAAACTTCTGGAATTACAATTCCTTCCGGTGTTTGGTAATTTTCTAAAATTCCGGCCAAAACTCTTGGCAAAGCCAATGAACTTCCGTTAAGTGTGTGTGCCAATTGGTTTTTTCCGTCTTTGTCTTTGAAACGTAATTTCAATCGATTGGCCTGAAAAGTTTCGAAGTTAGAAACTGAACTAATTTCTAACCAGCGATCCTGTGCTGTAGAAAACACCTCAAAATCATAAGTCAAAGCCGATGTGAAACCCATATCGCCCCCACATAAACGTAAAACGCGGTATGGTAATTTCAATTCTTTTAAAATATCTTTTACGTGCTCCACCATTCCGTCTAATGCTGCATAAGAATTATCCGGATGTTCAACGCGTACAATTTCTACTTTATCAAATTGGTGCAAACGGTTTAATCCACGCACATGCGCTCCGTAAGAACCTGCTTCACGACGGAAACATGGCGTATAAGCGGTGTATAAAACCGGTAATTCAGTTTCGCTTAATAAAACATCTCTAAATAAATTCGTAACCGGAACTTCGGCAGTTGGAATCAAGTATAAATCATCAATTGTTGAATGATACATTTGCCCTTCTTTATCCGGCAATTGTCCTGTTCCATAACCTGAAGCTTCGTTTACTAAATGCGGAACCTGAACTTCGTTGTAACCTGCAGCCGTATTTTTATCTAGAAAATAATTGATTAAAGCGCGCTGTAAACGAGCTCCTTTTCCTTTATAAACCGGAAATCCTGCGCCTGTAATTTTTACACCCAATTCAAAATCGATGATGTCGTATTTTTTTACCAATTCCCAGTGTGGCTGTGCACCTTCGTGCAAAACCGGAATATCACCTTCCTGGAAAACATTCAAATTGTCATCCGGAGTTTTTCCTTCAGGGACAATATCAGCCGGAAGATTTGGTAAAGTGTATAATTTATTGGTTAATTCGACAGCCAAAGCTTCTGCTTTTTCGCCCAATTCTTTGCTTTTTTCTTTTAATGAAACGGTTTTTTCTTTTAATATTGCGGCTTTAGATTTCTCACCCGCTTTCATTAATTCGCCTATATCTTTGGACAATTTATTAGATTCGGCTAAAGTATTATCTAATTCTACTTGTGTTGCGCGACGAGTTTCGTCTAATTGCACCACTTCTTCAACAACGCTTTTAGCATCGATATTTCGTTTTGCTAAAGCCTTGATTACTTTTTCCTGATTCTCTCTAATAAATGCGATTTGTAACATAGCTTTGTGTTTATAACTAGTATTTTTATATAAAGGAAGCAAATTTAAGGAAATGTTTGCTAAGAATACGACAAAGTTTACTGTAAAAGTTATTATCTGGTTATTCCGCAGAGGTGTGCAAAGATTACACAGAGATACACAAAGTTTTTTTAAATATTACTTCGCGAATCTCTGTGAAATTTCTGTGAAGCTTTGCGGAATTATCCATGAAACAAAAAGAATTAAGTAAATTGCAATTAAAAAATTACAATGATCCATATCGACGATTTTATCGAAAATTTCTCTGCAACTTTCAAAGATTCTTCCTCATTAGCACCTTGGGAAATAACCAATGATCTTAAAAACAGAATCGAAAAAATGATTTTAGATTTAAGTGCTGATTTTGTAATTGAAAATAATATTGCCATTCACAAAACTGCAGTAATAGAAAACAATGTTACTATAAAATCGCCTGCTATTATTGGCGAAAATTGTCATGTTGGGGCGAATGCTTATTTTAGAGAAGGTGTTTACTTAGATAAATCAGTAAAAATTGGTCCGGGTTGCGAAATCAAAAACAGTATTATTTGTTCAGAAACTACTGTGGCACATTTCAATTATATCGGAAATAGTATTATTGGCCGAAACATTAATTTTGAAGCCGGTTCGATTGCTGCCAATCATTATAATGAGAGAGCTGTAAAGAAAATTTCGGTGCTTTATAATTCGGAAATCATTGAAACCAACTCTGATAAATTCGGATCGCTAATTGGCGATAATTCCAGAATTGGCGCTAACGCCGTATTGTCTCCGGGAACAATTTTAACTAAAAACTCGATTGTAAAAAGACTTGAACTGATTGAACAGGTTGTAATGAAATAATTTTTTAAATTGAAAAGCAAATGTTAGTTTACACTGAGGTTCACAAAGTTTTCCGCAGAGCTGCATAGAAAATCTACTTAGCGACTTTAAATAAAACTTTATGAATCTCCGTGGATTCTTTGTGAAACTTTGCGAAACAATTTGGTAGAAAACTTAAGCTCTCTTAATCTCATGTCCGACATATTCCTCCAAAGCGGCAAACATATCATCAACAGAAAGCACTTCAAAATCTGGGTGATTTTTTAGGAAATTAGCATTAAGCGTAAGCAAGTTTTCTTCCAATTCATAAAAAGTATCGTTGTTCAATGAATCCCGAATTGGGTTTACGCCTTCTAATTTTCCTTTTAAGAATTTAGCCAGCTTTACGCTGCTCATCAATTTGACTTTTTTGCTTTGCTGCTGAAACAATTCCAAATGTTTTTCGGCGCCAATTAAAGCCAAACCTTCTTCAATCAATTCGTTTAGTTCTTTGTTCCAAGCCGATTTATAGACAAATTGGGCAAAATTTCCTTCGGCATATTGCGACCAATAATAATCGAGATAATAACTCATTAAAGCATCTTCATGAATAAATTCGTCATCGACACCTTCTTCACGCATTAAATTGATTACCGAAATATTGGAATGAATCACATCCTGAAGATTTTCACTGTTCATTGCCGTTTCAGAAACTATTATTCTACCGAATTCCTCCATTACGTTTTGTTTTGATGTTTTGAATGCAAATCTCGATTAAATAAAAACAGAAAAGAAATACAATCTGGTTTTATATAACATCACCAGCCGAATTCTTCTTTTCATTCATTTTAGCCACTAAAGCTTTCAATCGCAAGGCGCGTTCCTTCTTTTCTTCCTGAAGTTTAGCTTTTTTCCGATTGAGCAATTTGGTATGCAAAGCCTTGTTTTTGGTGTTTTTTTCGGGTCCTTTAGCCATGGTTTACTTCTTTACTTGGTTTTGCAAATTTCGGAGAAATAATGACATTGTAAAGTATATTTTGCATTTATTCTCTTTTGAAAATTCCGTATAAATACTTGGTAAAAAATCTTAATTTATTAATATACTTGTTTGTAAATAAATTAGTTAAATATAAGGCATTTTAAAGACATATAAATTCAAAAGTATTTTAAACTATTAATGAACTAATTACAAAATATTTTTTGGCAACTATAAATAATAAATTGAAAAACATGAAAACCACAAAACTAAAAGACGATCTGTTATATTATGACATTGAAAAAAGAATAGATAGCATTAAAGGCAAAAAAAACATTAATATTTTTCTTTTCCGTTTAACAAAAATTATTGTTTTTATTGCAGGTGCTACCGTTACAGTAATTACTGGCTGGAGAATAACAAATTCAGATTTAATTAATTTTAATCCAGATAATTATGTTTTAATAATTAGTGCTGCAATTACAGTATTGGCAGCAATTGAAGGATTATTCAACTTTAAAGACAAAGGAAAAAGTAATAATCTTTTATTATTTGAATTAAGAAGACTAAGGGATAGAATTTGTTTTGATTTTGATAAAAATCCTGATATATATGAAAAAAACAAAGAGGCACATTTCTTAAATTTTCAGGAAATCTTAGAATCTCAAAAAGTCATAATTGAAAATTCAGATAATGATGAAGAATGATTATACTACTTTACAATTTCCTTTAAAATACTGAAATAGGTAAAAAACCTAAACCAAACGCAACCTTTCAAAAAAACAAACATCTGTTTACAAGGAGATTAGCATAAGTATTGAAACCAATTCTCATCACTTAAAACCAAAAACCATGAAACAGATTATTACCATTTTAAGCATTTTATTTTTGTTTGCAAGTTGCGACAACGCTGATTCAGAAACCGCAGATTTAGATTTTTCAACAGTTCTTCAGGGTGATCATTTTAACGGAAATTATGGCAATACCAAAGAAAATCTAGTGATAAAAGATCAGCAAACATGGAGTGATTTAATTTCAAAAATGAATCCTTTTAGTGATACTAATTATTATTTTCCTGATGCGACTATTGATTTTACAAAATATCAGGTAATAGTTGTTATTGATGAAGTTCGTAATTATGGCGGCTATTCTATAGACATTACCAAAATTACACAAAACAATAATAGTATATTTATTACCGTTGAACAATTAAAACCAGGAGGTATTAACGCCGTCATAACGCAACCTTTTCACATTGTTAAAATACCAAAAACAGGAAAAAAAGTCGTTTTTAAATAAATAACCAACCAAATGAATCTTCTAAAAAATCTAACGCCATTTTTTATAATAGGAATCATCTCTATTATTGTGGGGTTAATTTATGCTATCATTCTCATAACGGGAAATTCCGCACAAGACGGATTAATGGGGATTTATATTTTGTTAGGTTTAATTCCGCTTTTTCTATTTATGGTGCTTGATCGCTTTGTCGTTAAGAAGTTTGGAAACCAAAAAGTAAATAAAGTTCAGTTTTCCATTTTGTTATTTATGATGTTTTTATGGATTTTAAGACTGATACTAAACATGTTATAATCTTTTTAAAATTTAAAATATTACTAATCAAGACGTAGCAAATATTTAACAGTATTAGTTGTAACTTTGATTGGCAAAAAAATACTAACTTTCAGAGTAAAGGATCCAATCAAAAAAAAAGATAAATAATGGAAAACAGAACCACCTTACAATACTACGTTTTAGATGTATTCTCTAATAAAAGTTACAAGGGAAATCCGTTGTCGGTTGTTTTTACAAATGGAGATTTAGACTTAGAAGTGTATCAAAATATCTCCAAAGAATTTGGTTATTCTGAAACTTCGTTTGTTTATTATTCTACAAAGAAAAAAGCATTAAAAGTTCGCTCCTTTACACCTACAGGAATCGAAATTGATGGTGCCGGACATAATTTATTGGGTGCCGTTTGTGGTGCTTTGCTAAAAAAAATGCCCATTTTTGAAGAGCAGAATGAAAGTGATCCGTTTGTGATTATGAAAAATTCACCAATACCGTTAACGGTGAGCTTTGATCCGGTTACACAATATCCGGTAGTGCAAATGCATCAAAAATCGGCAGTAATCAAAGACGAAATCCCAACATACAGAATTGCGGTAGCATTGGGTCTAAAAATTGAAGATTTAGATGTGAATGCTTTTGTGCCAACAATTGTAAAAACAGAAGTAGCACACACAATGGTTCCTATAAAAAACAGTGAAATACTCAATAGCTGCATTCCTGACAATCAGCTTTTAATGGAGATTTCAAGAGAATACAAATTTGAAGGCTTTTATTGTTTTACGATTGCCGATGAAAAGCAGGAACATATAGTTGAAACGAGGTTTTTTAACCCTATAATCGGAATATATGAAGATCCTGCAACAGGAACGGCTGCCGGGCCTTTAATTGGATTTTTAACACAAAAGAAATTCACCAAATCAGAGAAAGAATATAAAATTCTGCAAGGTGTAAAATTAAAACAGGCCTCAATGATTGAAGTTATGAATCGTGAAGAAGATATTCTCGTTGGCGGTTCTTCGATTATTACGATGAAAGGAGAACTTTATATATAACAAGAACAACTTTACAATTATTATGTGTTAATTTATAAAATCAAAAACAAATTTTAAACTAACACTAAAAAGCCACTCCACTAAAAAATGACCAAAAGCAATGCCCATAACAAAATAGATTTAAAATACATTTTACTTATTCTTATTGCTGTTTTTCTAAGCACACTATTTCATGAACTAGCACATTGGTGTACGGGAGAAATTCTTGGAAACAAAATGACAATGAACCTAAACTCTGCAAATGTAATTTCCGGAGAATACAAACATGAATGGAATAGAAATGTTATAACAATGGCCGGACCTCTGTTTACCATTTTTCAAGCAATTGTAATTTACTTTCTGCTAAACAAATATCCTAAAAAAGAATTATATCCTTTTTTACTTTTTCCGTTTACAATGCGATTTTGGGCTGGTTTGGCAAATTTATTGGGTCCAAATGATGAAGGAAGATTTGGACTTTCACTTGGCATTGGTCTTCTTACCGTATCGATTATTGTTTGTTGCTTTCTTTTCTTTTTAGTCTGCAAAAGTTCGAAAAAACATCATTTCAGTCTAAAATTTAATCTGATAAGCTTTTTATTATGTTCCATCTTCTTAATTATATTATCATTTGTAAATGAATATTTTAAGCTTAGAATTATTTGATAAACTAACAATTGAATATAAAAAAGGAGGCATTAACACCTCCTTTTTTTAATCCCAAATTCTATTTCTTAATCTCTTGTTCCAATACTTTTTGCATTGGTTCCTGCTGAGGCGGAATTCTTTTCTTCAGGAACAAAATTTGCCCTAAATGACTTGACTGATGTTCCATAACGTGAAACCAGCAATACTGATTGCTTACGTCGTATTTCATTTGAACTTCTGCAAACCAGGCATCATCTCTTTTCTTTAATTCCGAAATGGTTTTGGCTCTTACTTCATTATAAATATCCAGATAATATTGAATATCATGCCCTTTAAATTCATCGCGCGCGCCCTGATCGAGGTTTAAAGCCTTCTCCCATTTCTTCTTTTCTTCTTCGTTAAATTCTCTGTTTTCAAAAGTAAAAACCTGATAGTATTTTTCGGCTGCAGCCAAATGCATTACAAGTGCGCCAATTCGGTTTGCTTTTTCGTCATGCAAATAATCAATTTCGTATTGATCCATATTTTTAACCGTTTCCTCAACACGATCTTTAAGGTCTTCCAGCATCGAAATCATGTCGGCAATTTTTGGTGAAGCTCCCGGAACGTTTCCTATTTTTCCACTTTCTTTAACGACTATGCCACTTCCTTCAATCAATAGTGCATATTTTCCATCAACGCTTGATTTATCAGAGGAAATTTTAAATTCTTTAACTTTTACATTTTTTTGTTTAGAATTACCCAAATTCCATTTTGGGATATCTGTATTGGTTGCAAGTGTTTCAAAACTTGAATTTAAAATGGTTACCGGTTCAAAAACACCCTTTTCATTTTCAATAAATAATTGAAACTTATCAAAATAAAACTTTCCGTTTAATTCACAAACCCCACCAAAATTCAATATTTTACTGTTTTCATCAATCGTTCCTTCCACAGTATAAGTTTGCCATTCTTTTGATTTTATTGGCCTGTCGTACATATTGTCAGAAAAACCATCTTCATCATTTTTATTAAAAACTCTTGCAAAAATACCTGCCCAGGCTTTTGGATCGTTAGAATCTACCTTTGCCGAAGCAATTACTTTAAACTTTTTCTTTACAGTAGTTTGAATATCTATGGTTTGGCGAAAAACCATCCATTGGCTGGAAATAACTCTTTGTGTTTGACCCTTTGCCGATATTAAACCTAAAAACAGGAATAGTATTATGATTTTTTTCATTTTTATATTTTAACAATTTTTTGTAAATATATACTGTTTTTTATGAGTTTTAAAAATTATTATATTGAAAATTCTTTCAAAATGAATTTACTAAATAAAAAAAGCTGCATTACTGCAGCTTTCTATTTTCAACCGGGAAAAATAATTTTTCTAGTTTGTTTTCATTGGTGGTAAATCGAATGCAATTGAATCGTGTTCGAAATTATTACGGTGCCCGCCATCACAAAATGGTTTATTTGCAGATAATCCGCAACGGCAAAGTCCCAATGCTGATCTTCCCTGAAGTCCGTAAACAGTTCCTTCAGCATCCATAATTTCGAAGTCACCTTCGATTTTTATAGATCCGTTTTTGTTAATGATTAATTTTGTCTTGCTCATAAAATTGTCTTTGTTTTTTCAGGGCAAAGGTTGCAAAATAATTTTTTAAGATTTTTATTGTGACGCTAGTTTAAACTGGTTCTATTTTATGGGGTTGTTTCACAGAGTAGCACAAAGGTTTTCGCAGAGATTCGCTAAGCTTTTTGTTTGATTTCATTAAAAAATCGCGCAAAGACGCAAAGGCGGAAAGAAAAATAAAACTTTGCGCCTTTGCGTCTTTGCGCCATTAATTAGCTTTTTCTTAAAACTCTCTGAAAATCTCGGCGCTTTTTCTTTGTGAATCTCCGTGAAATAACAAATTCTCAATTCTATTGCTTATTTTTGCACTCAATAAAATTGAGTTATGATACAGAATCCAAAGAGATATACCATTACGGCAGCTTTGCCTTACACCAACGGACCTATACATATTGGGCATTTGGCGGGGGTTTACGTGCCTGCAGATATATATTCGAGATACTTGCGTTTGCAGGGAAAAGATGTTGCATTTATTTGCGGAAGCGATGAACATGGGGTTGCCATTTCGATGAAAGCCAAAAAAGAAGGAGTTACGCCACAAGAAGTTATTGATAAATATGACGGAATTATCAGAAAATCATTTGCTGATTTCGGAATTTCGTTTGATAATTATTCCCGAACTTCGGCTAAAATTCATCATGATACGGCTCAGGAATTCTTTAAAAAACTATATGATAACGGTGATTTTATTGAAGAAGTAACCGAGCAATTGTACGATGCAAAAGCAAATCAGTTTTTGGCAGATCGTTTTGTGGTAGGAACTTGCCCAAGATGCGGTAACGACGGAGCTTACGGAGACCAGTGCGAAAATTGCGGATCGACTTTGAATGCGACGGATTTGATTAACCCAAAATCGACCATTACCGGGGAAACTCCGATTTTAAAAGCTACAAAACACTGGTTTTTACCTTTGGACAGATATACTGAATTCTTAACAGAATGGATTTTAGTTGGACATAAAAGCGACTGGAAACCTAATGTGTACGGACAAGTTAAATCGTGGGTTGATGGCGGATTGGAACCTCGTGCGGTAACGCGTGACCTTGATTGGGGAATTGATGTTCCGGTTGAAGGTGCCGAAGGGAAAAAACTATATGTTTGGTTTGATGCGCCTATCGGATATATTTCGTCTACGAAAGAATGGGCTTTGCGCGAAGGAAAAGACTGGGAACCATATTGGAAAGACGAAGACACGAAACTGGTTCACTTTATTGGGAAAGACAACATTGTTTTTCATTGTATAATTTTCCCGGCAATGTTGAAAGCCGAAGGAAGCTACATTTTGCCGGACAATGTTCCTGCAAATGAGTTTTTGAATTTGGAAGGAAATAAACTTTCGACTTCTAAAAACTGGGCAGTTTGGTTACACGAATATTTAGAAGACTTTCCAGAGAAACAAGATGTTTTGCGTTATGCCTTAACTTCAAATGCACCGGAAACTAAAGATAATGATTTTACTTGGAAAGATTTCCAGGCGAGAAATAACAATGAATTGGTTGCCATTTTTGGAAACTTCATTAACCGTGTGGTTGTTTTAACCAACAAATATTACGACGGATTTATTCCAACTCCAAATGAATTATCTGAAGTTGACGAAAATACTTTGGCTGAATTAAAAGCGTATCCGGCTGTGATTTCAAGTTCGGTGGAGCGTTACAGATTCCGTGAAGCTTTGGGCGAATTGATGAATGTTGCCCGTTTGGGAAATAAATATTTGGCTGATGAAGAGCCTTGGAAGGTGATGAAAGACAATCCGGAGCGTGTAAAAACTCAAATGTATGTGGCGTTGCAAATTGCTGCGGCTTTGAGCGTTTTGGCTGAACCTTTTTTACCTTTTACTGCTGCTAAATTATCAGGAATATTGAAAAATGAAGGCAAATTGAAATGGAACGATGTTGCGGAGAATTCAGAATTGATTCCGGAAGGTCACCAAATTGGAGAAGCTGAATTATTATTTGCTAAAATAGAAGACGAAGAAATACAAAAACAAATAGATAAATTGGAAGCTACAAAAAATGCAAATCTTGCCGAAAACAAACAAGTGGAACCTCAAAAAGAATTGATTCAATATGAGGATTTTGCCAAAATGGATTTGCGCGTAGGAACCATCATTGAAGCCGAAAAAATGCCAAAAGCCAACAAACTTTTGGTCCTTAAAATTGATACCGGAATTGACGTTCGTACGATAGTTTCTGGAATTGCCGAAAGCTTTTCACCAGAAGAAATCATTGGTAAACGTGTTACGGTTTTAGCCAACTTAGCGCCAAGAGCTTTACGCGGTGTTGAAAGTCAGGGAATGATCTTAATGACAACAAACGCCGAAGGAAAATTAGTATTTGTCAATCCTGATACTGATGCACCAAATGGTGAAACGATAAACTAAGTTTTTATAGTTATTATAAAATTGCGTGAATCGATTAATATTTAATTGATTCACGCTTTTTGTTTTTAGAAAACATCTTAAATAATGAAACTCACAAAACCAAGACTAGCCTTAATATGCGGAATACTTTGTATTTCAATCTTTCCGATATTAGTAAAACTAAAATTAGCACCAGGATTAATATCGGCTTTTTATAGAATGTTGTTCGCGGTGACTTTGCTTTTGCCTTATGTAATTTTGACGAAGAACTTTAAAATTCCGAATACAAAATTTCTGCTTTTGGCAGCACTTTGTGGTATTTTATTTGCTTCGGATGTTGCAGTTTGGAATATCGCCATTCAGGATTCAAGCGCGACTCAGGCTTCGTTGCTCACGAATTTATCTCCACTTTGGGTTGGAATTGGTTCTTTCTTCTTTTTGAAAGTAAGGCCGGCAACTAATTTCTGGATTGGAACCGTAGTTTCATTATTTGGAATGATCACTTTGGTAGGTTTTAGCTTTTTTATGGAATTGAATTTTAATCAGGCATTTTTGTTTGCTGTTTTATCCGGAATTTTATATTCGATTTATCTTTTGGTCAGCAAAAATGTGCTTTCACAAGTAGATGTTTTGTCGTTTATGACGATTAGTTTAGTGGCATCAAGCCTATATTTGGGAATATTATGTCTTGTTTTGAACGAACCTTTTACAGGATTTTCAAATACCGGTTGGTTTGTGCTGCTTCTACAGGCTGTAATTTGTCAATTGTGCGCCTGGCTTTCTATAAGTTATGCCACACAACACATGCGCGCAACGAGAGTTTCATTGAGCTTATTGAGTCAAGCCGTAATTACTTCAATATTAGCTTGGTTGTTTTTGGAAGAACAAATAACTTTACAAATGGTTTTTGGCGGAATCATTTTGCTTTTCGGAATTAGAATTACTTTTTACGATAAGACTATTTCATTTAAGAACTTATTTTCGAAGAATTAGAATTGAGAAATGGCACGCGGATGACACGGGTTTAAACGGATTTACGCAGATTGATTTTAAAATAATTCATGAATTTGAAGTAAAAATAGTTTCACGCAGATTTTGCAGATCAAGCAGATTATTTTTTAATCTTTAAAATCATTTAATCTGTGGCTAAAAATTCGAGAAAATTAGTGTAATTCGTGGCAAAAACCTGAAACCTGAAACTTGAAAAAAAAAAACTTATGTTACATAAAAACAAAATACCAAACTTAAAAGTAATTGCATTTGATGCAGATGATACTTTGTTTGTAAACGAACCTTATTTTCAGGAAACGGAACACAAATTTTGCGCTTTGATGGAAGATTATCTTTCACATCAGGGCATTTCGCAGGAATTATTTAAAATTGAAATCGCCAATTTACCTTTATACGGTTACGGAATCAAAGGTTATATTTTGTCGATGATTGAAGCGGCGATGAATATCTCGAACAATACAATTCCGGTCGAAGTCATTGCGAAAATCATCCAATACGGAAAAGAATTACTGGAAAAACCTATTGAACTTTTAGACGGAATTGAAGAAACGTTGCAAGCTTTGCACGGAAAATATAAATTGGTTGTCGCCACAAAAGGCGACTTAAAAGACCAACATAGTAAATTACACCGTTCTGGTTTGGGACATTATTTTCACCATATTGAAGTAATGTCAGATAAGCAAACTGTAGATTATGACAAATTAATTGGTCGTTTGGATATCCACCCGAATGAATTTTTAATGATTGGAAATTCACTGAAATCAGATGTATTGCCCGTTTTAGAAATTGGCGGTTATGCCGTACACATTCCGTTTCATACGACTTGGGAACATGAAAAAATCAATCACAAAGTAGAGCACGAACATTTTAGTTCATTCGAGAAAATTTCTCAAGTGCTCCATAATTTATTATAATGAAAACAGTTTTAGATTTAGAAAATTGGAATAGAAAAGAGCATTTTGCCCATTTTAGTAAAATGGAAGAACCCTTTTTTGGCGCCACTGTGGAAATTGATTGTACAAAAGCCTATCAAATGGCAAAAAGTCTAAACAGTTCTTTTTTTATTTATTATTTGCATAAAACATTAGTCGCTGCAAATACAATCGAAAATTTTAAATACCGAATTTCCGATGATAAAATTTACATTAATGATCGTATTGATGCATCAGCAACTATTGGTCGTGAAGATGGAACTTTTGGATTTTCATTGATCGAATATAATTCGGATTTTGAAGTTTTCAAACAAAATGCTTTGGCAGAAGTTAAACGAATCCAGAGCACAAAAGGTCTTTTTACAAGATCATTTGATGACGATAATGTCATACATTTCTCGGCAATCCCGTGGTTGAATTTTACTTCTCTTTCTCATGCAAGAAGTTATACTTATCCGGATAGCTGTCCAAAAATTTCTTTTGGAAAAATGATTACCTCAGAAAACGGAAAAAGAACAATTGCAATGTCTGTTCATGTACATCACGGTTTAATGGATGGTTTACACGTTGGACAGTTTGTGGATTTATTTCAGGATTTGATGAATAAATAGCAGAAAATGCTTCTATACCCTATTGTATTGTAAAAATAACCTCTTAAGGACAATTTTTCCTACAAATAATTGTTGGTTTGCGAAAATTTTTAAAACACAAACAACAATGAAAAAGATTGTAACTATTGTTGCATTTACAATAGGTTTAGTAAACCTACATGCACAAACAGAAACAAAAAAAACTGACACTAACTATAACAAATGGTCTATCGAAGTAGCTGGTGGTGTTAACAAACCACAGCGTCCGTTTTCAGCCAAAGAGTATTATACTAATATTCCGAGCCCTTTTGTAGTTGATTTAGGAGCCAGATATATGTTTAACAACAAATTTGGTTTAAAGGCAGATATCGGATATGATAATTTTACGGATGGTAAAAATTCAGCAAACTTCGAGTCAAAATATTACAGAGCTGATTTACAAGCTGTAGCCAATTTAGGCCGAATCATGAATTTTGAAACCTGGACTAAAACAATTGGTCTTTTAGGACATACTGGTTTTGGTATGGGGGTAATAGAAAGCAAAAACATGCCTTTTAATGATAAAATGGTCAACTTCATTGCAGGTGTTACCGCACAAGTTAGATTAACTGACAGATTAGCGTTAACAGGTGATTTTTCTACAATTTTGAATGCTAGCCAGGATGCAACATTTGATGGCGTTTATCGCCACAATGAAGAAAGAGGGTTTTCTGGAATTATTTTTAATGGAACTGTAGGTTTAAATGTTTATTTAGGCAAAAACCAAAAACATGCTGACTGGATTGTACTTTCAGAAAACGCTGATGTTTCTGCATTAGAAAACAAAATAGCTAATCTTGAAGCGTTAGTAAATAAAATTCCGGAGCAAAAACCACAAGTTATTGTAGAAAAACCAACAACTACCACCATTGTAAGCGACAAAGATCCTATTAAAGAAATGATCAATGACAAATATTACAGCGTTTACTTTGACTTTAATAAAGCCACTCCAATAGAAAATTCAACTGCAGCAATTGATGTTGTTTTAACTTATTTAAGAAAAAATCCTTCAGCTTCTCTTGATATTTTAGGTTATGCTGATCAGGTTGGCACCTCAGAATACAACGAAAAACTTGCAAGTTTAAGAGCTAATAACGTCAAAACTATCTTAGAAAAAGCAGGTATTGCATCTTCAAGACTAAATGTAGTTGGCCAGGGAGCAGATACTTCAATTCAAAAAGATTCTGAAGAAGCACGAAGATTGGCAAGAAGAGTTACTTTCAAAGTGAAATAATTCTTTCATAAAAAAATATTTAAGCCCTAAAGAAATTTTCTTTAGGGCTTTTTTTATGTTTAAAATTACCCCAATTGATCTATCTTTATATATCGTTTTAAAACTTTATAGAGAGAAAATACCGAAACAAGCCAAGTAAAATTGGAATGATTTTTGTCTCACAAAAATTTATGAAAAAACTTTTACTTCTATCACTACTAATCTCACAATCAGTTCTGTTTGGCCAAACAGTATTGGCTTCTTTTCCTTTGGATTTAAAAAAAACATTTGAAGAAGGTCAGGTTCTCAATGTAGAAAACACACAAACTCATGATGTTTTTGTTTTTGCAGCAACAACAGAAAATGTTACCATTTTAAAATACAATAGTGCCTTATTTTTAAATGAACAATTTACTTTTCCGAAAACAAATCTGGATAACAGATCGTTAGTTGGCTATAGTTTTGGAGAAGATAGAAATCCAAATTTATATTGGGCGTTAGAAGATTTTAAAAATATAATCATCGTAAAGTATTATTTAGAAACTAAAACGCAGAAAATGCTTCAGTTTAGTTTTCCGTTTTCAACACATGATATTTTAAACTTTTTTCAGGAAAACAATGCCTTTTATGTTCTTTCAAAAGAAAGAAATGTGCAGGCTTTAACTCTTTACACTTTTAAAAACGGAACAGCAGAAGAAAAAGTATTTGATTTTTCTACTTATAAGTTTCAGAATAAAAACACTCAGTTTGTCACTTTTAATCGTATTGTTGATGAAGATCCTATCGAAAAAATTGACGTAAAAGAATTTGTGCCTTTGGATAAAAGTTCAAAAAAGAGCAAAGCTTATTTATTTGGAGATCATCTGATTTTAACTTTCGATTATAATCCAAAAAAAACGCAGGTTTTTGATTTGGATATTGAAAAACATACAATCAGCGAAAAAACATTTATACAACCAGGTATTGACAATACAAACAAAAGCAATTCATTTCTTAACGATAATAAACTATACCAAATAAGTCTAAACAAGTATGGATTTGCAATTAATGTAAAAGATTTTAACTCTGGCAACACATTAAAGGAATTTAAAGTATTGAAGAATGACACGATTAAATTTAAAAATTCCCCCTTATTTGTACAAACCGATGGACGAAAACCTTCAGAATTAAGGAAAACAAGTCAGTTTTTAAACCAATTGTTCTTCTTAGATGTGGGTTTATCAGCTTTTAAAAACAAAAGAAACACATTGCTTACAATAGGCGGATCTCCAAAAGAAGAAGATTATTCCAGTTTTTATTATAATGGCGATTTCCCACAAATCGATCATGCCAGAACGGTTTATTTTGAAAGCATACTGAATAATAATCTTGAATTTATACAAGAACCTCAACAGCCTTTGGCACTAGATAACATTTATTACTTTTTGAGTACTCAGAAAAGAATCGCTTTTCAAAATATCTTTAAATTTAAAGATTATTCTATTTTAGGATATTACGACAATGCAACAAAACAGTATGTGATGCGCAAGTTTACCGATGGATTTATGGAGCCGGAAATAACAAATCCGATCATCAATAAGGCTATTTTTTCCAGAGACTTTCCTTTAGAAGAACCTTAAATTTATTGAGAATTAATCCTAATGTCTTTGCTTTGGATGCTTTCAAAAAACCGTTTTGGATTATTTTTTTTTAACTTTACCAAAAAGACACATATTATGCTATCAAAAAATATTGAAACGGCTTTAAACAAGCAAATTCGCATAGAGGCAGAATCTTCGCAAACTTACCTTTCTATGGCTTGCTGGGCTGAAGTACACGGATTAGAGGGAATTGCTCAATTTATGTACACACAGTCAGACGAAGAGCGCGCGCACATGTTAAAACTCGTGAAGTATGTTAACGAACGCGGTGGACATGCACAGATTACAGACCTAAAAGCACCTAAAACTTCTTATTCTACTTTTAAAGAAATGTTTGAGACGCTTTATAACCATGAAATTTTTGTTTCAGAATCTATCAACGAATTGGTACACATCACTTTTGAAGAAAAAGATTATGCGACTCACAATTTCTTACAATGGTACGTGGCAGAACAAATTGAGGAAGAAGCCACAGCTAAATCTATTTTAGATAAAATCAACTTAATTGGTGATGATAAAGGCGGACTTTACTTATTTGACCGTGATATTCAGCAATTAACGGTTACAAGCTCAATCGCTATTAACCCAAAATAAAAAAGTTAAAGTTTATTTAGAATACTTAAAAATAACTTTTATTCTTTTATATTTGTCACTGTTTAATAACACAAAGACAAATTGAGCAAGAAAGAAAAAGATAAGGACAAGAAAAAGGATAAAAAGAAAAAGAAGAAAAAAGATATCCTTGAGAAGCTTAAAAAGTTGGAAAACTGCAAATCTTCTTGTTGTGAAAAATACAAAAAGAGCGAAAACAAACGCTGCTCACGCTGTCCTATGTTTGATTTATTAAAAAAGACTGCTTAAAACTATATCATAAAAAACCCACCAATTGGTGGGTTTTTAGTTTTAAATTGCAGTCATCTTAAAGTCTCAAATTTAATTATGGAAAACCAGATTACTATACCAAAATCCAGTCTTGATTTTTTATCTCAACTTAAAGAAAATAATAACAAGCCCTGGTTTGAAGCAAATAAACCCAATTACTTAAACGAATTAAACCATATTGAGAATTTTGCCGGAGCTTTGCTCAAGGAACTTTCTAAAACTGATGTATTAGAAAATGCTTCGGGCAAAAAAAGTGTATATCGAATTTATCGTGATATTCGATTTGCCAAAGACAAAACTCCTTTTAAAACATATTGGGGAGGGAGTTTTACCCGTGCAACAAATGCCAGACGTGGCGGCTATTATTTTCATCTGGAAAAAGGAAACAGTTTTTTTGCCGGTGGATTCTGGGGGCCAAATGCCACAGATTTAAAACGTATAAGAAGCGAATTTGCACACGATCCCGAAACATTTCGAAAAATATTAAAATCAAAAACCTTTGTCAGCACTTTTGGGACTTTACAAGGAGAACAGCTTAAAACTTCTCCAAAAGGTTTTGATGCTGATCATGAAGCAATCGATTTACTACGTTACAAGCAGTTTCTAATCATAAAACGCTTTACGGATGATGAAGTTTTGGGTCCAAAATTTTTAGAGCAAGCTTTAGAAACATGTCAAAACATGAGACCTTTTTTCAATTATATGAGTGAAGTACTTACTACGGATATAAACGGTGCTTCAATTTTATAATCTCATTTTAAGCACAAAGTTAAACCCGACACGTTTTTAAAACCTGTCGGGTTTGAATTGAATTTTTCTAAACATTATTTACTAAGCAACAAAATCTCACTGACAACAACTTCGGTAACATAGCGCTTTTCTCCGTTTTTGTCATAACTTCTGTGGGTAAGTTTCCCTTCAATCGCAACTTCTTTGCCTTTCACAACGTACTTTTCTATAATCTCGGCCGTCTTTCCCCAAGCCGTTACACGATGCCATTCGGTTTGTTCTACTTTTTCGCCCTTATCATTTGTGTATCTGTCGTTTGTAGCAATAGTTACATGAGCTAATTTTCTACCGTTTTCTAATGTTTTAATTTCCGGATCGTTTCCTACGTTACCAATTAATTGTACTCTGTTTTTCATTGCATTCATGGCGTATAATTTTTAAATGTTCATATAAGGAATTCGTTTATCAAATTCAACAGTGCAAAGATGTCGAGGCATGCAAAATTTATTCGGTTACAAACTATTTACTTTCGGTTGTAACTATTTGTAAGCGTTTGTAAGTGGAAATATTTTTTTGTATATTTCACAGAAATCTTACTATATGCAGGCGCAAATCAATAAAGTTGAGTTAAGAAATTTAGAATTAGACGATTATAAACAATTGAAAAATTCAATGGTAGAATCGTATCCGGAAATGGCCAATTCATACTGGCGATCTAATGATATAAAAAAATTACTTTCAATATTCCCTGAAGGTCAATTAGTTATTTTAGTCGACGGCATAGTTGTAGGTTCTGCACTATCTTTAATCGTAGACGAGAAACTAGTTGACAAAAGACACAATTACAAACAAATCATTGGCGATTATACTTTTTCGACCCATAATCCTGATGGGGAAATTTTGTACGGTATAGACGTTTTTATCCACCCACATTATCGCGGTTTGCGTTTGGGACGTCGTTTATACGACGCAAGAAAGGAACTTTGCGAACAATTAAACTTAAAAGCGATTGTTTTTGCAGGAAGAATTCCTAACTACAGTCAACACGCTAAAAAATTTACTCCAAAAGTTTATATAGATAAAGTAAAACACAAAGAATTACATGATCCTGTACTTTCCTTTCAGCTGAGTAATGATTTTCACGTTTTGCGAATCATCAAAAATTACTTAGAAGGTGATGAAGAATCAAAGGAATTTGCGGTTCTTTTAGAATGGAATAATGTTTATTACGACGAAAGTCCAAAATTGATTAATCTTGAAAAAAGTGTTATTCGTTTGGGATTAATCCAATGGCAAATGCGTCAGCTTAATAATGTTGAAGAATTTTTTGAGCAATCAGAATTTTTCATTGATGTTGTTTCCGGCTATGGCGCCGATTTTGCTTTATTTCCGGAGCTTTTCATTGCGCCTTTAATGGCCGATTACAATCATTTATCCGAAGCGGAAGCCATTCGGGAACTTGCCCGTTATTCTGATCCAATAAGAAAGCGTTTTCAGGAATTTGCCATTTCATACAACATCAACATCATCACAGGAAGTATGCCTTATCTGGATGGCGGTAATTTGTATAATGTTGGATTTTTATGCAAAAGAGACGGAACTTCAGAAATGTATACCAAAATTCACGTTACGCCAAACGAAGTTCAGCATTGGGGAATGAAGGGCGGATCGCACTTTCAGACCTTTGATACTGATTGTGGCAAAATTGGAATTTTAATTTGTTATGATGTTGAGTTTCCGGAGCTTTCAAGAATTATGGCCAATGAAGGAATGAATATTTTGTTTGTTCCATTTTTAACAGATACTCAAAACGCTTACACGCGAGTAAAACATTGTTCACAAGCGCGAGCCATAGAAAATGAATGTTATGTTGCCATTGCCGGCTGTGTTGGTAATTTGCCAAAAGTAAATAATATGGATATTCAATATGCTCAGGCGTCTGTTTTTACGCCTTCTGATTTTGCTTTTCCAAGTAACGGAATTAAAGCCGAGGCAACTCCAAATACCGAAATGACTCTAATTGTTGACGTTGATTTAAATTTATTAAAACAGCTTCACGAACATGGCAGCGTTCGAATTTTGAAAGACAGAAGGCATGATTTATATGAAATTAAAAAGATTAATCAATGAAAACCTGTCTTGAATGTGCAGAAAAAATTGTAGGTCGCGAAGACAAGAAATTTTGTTCAGACAATTGCCGAAATGCCTACAATAATAAAATAAATAAGGATACTAATAATTTCATGCGTAATGTAAACAATAAATTACGCAAAAATTATCGTATTTTGTCCGAGCTAAACACAGAAGGGAAATCAAAAGCAACAAGAGATAAAATGATTAATAAGGGTTTTGATTTTGATTTCTTTACCAATATTTTGCAGACTAAAACCGGAAATACGTATTATTTCCTGTACGACCAGGGATATCGCTCTCTGGAAAATGATTATTTTATGCTCGTTAAAAAAGAAATTTAGTATATATTCAATATGAGAAAAAACCCAACTTCAATACTTGCTTTTGTATGCGTTTTAGCAATTTTAGGTATTATATACGCCACAATGATGCCTCAATGGGTTTCTAAAAATGAAGAAGCGCTGGCTGAATTTTCTACAGACAGAGCTTTCAATCAGGTTAAAATTATTGCTCAAAAGCCACATTATGTTGGTTCAACAAATCATGAACTTGTTGCTAATTATCTTAAATTAGAATTGAACCGAATTGGATTAGAAACTTCGATTCAGGAAGGATTTACACTAAATGATAAAGGGCTTTTGGTGAAATCCAAAAATATTCTGGCCCGTATCAAGGGTACAAATAATTCAAAAGCACTTTTATTGCTTTCTCATTATGATAGCGCTCCACATTCTTTTTCAAAAGGAGCAAGTGATGACGCATCCGGAGTCGCGACAATTTTGGAAGGGATTCGTGCTTTTTTATATTCTAAAAATCCACAGAAAAACGACATCATTATTCTTTTTTCAGATGCCGAAGAATTGGGTTTAAACGGTGCGGCGCTTTTTGTAAATCAGCATCCGTGGGCAAAAGATGTTGGTCTGGTTTTAAATTTTGAAGCCCGAGGTTCTTCAGGACCAAGTTATATGCTGATGGAAACCAACAAAGGAAATCAGGCTCTTGTAAAAGAATTTGCGAATGCAAAAGCAAAATACCCCGTTTCAAATTCGCTGATGTACAGCATTTATAAAATGCTGCCAAATGATACTGATCTAACTGTTTTTAGAGAACAAGGAAACATTCAGGGCTTTAATTTTGCTTTTATCGACGGTCATTATAATTATCATACGCAACAAGATGATATTCAACATTTAAACAAAACAACTTTATCTCATCAGGGGACTTACTTAATGCCCTTATTAAAATACTTCTCCAATATTGATTTAAACTCTACTCAAACTACAGAAGACAACGTATATTTTAGTGTTCCTTTCGGATTTATAAATTATCCATTTGCATGGGTATTTCCAATGTCCCTAATTGCTTTAGGCTTACTAATTCTTTTTATTTTTATAGGAAAAGCAAAACGTGTTATTACTTTCAGAGAAATTTTTATAGGCTTTGTTCCTTTAATTGGTTCTATTCTCATCGCCGGTTTGGTAACTTTTCTGGGCTGGAAAATAATTCTGGAAGCGTATCCGCAATATTCAGATTTACTAAACGGTTTTACTTATAACGGACACGCCTACATTGGAGCTTTTGTAACACTTACTATTGCGATTTGTTTTGCTTTCTATAATCGTTTTTCGGAAGCAAAAATTACAATGAACCATTTTGTAGCGCCTTTATTGCTTTGGATAATTATCAATCTTTTCTTAGCCAATAGCTTAACTGGAGCAGGTTTCCTTATTATTCCGGTTTATTTTGGAATTCTTTTATTCGGAATATTTGTAATCACGCAACATTATAGCCTAGGTTTAAACTTATTATTTAGTTTTCCGGCATTGGCAATTGTTGCGCCTTTTATCATCATGTTCCCAATTGGCTTAGGTCTGAAAATACTTTTTGGAAGTGCTATACTAACCGTTTTACTTTTCGGATTATTACTTCCCATATTTGGTTCCTTTTTTAGAAAAGGTGTCTGGGCGATATTATTTTTTATTACCTCGATCGTTTTCTTCGTTTACGCCGGTTATAACTCAGGCTATGAGTACGGAAAAGCAAAATCTAACAGTTTATTGTATGTTTACAACGCCAATACAAATTCGGCAGTCTGGACAACTTATGATGTAAATCTTGATGAATGGACTAAAACTTATTTAGGAGAAAAAAATCAAAAAGCCGTAGGTTTAAACAGTTTGCCATTAGCCAGCAAATACAATTCAACCTTTACCTATAGCGCGATTGCACCCAATATTGACATTCCAAAACCAACCATTGAGTTCTTAAAAGACAGCACTATAGGCAACAACAGGTATTTAAAAATAAAAATAACGCCAAACAGAAAAGTCAATCGTTACGATATATACGCCAATCCAAAAATGACTTTTTATAATTTTAAGGCAAATGGAGTTTCAACTTCCGGTCAAAAAACAAATCGTTTAGAACGAGATGACATAAAAATTCTATGCTACTATGTTGTTGGCAACGAACCTTTGGTTATGGATTTCTACATCAATAAATCATCTGTCTTTGATATGGATTTAATTGAAAGTTCTTTTGATTTAATGACAAATCCGCTGTTGAATGTAAAACCAAGAAGTGACTGGATGATGCCAACGCCTTTTGTATTGAATGATGCTATTTTAATTCAGCAAAAAATTAAAAGATATACAGCGCCCCTAAACGTTCCTATTGAAACCGCACCGGTAAAAGACAGCACTATAATTGCAATAGATACGCTAAAACAAGTTGTTAAACCTCAATAAAGCAGATACAAATAATAATAAAAAGGCAAACTTAAATTTAAGTTTGCCTTTTTATTTAACAAGCACATTCAATTTTCAAACCTGCTTTTTTAGCATTAGTGCCTTCTGTTGCATAGCCGTCAACCTTCCACCACTCTATTCCGCCAATTAATTCTTTTACTTTAAAACCAAGTTTAGCCATATTCAATGCACCTTTGGTCGATGCGTTACAACCGATACCATCACAATAAGTTACATACAAAACTTCCTTATCGAGATGTTGTGTACTTTCGATTGCCATTTCTCGATGCGGAATATTAATTGCTGTTGGAATATGTTCTGCTTCATATCCAAAAGACTTTCTGGCATCAATAACAATTACCTTCTCTCCATTATTTAAAGCATCGAACAAATCAGAAGGGTCCATTTCAAAGGCCAGTTTATTTTCATAATGTTTAATTTGTGCTTCCATTTTCTTTAGTTTTAATGATTAGTTTTTTTCAAAAGTAGTCTAACATCATATTGCATAAAAACGAAAAGAATTCATCCATTTCATTACTTTTTTTCATGCAAAAGCCAGATTAAAATTTTGTTACTTTGTATACTAATTCTCTAAAAATGGAAATAAGGCATTTACGATTGATAAAAGCGATTGTTGAAGAAGGAAGTATCACCAAAGCAATTGACAAACTTCATTTAACCCAATCGGCTTTAAGCCACCAACTTAAAGAAGCTGAATACCAATTGGGTACGCCTATTTTTTTTAGAATGAATAAAAAACTGGTTTTAACCAAAGCCGGTGAAAAAATGTACGGAATTGCCAATGAGATTCTCGACAAACTTTTGCAAACCGAATCTCAAATCAAACAAATGGTTTTTGGAGAACACGGAGAAATCAGGATTAGTACCGAATGTTTTTCAAGTTATCACTGGCTGCCTTCGGTTCTAAAGCAATTTCATTTACTGTATCCAAATGTTGAATTGAAGATTGTTACCGAGGCCACCCATATTCCGCTGCAAAAATTACTGGATAACACAATTGATATCGCCATTATCAGCGACCAGATCAATGATAACAACATCAAATATCTGGAACTTTTTCAGGATGAAGTTGTAATGGCAGTTTCTGAAAGCCATGCGTGGGCAAATAAAAAATACGTGGTTGCCGAAGATTTTATAGACGAACATTTACTGATTCATTCCCTTCCGATGGAAACAGTTACGATTCATCAGTTTGTTTTGGCTCCAGCCAAAGTAATTCCACGAAAAATTACAGCCATACCCTTAACCGAAGCTTCTCTGGAAATGGTAAAAGCCGATATGGGCGTTATGTCAATGGCAAAATGGGCATTGCTTCCACATTTGAAAAACAATCCCATAAAAGCCATTAAAATTGGTAAAAACGGCCTAAAAAGAAAACACTTTATAGCAATCAGGCAAAATGAGATTTATCCTGACTATTTTCATCATTTTATTACCTTTTTACAAACCGAAATTAATATTCAATGAAATATTCTATAAGAAATTGCGAGGTTTCAGATTTACCAAAACTTGTTATTTTATGCCAAAAACATGCTGAATACGAAAAAGCGGATTATTCTCCGGAAGGAAAAGAAGAAGGTTTAAAAAAGATTTTATTTGCTTCAGAACCAAATCACTTTTGTTTAGTAGTTGCTACAGAAAATGACATTGTAGGTTATGCAACTTATAATTTTATGCATTCAACTTGGGATGCTGCAGATATTATACACATGGATTGTTTGTTTTTAGAAGAAGAAGCCAGAAACTATGGAATTGGCGAAGTGCTAATCAACAAAATAAAAGAAATTGGGAAAGCAAAAAACTGCGTCAACATGCAATGGCGAACACCTCAATTTAACGAAAGAGCTATAAAATTCTATAACCGAATTGGCGCAAGAGGAAAAGAAAAAATCTGTTTCTTTTTAGATTTATAACACACAACACGCAAAATTTAAACTTGCAAAAAATAACGAGGTCGCAAAGATTGCTTTACAAGTTTTTAAACTTAGCGTCTTTGCGACTTGCGTGCAAATTCTCTTCGCTAAGACAAAAAAGTTTAAAAATAATCTCGCAAAAATAAAAACTAATCAATTTTAATTTTAAGTTTTTCAACTTTGAACCTTTGTTACCTTTGCAACTCTGAACCTTCAAAAAAATGACTCAAATAAGTATTTTAGGCTGTGGCTGGCTGGGATTGCCTTTGGCGAAAAGCTTGATCGCAAAAAGGCGTTCTGTAAACGGATCAACAACATCTGAAAATAAACTGCAGATTTTGAAGGATGCGAGTATAAATCCTTATTTAGTTACGCTTGAAAGCGAAAGTATTTCAGATAGTATAATTCTGTTTTTAGCCAACAGTGAAATTTTAATTATTGATATTCCGCCAAAGTTACGAGGAACAAATTCTGACCCTTCAGATTCTCAGCGAAAGATTTTTGTTGAAAAAATCAAAACTTTGATTCCGTTTATAGAGCGATCAACTGTAAAAAAAGTGCTTTTTGTAAGTTCAACTTCGGTTTATGGGGATGAAAATGCTTTAATTACAGAAGAAACAACTCCAAATCCGGAAACAGAAAGTGGCAAACAATTGCTTTTAGCAGAAGCACTTTTACAAAAAAATAAAAACTTCGAAACAACGATTTTGCGTTTCGGCGGATTAATTGGCGAAGATCGTCATCCGGTAAAATTTTTGGCAGGAAAGGAAAATCTCGAAAGCCCTGATGCTCCGGTAAATTTAATTCACCAAAACGACTGCATTAACATTATTGAAGAAATCATTTATCAGTCAAAATGGAATGAAGTTTTCAATGCCGTCGCTCCTTTTCATCCTACAAGAGAAGAATATTACACTCAAAAAGCCAAAGAGCAGGGTTTGGTTTTACCGAAGTTTAGCAATCAAAAATCAAATATTAAAAAGATCATTTCAAGTGAAAAGATTGAAAATAGTTTAAACTATCACTTTAAACTTGACGTTTATTAAACCATATAAGTGATATAAGTTCATGGTAAATAAACCGCAAAGCTTTGGAACCTCCTAAGTAAAACGCAACAAAATCCATTTATCCACACATAACAAACTTTGCGCCCTTTGCAAAAAAACTTTGTGTTATCTGCGGTAAAACAAAACTTAAATTACTTATCTGGTTTAAATAAAATTGCGAACTTTGCGTAAACCTTAGCACCTTTGCGCTTAAAAAACCATGGAAACAGTTTACATCAATTCACCTTTAGGAATCACCAAAATAATTGGAGATGAAGATGGTATTGCTGAAATTTCCGTTTCGGATGTGGGCACAAATGAGGTTTCTGAAGAAATTCCGGAAGTTTTAAAAGAAGCTGTTTCTCAATTACAGGAATACTTTGATAAAAAAAGAACTGATTTCGATTTCAAACTAAATCCAAAAGGGACAGAATTTCAGCAAAAAGTATGGAAAGCTTTATTAGACATTCCATACGGAAAAACCATAAGTTATATGGATCAAACCAAAAAACTGGGTGATGTAAAAGCAATTCGCGCGGTTGCATCGGCAAATGGTAAAAATCCGCTTTGGATTGTTGTGCCTTGTCATCGCGTTATTGGCACAAATGGATCTTTAACGGGTTACGCCGGAGGTTTGTCTCGCAAAAAATGGCTTTTGGAACACGAAAACCCAACTACGCAACAAAGTTTGTTTTAAGTTTTGCCACGAATTTGATTAATTTTCACTAATTCTCTGCGTGTTTAAAATATAAATATTTAATTTGTTTATTGGAATTTAAATATCTCGCTTTAAACATAGGTTTTTTCTTATTTTAAAAGCAGTTTTGTATATATTTATCTCCATAAAGAATTAAAGAAAATTCGTGAAATTCGTGGCAAACACATGATTGAAAAAATCAACCTCAACAACATATTATTTCTTGACATAGAAACCGTTCCTGAAGAAGAAAATTTTAATTCTCTCGACGCGGAAATGCAATCGCTTTGGGATTTAAAAACTCAATATCAAAGAAAAGATGATTTTACTCCGGAAGAATTTTACGACCGTGCTGGAATTTGGGCAGAATTCGGAAAGATCATTTGCATTTCTGTCGGTTATTTTACTATTAAAGGTGATATTCGAAATTTTCGCGTAACATCGTTTTTTGGCGATGAAAAGAAGATTCTCCGTGATTTTAATAATCTCTTGAATAATCATTTTAATCAACCTCAACATCTTTTATGCGGACATAATGCGAAAGAATTCGATATTCCATTTTTGGCACGCAGAATGATTATCAACCAAATTGCAATTCCGGATAAACTGAATTTGTTCGGTAAAAAGCCTTGGGAAATTCCGCACTTAGATACTTTAGAATTATGGAAGTTTGGCGATTATAAACACTTTACTTCTTTAAAACTATTGACCAAGATTCTCGGGGTACCATCGCCAAAAGGAGATATTGACGGAAGTCAGGTAGCACATGTTTTTTATGTAGAGAAAGATATTGACAGAATTGTAACCTATTGCGAAAAGGATACAATTGCCGTAGCACAGATTTTCCTTCGTTTACGTCGAGAAGATTTATTGATTGACGAGGAAATTATTCATGTATGATTTTTTTTAAGGTGCAAAGGTTCAGAGCGACAGAGGAACAAAGTTTAAGTGCGCTTATATAGCTTTGATATGAATATTAAAGTATTCGTATTTGGTTTTTAAGTCAGAAGTGCAAAATTTAAATGCACTTATATAACTTATATGGTTTAAATATTTACAAAATGACACATCAGGAAATATCGCATCACAGACTTGTATCTCAAAAGCTTTCAGAACCAAATTTAAGTTCTCCGCAGGAAATTGTACATCACTTGGGTGCTATTCAGGCTCAGGATTATGGAATGGCAAAATGGGCAATTGGTTCGCGTTGTAATGCTACTGAAAAAGAGATTGGAGAAGCTATTAACTCTGCAAAAATCATTCGTACTCATATTTTACGGCCAACCTGGCATTTTGTTGCCGCCGAAGATATTCATTGGATGCTGGATGCTTCCGGACCACAAGTGAAAAAGATTGTACTTTCATCGGCCAAGAAATACGATTATGATATTCAAAAGCTGAATAAGATTAATTCATCAATCGAAAAAATATTATCGGGAAACAATCATTTAACCCGGGAAGAAATTATGCAGGAACTCAACATTAAAAAAAGTTCCTCACAAGATTTTTTATATGCAGCCATTATGATGAATGCAGAATTGGATGGTTTGGTTTGTAACGGAAAAATGAAAGGTAAACAAATCACTTATGCTTTACTCGAGGAGCGTGTTGCAAAACCCAAAACCAAATTAACCCAGGAAGAAGGTTTGGCGAAATTAGCCATGCGATATTTTGAAAGTCACGGTCCGGCAACACTGCTTGATTTCTCCTGGTGGTCTGGTTTTCCGCCCACTGTTTGCAAGAATATAATTAATGCAATAGAGTTGCAATTGGATTCCGCTATTATTGACAACCAAACTTATTGGTTTGTAAATCAAAACAATGCAGTATTAAACTTGAAGAAAAGCATACATTTTCTTCCTGCTTTTGATGAGATTTTGATTTCATATAAAACCAGAGAAGCTTCTATTTTATTAGATCATCAATCAAAAGTTTTTACGAATAATGGTATCTTCAAACCTATAATTTTGGAAAACAGCAAAGTCATTGGAACCTGGAAAAGAACCATTAAAAAAGATCACGCCAAAATAGAAACAGAATTTTTTAATGAAACCGAAAAACATAAAAAAGCAATTCTGTTTGAGGGGATTAAAACGTTTGAAAATTACCTGGAAACCAAAATTGTAATTCAATAATTTTATTAGAATGTTTTATGTCGCTCCGAAGGAGCTATTAGGATCAGAGAAATGTCTATTTCTATAAATATAGCACTTCTAACGAAGTTGATAAGCACCAACGGGGCAAAACGAAGTTGATAAGCCCCGGCGGGGCAAAATATTTATAGCTAAAATTATTTTGAACGTTAAAAAGCCCCTTCGGGGCGATATATTATTAATTACAAATAACGATTATTAAAACCAGCAATTTAAAAATACAACATTAAACATTACCGAAAACGTACACTTTCTACCTGCCTTTGATGAGATTCTGATTTCATATAAAATCAGAGAAGCTTCTATTTTATTAGGTCATCAATCAAAAGTTTTTACTAATAATGGTATCTTCAAACCTATAATTTTGGAAAATAGCAAGGTGATCGGAACCTGGAAAAGAACCATTAAAAAAGATCACGCCAAAATAGAGACAGATTTTTTTAATGAAACCGAAAAACATAAAAAAGCAATTCTGTTTGAGGGGATTAAAACGTTTGAAAATTACCTGGAAACCAAAATTGTAATTCAATAATTTTATTAGAATGTTTTATGCCACTCCGAAGGAGCTATTAGGATCTGAGAAATGTCTATTTCTATAAATATAGCACTTCTAACGAAGTTGAAAGCTCCAACGAAAACGAAGTTGATAAGCCCCGGCGGGGCAAAATATTTATAGCTAAAATTATTTTGAACGTTAAAAAGCCTCTTCGGGGCGATATATTATTAATTAGAAACAACGATTAATTAAAACCGGCAATTTAAAAAATCTCATTTCTAATAATTTCTTCTCGTTTACTAATTAAAATCTTTGTGCATATTATCTCGAAATAATTACATTTACAAAAAAAACAGCGTTATGGTATTAAGTAGATTTTGGTTAACCATTTTTATTTCGTCGATTATCTTCATTATAATAAGTTTGTTTACAGCCAACACTTATACTATTGATTCTGTTTTGAATGGAAAAAAAGACGACCCGATTCTTGTTTCAGAAAAATATGCTGAAGAGCTTCCTGCCTTCATCAAAGACAGCATTAAAAAAGCACCAGATCAAACGATGATTATCAATCGTGATACGATTAATGCCGATACAACGTATGTTTATAAAAACAAAACAGTAAAAATTTACAGCGGAATTCAAAAATCCGATGGTTTATTGCCAACCTGTAAAAGTACTTTGCTTGATTTGATTTTACCGCTTATTGCCTATTTGGCCTTTTTCTGCGGATTAATGGAACTTCTAATTATTTCGGGAGCTTCTGGAAAATTAGCCAAAGGACTAAGTCCGGTTTTTGTAAAAGTGTTTCCAAGTATCCCAAAAAATCATCCTTCTATCTCCTACATGACTTTAAACTTTGCTGCTAATTTCTTAGGATTGGATTCGGCTGCAACCCCGTTTGGTCTAAAAGCGATGGAGAGTTTACAAGAAATAAATCCCGATAAAGACAAAGCGAGTGATGCACAAATTATGTTTATGTGTCTGCATGCTTCTGGTTTAACGTTAATTGCGACTTCAATTATTGGTTATCGTGCGGCGGCGGGTGCAAGTAATCCGGCAGATGTTATGCTTCCGTGTATTATTACTTCTTTTATTGGCTCAATTGCGGCTTTTTTAATTGTTGGAATCAAACAAAAAATTAATTTCAAAAGCGCTTCTCTTGTAATTAGTTTAATGGTGTTAATTGCTGCCATTATTGGATTATTGATGTACGTAAACCATTTAGATTTGATAGGAAAAAACTTTTTCACAACAAATCTCTCGGCATTAATTTTACTTGTTATTATTGGTTTCACGTTGATTTTTTCTTTCATTCATGAAAAGAAATTTAAAGAAGCAGAAACAACCGTTTTTGATGCATTCGTAGTTGGCGCAAATAATGGTGTTAAAACCGGAGTTACTATTTTTCCATATGTTTTGGGAATGTTGGTTGCCATTTCGTTATTCAGAAATAGCGGTTTATTTGAAATTATCAGTGATTGGATTGCCTTCATTTTTTCGAATATGGGTGTAAACAAACAAATCACCGATGCTTTGCCGGTTGCTATGCTTAGACCTTTTAGCTCTGCAGGATCAAGAGGATTTTTAATCGATTCAATGAACACTTTTGGAGCAGATTCTTTAACCGGAAGATTGAGTAGTATTTTTCAATGCAGCGCAGAAAGCACTTTTTATGTAATTGCGGTTTATTTTGGTTCTGTTAACATAAAAAATACGCGTTATGCTTTGGGCACGATGCTTTTGGTCGATGTGATTTGTGTAATTACGGCTATTTTTGTGGCTAGCTGGTTTTTTTAATGCTTAAAAACAACGGGTAAATCGTTTAAAATAATCATCCAAACAAATATCAATCAAAAATACCATGAAACCCCAATACCTTTTTCTTTTATCACTAATAATAAGCTGCCAGAAACCAAAACCAGTTTCGCAAATCCAAACAAAAAACAGCATTTCAGAAAATAAAACAGAAGTTGCAATTGCTTCTGCAGAAAAATTCATAAAAACGGATACAATCCAGATTTCTAACGGAGAAGAAAATGCCTCAGGAAATTATATTCTCACTAATCTTTTAGATCAAAAAGCGGATAAAGACAGTATTGTTACCGTAAAATACCGATTGGATTTTTATGAAAACAAAGAGAAAAAAGCATCTTCAAAAGTAACCATCGAAGGTTGGCAAAAAGGATCCGAATGGGGAGCTTCTTATGGTTTAGCTACTGCTACAAACAAAGGCACTTCATTTATTCAAATTTCTTTTGGATATCCTGCCTGCGGATACAATCAAAATAATTATCTGTATCATTTAAAAAACAAAGATTTACAATTGGTTTATCAATGGGATTCTATGACCGACAGCGGTTGGGGAAGCTGGGTGGAATTTGCAACTCCAAACGAAAAAGATTCAGAAACATTTTACTGCAAAAGAGTTGCCTTTGAACCGGAAGATGGTGATGACGATATGGGAAAAGTTTCTTATTCTGACTCGATTGTTTTTCGCTTAAGCGGAAATAAATGGAAAAGCCAATTACTTTCGGCAAAAGACAAATCCTATTTTGAGAAAAAAATGCCTTTTAATGAATTTCACAACATCAAATAAACTCACAAAACGGGTCTTATTCAAATTCTTTCTTAGGTAAATAATTTTTAACTTTGTCAAAAACAAAGAAATGATTGATTTTATATACCAAGACCCTTATCCTATTTTAAAGGATGATACGCAATACCGCAAAATCACTTCAGATTTTGTGAAAGTTGAAAAATTTGGAGAACGTGAAGTTCTTACTGTTGATCCGAAAGGATTAGAGTTATTGGCTGAAGAAGCCTTAACTGATGTTTCGTTTATGTTGAGAACGACACATTTACAAAAATTAAGAAACATTCTTGACGATCCTGAAGCAACAGATAACGATCGTTTTGTGGCTTACAATTTACTTCAAAATGCTTCTGTAGCTGCCGAAGGACAATTGCCAAGCTGCCAGGATACGGGAACTGCAATTGTAATGGCCAAAAAAGGCGAAAGCATTTTTACAGGCGTTGATGATGCAGAATGGTTGAGTCGAGGAATTTTCAATACATACCAAAAACGTAATCTAAGATATTCTCAAATTGTTCCGATTTCGATGTTTGAAGAAAAAAATTCAGGATCGAATCTTCCGGCGCAAATTGATATTTATGCTAAAAAAGGAAATTCATACGAGTTCTTATTTATGGCAAAAGGCGGTGGATCTGCCAATAAAACATACTTATATCAGCAAACAAAATCTTTATTGAATGATAAATCAATGGATGCTTTCATTCGAACAAAGATTAAAGATTTAGGAACTTCTGCTTGTCCGCCTTATCATTTGGCTTTAGTAATTGGCGGAACTTCTGCGGAAGCAAATCTAAGTGCTGTTAAAAAAGCATCTGCTGGATATTACGATCACTTGCCAACGACAGGAAACATGGCCGGTCAGGCTTTCCGCGATTTAGAATGGGAAAACCGCGTACAGCAAATTTGCCAGGAGAGTGCTATTGGCGCTCAGTTTGGAGGAAAGTATTTTACGCATGATGTTCGCGTCATTCGTTTGCCGCGTCACGCAGCTTCTTGCCCGGTTGGATTGGGCGTTTCTTGTTCGGCAGATAGAAATATCAAAGGTAAAATCACGAAAGACGGAATTTATGTGGAGCAGTTAGAAGTAAATCCAAAACAATTTTTGCCGGAAACAGCTCCGCATTTAGAAGCTCCCGTAGAAATTGACCTGGATATGCCAATGGCTGATATTTTGGCTAAATTGAGCCAATATCCTATCAAAACACGTTTAAAACTAAACGGAACCGTAATTGTTGCCCGTGATATTGCGCATGCAAAAATTATGGAACTTTTAGAAGCCGGAAAACCAATGCCGGAATATTTTAAAAATCATCCTGTTTATTACGCCGGACCCGCAAAAACACCGGAAGGAATGGCTTCTGGAAGTTTCGGGCCAACAACTGCCGGCCGTATGGATGTTTATGTAGATGAGTTTCAAAAACATGGCGGAAGTATGATTATGCTCGCAAAAGGAAACCGTACCAAACAAGTTACAGATGCCTGCAATAAATATGGCGGATTCTATTTAGGTTCTATCGGAGGTCCTGCAGCAATTTTAGCACAAGATAATATCCTGAAAGTTGAAGTGGTTGATTTTGAAGAATTAGGAATGGAAGCGGTTCGTAAAATTACCGTTAAAGATTTCCCTGCTTTTATCATTACAGATGATAAAGGAAATGACTTTTTTGAAAACCTTTAGACGTTTGCCACAAAGTCACTAAGACACAAAGTTTTATATATGCAAAAACCGCCTATTTTGGACTGCACCCAAAAGTTTGGACGAATTTATAATTAAATTTGATAATAATGAGCTCGATATTGTATCGGGCTCATTCCTTTTAGATTAAGTTTTATTCGATCATTATTGTAATAGTCTATATATTCGATAATTTCCTGTTTTAATTGATTTGTCGAACTATATTTTTTAAGGTAAAATAATTCAGTTTTTAATATTCCGAAAAAGTTTTCAATAATTGCATTGTCTAGGCAATTTCCTTTTCTTGACATACTTTGTTTGACTCCTTTTTGCTTTAGTAAATTTTGATATTGTTTCATCTGATACTGCCATCCCTGATCTGAATGCAAGATTAAATCAACCTGGCCTGGGATTTTCTCAAAAGATTTATTAAGCATTGATATGATTTGATTAAAATTAGGCCTTTCAGATAAATCATAGCTTATAATTTCGCCATTAAACAAATCAATTATTGGAGAGAGATACAGCTTGTTTCCTGATACATTAAATTCTGTAACATCTGTAGCCCATTTTTGATTAGGCATTGCTGCTTTAAAATTACGCTTTAATATATTTGGAGCTATTTTTCCATGTTCTCCTTTGTATGACTTGTATTTTTTTACTCTAATTAAACTTTTTAAGCCTAAAAGTTTCATTAGCCTCAGGACAGTTTTGTGATTAATTAAAACTCCTTTATTTTTCATTTCCAAAGTAATTCGTCTGTAACCAAATCTGCCTTTATGGTGATGATAAATTTGCCCAATCAGCTCTTTAATGTCTCTATATTTATCTTCTTTTTGATTTTTTTTCTCGTAGTAATAAAAACTACTTCTTGCCATTTTCATATGATCTAACATAATACCAAGATCATAATTATGCCTTAATTCCATTATGGCTTGTGCTTTTTGTTTTGTCTGGCTTCTTCGGCTTGAACTAAGGCATTGAACTTTTTTAAAAGAGCATTTTCACATCGCAATGATTCTATCTCTAGTAAAAGTTCTTCTTCTCTGGTAAGAGGTTTGTTGGATTTCTTTTTGGCTCTTTTAAAGTTCATAGATAAAAGTCTGCCTTTTAGTTTATCTTCTAAGCCTAAGATGCCTCGGGCTTTATATTTCTTTTGCCATTGAAAGATAACAGATTCACTAGGAACATTAAATTCAATACAGGCTTCTCTCAAAGATAAAGACTTCTTTTCAATTGACTCTAATACATTTTGCTTAAAGTCAATAGCATAAATTTGATTACTTTTTGGCAAAAGACCTTCGCTACCATATTTTTGGTAAAAAACAATCCATTTTCTAAGATTTGACTCATCGAAATTATTCTCTTTGGCAACTGAATAAACTGAACGATTATTGTCTAATACTTCATATACACAACGAAGTTTAAATTCAGCATTGTACTTTACTTTTCTTTCCATAAAAATGCCCCCAAATTGTGTCTAACATTTTGGGGGCAGTTCAATTTGGGCGGTTTTTTTGTATCTTTCAAATCTATAATTTTCTTTCTGTCTTAGTGCTTTTGTGGCAAAACTTTACGCAACGAAATATTAAGCACTTTTATCTTCACTTTCAAAAGCAATGAAATGCGATAGTTCTCCTTTTAGGTTAAAAACAGGAACACCGTTGATTTTGCATTTGTAAATATGACCATTTTTTCTATAATTTTCAATTGTTTTTTCAAATGGCAACTGAAGTTTTATAGCTTCTCTAATTTCTTTTAAAACAACATTACACGTTTTCGGGCCCTGAAACATTTTTGGTGTTTTGCCCAAAATCTCTTCTTCTGTATAACCGGTCATTCTTTTAATTCCGGTTGAGGCAAAAACAATCTTCAGATTTTTATCTGTAACTACAATTATTTCCTCTTTAATTCTCTCCTTAATTTTCAGGTTCTTTTCATTCCAATGAAATTCACTTGCAATCTTACCGACTTTCTTTAAATCAGTAAAAATAGCTTTCAGTTCATTTATATATTCATAATGAAAATCCCACGCTAAGATAGGAACTGAATGACGGCTTGAAATTTCATCAGAATTATCTCTTTTCATCTCAAATGATTTATTCGTAAAGCAACTTTTCTATAAAGGTAAAATGAAAATCTTGATTCTAGTTATGGAAAACCTCATTTCCTTCAATTTATAATTATTAAAAAGAAAATTTAAGCTGAACAACAACTGCCTTTTTCTCCTCAGTATTCAAATTACTTAATGAAATTCCGAGTAATCGAACGGAATCTTTCATTCGTTCCTGATACAATAATTCTTCTACCGTTTCGAGAATCAAACTTTTATCTGAAATAAAATAAGGCAAAGTTTTGCTTCGGGTTTGCTGGGTAAAATCGCTGTATTTTATTTTAAGTGTTACCGTTTTACCGGAAATATTATACCTTTTCAATCTTTTTTCTAATGATGTGGCGATTCTTTCGAGTTGTTCCAACATAAAAATCTCCGAAGATAAATTGACATCAAAAGTATGTTCTGCTGCGACAGATTTGGTAATTCGTGAAGGTTTGACTTCACTATTATGAATTCCGCGCACCACATTATAATAAAAGCCACCAGATTTGCCAAAGTGTTTCTCCAGAAATTCTACCGATTTTGTTTTTAGATCAGCTCCGGTAAAAATTCCCAGCTGATACATTTTTTCGGTGGTTACTTTTCCAACACCGTAAAACTTACGGATTGGCAAATCTTCCAAAAAAGGGATAATCTCATCGGGATTTACTGTTTTTTGCCCGTTTGGTTTATTAATATCGCTGGCAATTTTAGCCACAAATTTATTCACCGAAATTCCCGCCGAAGCCGTAAGTCCAACTTCGCTGAGGATTCTTGACCTGATTTCCTGTGCCAACAAACTCGCGCTTGGATTTCCCTTTTTATTTTGGGTTACATCAAGATAAGCTTCGTCGAGCGAAAGTGGCTCAACCAAATCTGTATATTCATGAAAAATTTTATGAATTTTACCCGATATTTCTTTGTATCTATCAAAACGCGGACGCACAAAAATGATTTCGGGACAATATTTTTTGGCCAGAACTCCACTAATAGCACTTCTAACTCCAAATTTTCTGGCTTCGTAACTTGCCGCTGCCACTACTCCTCTATTTTCTGAACCTCCAACAGCAATGGCTTTTCCACGTAAAGCAGGATTGTCCATCTGCTCCACCGAAGCATAAAAAGCATCCATATCAATATGGATAATTTTTCGATATGTAGGCATCTCAGACATGCTACAAATTTAAAAAGGAAAAGCAATAAAAAAGTGCTCAAAACAGTTATAAATAATATCAATTTTTAAAGAATATAAATTCGATGAGTTCAAACCAATTATTCTTTATATTTTTGTTGTTCCAGATGAAAAATTAAACAATGCGAACATTTGTTATAGGCGACATACACGGCGGATTACTCGCTCTTGAACAAGTGCTGATAAAAGCTCAGGTTACCACACAAGATACTCTTATATTTTTAGGTGATTATGTAGATGGCTGGAGTCAGTCTGCAGAAGTAATCGAATATTTGATTGAATTGAAAAGCAAGCAAAACTGCATTTGCATTAGAGGAAATCATGATCAATTGGCCTTAGACTGGCTGGAAAATCGAAATGAAGAATTTGATGAAGAAATGTGGTACAAACATGGCGGAAAAGCTACTGTTGAAGGATATTCTAAACTTTCTGAAGAAAAAAAGAAAACACATATTGCTTTTTTTGAAGCATTGCAGGATTATTATCTTGATGATCAAAACCGATTGTTTGTTCATGCGGGCTTTACCAACTTAAATGGTGTAGTATGGGAATACTTTCCTAAATTATTTTATTGGGACAGAACACTTTGGGAATCAGCCCTTTCATTAGACCCCAATTTAAAACCCGACGATTTATTTTATCCAAAACGTTTTACGATATACAAAGAGATTTATATTGGTCATACACCTGTAACCAGAATTGGTCAAACGGTTCCAATAAACAAAGCCTGTGTTTGGAATGTTGATACCGGTGCCGCTTTTAAAGGCCCTTTGACCATTATGAACGTGGATACCAAGGAGTTCTGGCAAAGTGACCCATTAAATGAATTGTATTTTAATGAAAAAGGTAGGAATTGAAGTGTAAAAAACTAAATTTGCAATCCAAATAATTAATATTTAAGTTTATGAAAAAATTTATTACACTTTTGTTTTTAGCGTCATTCGGATTCACTAATGCCCAACAGGCTTTCTCTGGAAAAGGTGACATGAAAGTTAACGTTGGTGCTAATTTACAAGATGGTGGATCAGGAATTCAGGGATCTATTGATTTCGGTTTAGGAGAAAATTTCTCTTTCGGATTTGTTACAACTTATTTACTAGGAGTTGATAATTTCTCAGGAGTTTATCACAATAACCCAACTCCATATTATGACTACAAACCAGAATTTCAAGATCGTTTTGATGCAAAAGCAAGAATTAATGCAAATTTAAGCAGCGTAATTGGTGTTGAACAACTTGACGTTTACCCAGGTTTAAGTTTAGGATTACACAATTTTGGCGGACACGTTGGTGGTCGTTACTTTTTTACTGACGGATTTGGTGTTTTCACAGAAATCGGATTCCCAATTGCAAAATACGGTAATGATAATGACGTTTTCGATCATTTAAACAATCAGGCAACTTTTAGTTTAGGAGCTTCTTTTAATTTGTAAGATTTTCCAAAGCAATTATATTAGAAAGCGTTCGTTATGAACGCTTTTTTATTTTTCAACGTTTTTGTTTCACGACATTTATAGATTAGTTTAATTTCTCAGGAATCTGCATAAAAAAAGCCCCGCAATAGCGAGGCTTCCTTTTTTATAATTACAATTTTTTTATTTTTTGGCAAATTTCTTCACGATTTTTTTACTGCCGTTATTTAACTCAATTAAGTAAATTCCGGTAGCCAATTTGCTTACATCAATTGGATTTCCATAAAGTTCTCCTGAACTTAGCTGTTGTCCCAAGGTGTTTGTAATTTTATAAGTGTATCCATTACTTTCTGAAATTGAAATATTTAATTCACTTTCAACAGGATTTGGATATAAAGCAAAACGTGCAGTTTCCACAGTTTCTGCTATTCCGGCAATACTTTCTTCAACAACTGCTCCAGAAGCTGTAATGTTTATAGAGTAGTCTTCAACTTGTCCGTAAGAGAAAGCTTCACAAGATGTTGGAATTGCATTGTATTTCATAGAAACTCTCAATCTTGTTGTTCCAAGGGTTGCTGTTGCAGGAATTGTAATTGATCCTGTAACCGGAGTTGTTTTTGAAGCTGCTTTTGTCCAAACCGTTTCACCAGAATCTGAGAAATCCCCATCCTGATTGTAATCTATAAATACTGCATACCCTTCATTGTAAGTCGTAGACGTCCAAACTGGTGTAATTGTAATCGTATACGCTGTTCCTCTTGCTGTATTTGTAGAAATTGCAGTATAGTTTTCGTAGCCTGTTGTTCCTGTTGAGGTATTATTGATTGTACCAAAAACAACTTTACTAATTCTTTCATCTGCAGTACTATTTCCCTGAGATGCGCAATATGTTATACCAGCAGCGGTAGTAGTAACATTTACTGTACTACTTGAAGCTGAAACATTTCCGGCAGCATCTTTCGCTTTTACACTAAAAGTATAAGCCGTTGAAGCTGTTAATCCTGTTACTGTGTACGATGTTGTTGCAGATGATCCTTTAAGAGTTGTTCCCTGATAAATATCGTAGCCTGTTACTGCAACATTGTCTGTAGAAGCTGTCCAGGTTAAATTGGTTGTTGTGCCTGTTGTTCCTGAAGCTGCCAAAGAAGTTGGAGCCGAAGGAGCTACAGTATCTGTTGAGCCAGAATATGCCGCACCAACACCTACAGCATAAAATGCGTTTGTTGTTGCAATAACTTCCGCAGAACCTGCACCATATAATTCAATAGCAGATTGTATTCCAAAAGTTCTTGCATTAGCATAAGTTGAATTGGCTCCTAAATATTCGCTCTCTAAACGAAAAGCAATTTTCTCCGCTTTATCCAGCGTAATTCCTGTTACGTTATAAGCGTTTCCAAGATCATTAGTTCCTGTTTTACCAACAGATAAAATATAAAACCAGTGATTTAGAACACCCGAATTTGTATGCACCCCACATTGGTCATTATTGTTTGTTGGAGTACAATTTACGTTTATCCAATACGTTCCACCGTAAGTATCCGGTTGTCCCTCAGCATTTGGATCGCTCATAGAACGCAAAGCAACGTGCCCGCTTCTTCTTTCGATATCTTCACCAACCAACCAGATTGATTTTGTAGGTGCTGAATGGTATTCAATACAAGCTGCCCAAATATCAGAGAACGCTTCATTCATTGCTCCGGATTCTTTTTGGTAGGCTAGGTTTGCTGTGTAAGTACATACCGCGTGACCAATTTCGTGTCCGGCAACATCCAGAGAAGTTAAAATATCAAATCCTCCAGTTCCTGTTCCGTCACCGTAAGTCATTACGCTTCCATTCCAAAAGGCATTATTGTTGCTTGAATATCCTGCAGCAACTAAATTGTAGTGTACATAACTTTTGATTTTTGCACCAGCATCATCAAAACTATTTCTACTGTGTACTGTAGACCAGTAATCGTATGTTTTTTCTGCACCCCAATGCGCATCGAGTGCACCATTGTCTTTATTGGTGTTATTATATTCTGCTGCTGTCCAGTTATTATCGGCATCAGAAAAGTTTGTTGTTGGATACGTAGCTGTTCTTGCAGAATTATAAGTTTGAACACCTAAGCCACGAGATGTATCTGATAAAATATAAGATGATCCGCTTAAAGTAGTTTGAATTGTTTGCGTTCCGCTATAACGAGTCGCGGCATTGGCAGCAACAATTGCCATTTTTGAAGCCGATAGATTTTTATCTGCACTTGCTGAAGAAGATTTCTTTGCATGTACATTATCGTTTAAATGTTTTATAGTTGCATTATAAAACAATGCTTTTCCTGTTTCAGCATCAATATAAAGATCTCCACGGCTTAAAGGTTTTGTAGCATAAATGTCAAACTTGTAAGCTAAACGAACTTTATCAGTTGTACGTTTTTCACCTTGTTCTTCCATTGCAGGTAACAAAACAAGCTCGCCTTTAGGTTTTTCATAATCCATTGCTATAGCATCTTGTGGTTTTTCCCAAAGATATTCTGTTGCATGTGTGTAGCTAAGCGCTCTGTTGAAAGCTTCCTGAGAAGAAAGTTTTGGTGTAGTTTTAACATTTTCGATATCGTAGAATTCACCATTCATCGATACTAATTTTCCATCTTTTGAATGCAGGGTATAGTTAGCAAATTCAACTTTGATTCCCTGTTCATACAATTGAAATTTTTCATGAATGTAACCTTGTTTGTCGGATTGGGTTTTGATTTTTGCAAAAGATTGAGAGTCTTTTAAACCAAGTTGCTCCTTAAAGACTTTTTGAGCATCTGATCCTTTGTAAGTTGATTTGTCACTAAAGGTAATTAAACTTGGTTGTCCGTTTTCAGAAACATTTTTCTGACTTATTTGCTTATCTGTCTGAGCAAATGAAGAGATTGTAAAAGTAAAAACAACGGCGGTCGCCATGATTCCTGGTAATTTTTTTCTCATAATTTAAGGGGTTTTTAAAGTTTGGTTAAATGATTACAAATAAAACATTTATCGTAAGTAAATACTTTAATTTACGATAAAAGTATTTTAATTTTGTTAGATAGTCGATGAAATTTGCCGTTAATCGATAAAATGCAACACTTTTTACTTTAAATTCACTTTTATTTAACAAACTGTAAGAATTTCTCAAATAGAAAGCCTTAAAATCGATAATTCGTTGATGTTTACAATTTTATATAAAAAAAGTAGTACAGAAACATCATTATACAAGAAATAAAACCTGACATAGTTTTGATTTTATTCAACAAAAAAGGGCTGGCACAAACGCCAGCCCTTAAAAGGGATATATTTTTAAAGGGAAAAGTTAAATGTTCATTTCCGGAATTTCTCCTTCTATAATTAATTCTGCTTCGGTTGAAGCAATGATATGCTCAACAGAAACACCTGGCGCTCGTTCTAAGAGCTTAAAACCATTTTTAGTTACTTCGAGAACTGCAAGCTCTGTTACAACCTTTTTAACGCAGCTTACGCCTGTTAATGGCAAAGTGCATTTTTTTAGGATTTTAGACTCTCCTGCTTTATTAACGTGCATCATGGCAACAATGATATTTTCAGCAGAAGCAACCAAATCCATTGCACCTCCCATTCCTTTCACCATTTTTCCCGGAATTTTCCAGTTGGCAATATCTCCGTTTTCAGAAACTTCCATTGCGCCAAGAATAGTTAAATCAACTTTTTGGCTTCGAATCATTCCAAAACTAAAGGCCGAATCAAAGAAACTCGCTCCCGGAAGTGTGGTAATTGTTTGCTTTCCAGCGTTGATAATATCAGCATCTTCTTCTCCTGCAAAAGGAAAAGGTCCCATACCCAAAACACCGTTTTCGCTCTGAAACTCAACTGCAATATCTTCTCTAACATAATTTGCAACCAAAGTGGGAATCCCAATACCCAGATTAACAAAATATCTGTCTTTTACTTCTTTAGCAATTCGTTTTGCTATATCTTCTTTTGTTAACATATTTATAATGTGTCAATTTGGAAATTAGATAATTAGATAATGCCTAAACATTGAACAATCTAATTAATTCTAATTATCACATTTTCTAATTATCTAATATTTTACTTTATATAATTTAAAGTAATTTCATAAAAATCAATAACATATCAATTATAAAATTTATTTAACGCAACAATTTTGCGTTATCTAATTCATTATCTAATTGATAATTTATCTCATTATCTAATTCCTCTGTCTTACAGTACGTTGCTCGATTCTTTTTTCAAATTTTTCTCCCTGAAAGATGCGCTGTACCATAATTCCCGGAATATGAATCTGATTTGGGTCTAATGTTCCAACAGGAACCAATTCTTCAACCTCAGCAATTGTAATTTTGCCTGCGCCCGCCATACAGGCGTTAAAGTTTCTGGCCGTTCCTTTAAAAATCAGATTTCCTGCTTCGTCGCCTTTCCAAGCTTTTACAATGGCAAAATCAGCTTTGAAAGCTTCTTCCATAATATGCATTTTACCGTTGAATTCACGAACTTCTTTACCTTCTGCCACTTCAGTTCCGTAACCCGCTGGTGTAAAGAAAGCTGGAATTCCTGCTTGGGCCGCGCGACAGCGTTCTGCAAGAGTTCCTTGTGGTGTTAACTCCACTTCTAACTCGCCAGAAAGCATCTGACGCTCGAATTCTGCATTTTCGCCTACATATGAGGAAATCATTTTTTTGATTTGTTTCTTCTGCAAAAGTAATCCTAAACCAAAATCATCAACACCTGCATTATTCGAAATACAAGTTAAATCCGAAATTGAGGTATTTACTAAAGCCGCAATAGTATTTTCAGGAATTCCGCATAAACCAAAACCACCAAACATAATGGTCATCCCGCTTTCAATTCCTTTTATAGCATCCTGCACGCTATCCACTTTTTTCGTTATCATAACAAACTGACTTTATTACTGTATAATTTTGATAAAAATACCATTTTTAGATTAAATTATAACGATTTCGTAAAAATAAATATATAGCGTAGATTATTAACCGCAAAGCTCAACAAACACAAAACGCAAAGTTCGCAAAGCTTAATATTTAGCTTTGCGAACTTTGCGTGAATCTTAGCGCACTTTGCGGTAAAATAATTCTTAAAAACGAACTTAAATTATAATTCGAATTCGTCTGTATTTTGTTCTGTTGTAGTAGTGTCTTTTACTTTTGGAGCACTATAACAATCTACTTTTATAGAAAGATTTGCCGGACGCTCAAATTCTGATTTAGAGACTTGTAAATTCTTATCGGCATAACACAATTTCATGAAGTAAGCCCAAACTGGTAAAGCTGCAGTTGCACCTTGTCCATAAGTCAAACTTTTGAAACGTGCCGAACGATCTTCGCATCCAACCCAAACACCTGTTACTAAGTTCGGAACCATTCCCATAAACCAACCGTCTGATTGATTTTGTGTTGTTCCCGTTTTACCCGCAATCGGGTTTTTAAACATGTATGGATATCCTGTCCAACGATTATCTCCACTTCCACCGCCTTGCGTACGTAAACGTGCCCCAGAACCGGTTTCTGTAACTCCCTGCAATAATTTGATTACTGCAAAAGCGATATCTTTATTTAAAACGTCGTGTGATTCCGGAATTGGTTCGTAAATAACCTCTCCGCTTTTGTTTTCGATACGGCTTAAAAATTGTGGTTTTACATATACTCCCTGATTTGCAAATGTACTGTAAGCTGCAACCATGTCTTCAACTGTAATATCTACAGCTCCTAACGCGATTGAAGGCTGTACAGGAATTTCTGTTTTAACACCCAGTTTGTGAGTCAATTCAACAACGGCCTCAGGTCCTGTTCTGTCAATTAATTTAGCTGAAACTGTATTGATAGAATTGGCTAAACCTTGCTTTAAAGTTACCATTCCGCGGTATCTGTTGTCAGAGTTTCTTGGTTCCCAGTCTTCCGTTACGTGGTGACGTCCTTTGTGAATCATGAAAGGTCCATCTAAAATTGAATCGCAAGGAGACATATTTAATTCCTCAATAGCAGTTGCATAAACAAAAGGCTTGAATGTAGAACCTACTTGTCTTGCTCCCTGTCCAACGTGATCGTACTGAAAATATTTGTAGTTGATTCCACCAACCCAAGCTTTAATATTTCCGGTTTGAGGCTCCATAGCCATTAAACCAGATTGTAAAAAGTGTTTGTAATAACGAATAGAATCCATCGGCGTCATAATCGTATCGCGCTCTCCTTTCCAGGTAAAGATTCTCATTTGTGTTTTTACTTTGAATGAAGCAATGATATCGTCTTCACTTTTGTCAAGATCTTTCATGATTGCCCAACGAGTTGAGTTTTTCATGGCCTGCATCATCAATTTCTCTGTTTCTGCCTGGGTGATATTTACGAAAGGTGCATTTTTATTGTTTTTTTGCTCGATGAAAAATTGCTGTTGCAAATTTTTCATGTGTGCCGAAACCGCTTCTTCAGCATATTGCTGCATTCTTGAATCGATAGTAGTGTAGATTTTCAATCCATCTTTGTAGATATCATAATCAGAACCGTCTGGTTTTTTGTTCTCCGCCATCCATTTCTTCATATAATCACGAAGATATTCTCTGAAATAGGTTGCTGTACCTTCACGGTGACTTTCTAATTTGAATTTTAATGCGATTGGTAATTCCTGTAATCTTTCTTTTTCTGCTGTAGAAATCATTTTAGCTTTCTCCATCTGTGCAAGAACTACATTACGACGATTCTTTACACCCTGCGGGTTACGAACTGGATTGTACAACCCTGAGTTTTTGAACATTCCGACTAAAATAGCCGACTCGTCCATTGTTAAGTCTTTTGGATCTTTCGAAAAATAGGTCTGTGCTGCAGAACTCACTCCAACAGAATAATTTCCGAAGTCGTAAACATTACAATACATGGCCAGAATTTCATTTTTCGTATATTGTCTTTCGAGACGAATGGCTATAATCCATTCTTTTATTTTTTGTACAATTCTAAATGGCAAGAACTTAGAACCTTCACCATGAAATAATTGCTTTGCTAATTGCTGTGTTAGAGTACTCGCTCCACCATTTGTTCCTAAAGTAAAAACGGCTCTTAAAGTTCCGCGTCCGTCAATTCCGGAATGTTCGTAAAAACGAGCGTCTTCGGTAGCAACTAAAGCTTCAACTAAGCTTTTTGGCAAATCCGAATATTTAAGCTGTGATCTGTTTGTTTTAAAATACTTTCCAATTACAACTCCATCAGAAGAAATAATTTCGGTTGCTAAATTAGAATCCGGGTTTTCTAAATCTTCAAAAGAAGGCATCGATCCGAAAAGCCCCCACGAAGCGAATAAAAAGAAAGCCAGAATGCCTAATAAAAAGTAGACAAAAAATCTCCAGAATTTCTTTTTATAGTAGTTAATATCTTTAGTACTATTAGGTTGATTGTTTTTTTTGGTGGCCATAACTATTTATCTAATCTTTTTGTTCAATTCTAAAACCTACATCTGTAATACCTTCTAAAGCTTCAACACCAGGAATTTTTCCCGATTCACGAACAGCTTGTTTGATGTGTACTTTGTATTTTCCTCTAAACTTAACATCTTCTTTGTAATACAGTTTACTTTCTTTTATATCAGTAAAACCATTTCCTAACAAGGTTCCATCCGGTTTAGCCATTTCGTATTCTAAAGTATCCACTTTGGTAAAACCGTTTGGTGTTTCAATAGCAACAATTAAAAACAAATTTTTGAAAGGATAATTGTTGTTATCTCTCAAATTTACAAATAAATTGTATTTTTTGGTTGAATCTAAAACAGGCAGATCAAAGGTTACAATACTGTCTTTGTGCCATGCACTTCCAACAGATTTGTACTCATCGAATACTCTTTTTTTATCGCAGGAAAAAAGAAGTATTGCTGCCAAAAGAAGAATTCCGCTATTTTTTATTCTCATTTTTAGTAATAATTATAGGTTTTCTCGGTTCAGCCGGTTTATTGTTATCGTTCGATTTTGGCTTATTCGAATGATTCGGCTTATTGTTATTATTCTGTTTGTTTTTGTTTGGATTTCCTCCTGCCGCTGGCTTATTGCCATTATTGTTACTTTGTTGCGGTTTAGCAGGAGCAGCCACTACAGCACCTTCAGCGTTAGGTTTACGCTTGCGATTTGGCTTTTTCTTTCTTTTTGGCTGATCAAAACGAGTTAAACTTTCCTGACCCATTGCATTATTAAAATCTTTTTCAGGCTCTGAAGTTACTTCAATAGCAAAATCTTCAAGGGAAGAAACTTTGTTCTTTTGTTTATTTTCAGCAATGATTTCTTTTACCTGATCGATTTTCAAAACATGCCAGTTTGCAAAATTATTTGTGTAAGCAAACCACATCAAGCCTTTAAAAATATCTTGTTTTTGGCAAATTGCATCTCCTTTTTCGGTTACTAACTTCGTATCGTAATCCGGAAAATCCTTCAACGCATCCATGTACGTATCAAGTTCGTAGTTTAAACAACACTTTAATTTTCCGCATTGTCCGGCTAATTTTTGGGGATTTAGCGAAAGCTGCTGATAACGTGCAGCCGAAGTATTGACACTTCTAAAATCTGTTAACCAGGTTGAACAGCAAAGTTCACGTCCGCAAGAACCAATTCCTCCCAAACGAGCCGCTTCCTGACGGAAACCAACTTGTTTCATTTCGACTCTTGTGCTAAATTCTTTAGCAAAATCTTTAATCAAAAGTCTAAAATCGACTCTGTCATTTGCTGTATAGTAAAAAGTAGCTTTTGACCCGTCGCCCTGAAATTCAATATCAGAAATCTTCATTTCCAATTTATGCTGAATTGCCAGTTCACGTGCGCGAACTTTCATCGGTTCTTCACGATCACGAGCTACAGACCAAATATCGATGTCTTTTTGAGATGCTTTTCGGTAAATTTTAGGCACTTCGTTACTTTCGTGATTAACACCTTTTTTCTTCATTTGAATTTTTACCAATTCTCCTGTCAAAGTAACAATTCCAATATCATGTCCTGGTGATGCAACAGTTGCTACAATATCACCAATACTTAAAGTTAATTTCTCTGAATTTCTAAAAAATTCCTTGCGTCCGTTTTTAAAACGAACCTCAACACAATCAAAAATTGCCTCTCCATTAGACGGACTCATGTTTGCAAGCCAGTCAAAAACAGTCAATTTATTGCAGCTATCGGTGCCGCAAGTCCCATTATTTTTACAACCTTTTGGTGCGCCACCATCTGAGGTTGAACAACTTGTACATGCCATAATTATATATGTAGTGCTGCAAAAACACAGCTTAAGTTCATAAACGTTTGATCGGTAAAGATAGTATTTTTTTTAGTTTGCTTTTTATGGATTACTTCTAAAGGGTTGTTAAATAAAAAAGCTGCCCTTTTTTGGTATCAAAATCATTTTAATTTTCTTCTCTGTCTCTCAATTTTAGAAAATATTCTTTAAATAAAAGCTTACCCCGTCAATTTTCTTATATAAAAAATCCTTTTTAATTTTTATCCTGAAATATATTTCTCAATTTTATGTTTTTATCTTACAACATAATTCGAAAGCACCTAAATTATCAATTTTGATTTAAATCAAACTTAATCCTTCATTTTAAATACCACTAAAAATGCAAAACCAAATTGAAAGTTTCCTTTTTCAGGGAAAATTTGACGAGGCCAGAGAATGCCTAAATAACGGAGAAAAATTTAATGAACAATATCTTAAAAACAATTTTTCTCAAATCGCAGCCAAAATCATTGAAGCCAAAGAGATTGATTTCATCGAAAAATTAATAAATGCCGGATTTATTGAAACCGATATTTACGAACTGGACAGTTTTGATAAATCAATTTTTGCTCCTTTGACCAGATATTTAAAAGATGATGACGAATCGCTTTCTTTTTTCGAAACATTGATGTCCAAAATGGACAATCTTAATGACGAGATCAGCGATCAGACTTTACTAAGATATTTTCTGGAAAAAGGCGCACCTCCAAAAATAATAAAAACCCTGATAGATAATTTTGGAGCTGATGCTCAGTATAAAAACAATGCCGAAGAAAACCTTATCTATTCTGTTATAAATACTTATGGTTTGGAAACAGAAAAAACAAAAGAGTACATCTTTATACTTACAGATAACGGTGTTGACATTAACGAAAAAAATATTGTTGGGACAACACCGCTAATGTGCGCTGTTAAAAGAGCTCGAAAAGATATTTTACCATTTTTGCTTGAAAACGGCGCAGATCCCAACGAAACCGACAACCTCAATAATACTGCTTTTTATTATGCTGTGGCAGAACAGTTTTCGTATGATATTTACAATGCTTTAGCTGCTGTTTCTTCACCTGATTTTAATATTGTAAACAAAGACGGACGAACTTTATTGACTAATTTTATAAGTTCTGTTTCTGGTTCGCCAACAGATATCGCATTTCTTGAAAGATTATTATCTGATGGTGCCGATGTCAGTTTCTGCGCTCAATATTACGGACAGCCAAAATCCGGAATTGATTTTGTTGTTGAAAAGAAGTCGGATATTCTGAAATCAGTTTTAGATACTGTTTCTCTGGATATCAACGAGCAAGACAATCAAGGAAACACAATTTTGCATAAAGTTTGTGCCTATAATGTTAATTATGATGCCGAAATGGCAAAGGAAACCTATCGAAAAGTAAAGTTGTTATTAGATCAGGGCGCTGATATTACGATCACAAATGATAAAGATGAAACAGCATTAATGCTGGCTTCCGGCGATAATTTAAAAATTAAGACGGTTGAACTTTTAATGAAACAATAAATAATCATTTATTTAAAAACGAATATACATGTCAATGTCATTTATAATTGCCTGTGAAAATGGCAACAGAAAAATAGCCGAGTTACTTCTTCAAAATAAAGAAGTCGATGTAAAATATACAGACGAAAGAGGGAGAACTGCCTTGCATTATGCCGCACACAGAGGATATTTGGATATTGTAAAAATATTAACCGAAGATGGCGCCGATATTAATTATGAAGATCATCAGGGAGAAACACCGTTATATTTTGCCTGTTTGCAAAAACAGAAACAAACCGCTTTGTATCTTTTAGAAAATGGTGCGGAAATTACTAAAAACGATAAATACGGAAATAGCCTTTTACATTTAGTGGCTCAGACCGCTCAAATTGAAATTGCAACAAAGTTGCTTGAAGCAGGAATTGATGTTAATTTACTGAATAACAATGGAGAAACTCCACTTTTATTAGCCTCAGCAAAATTAAACAGAGAAATTATTCAATTGCTTTTAGACAACGGCGCTGACATTAATGTAACCGACAAACAAGGAAATACACCTTTACTTTATGGTTGTTATACCAAATCGATCCCGATGGTGACATTGCTTCTTGATAACGGTGCAGCTATTAATCATGCGAATCATTCTGGAGAAAATGCGCTCTTAATTGCCTGTTACGAAACCAACAGAATGCTTGCTAAACTTTTAGTAGAAAAAGGGGCCGATGTTTTTGTATCCAATAATAATGGATATTCGCCTATTTGGTACGCTTGCGCGAATAATCAAAAGGAAATTGTCTCTTTGTTTTTAGAAAATGGAGTTGATGTAAACTACAGTAAACCTTTGGCCAGCGATACATCATCTATGAATGATTATCTGGATTGGATTGTTAGTGCTACCAATATTTCTAACGAATCCAGCTTTACACTAAACACAAGTTACAATTATGGCGGAGAAAGTCTTTTGCATGTAGCGACCAAAAAAGGCAATTTGAGTATGGTAAAATTATTAATCGAAGCAGGAGCAAATATCAACATTCAGGACGAATCCGGGAACACGCCTTTACACTACAGTGCCGCAAACGGAAAGAAGGATGTTGTAAAATATTTACTTGACAACAAAGCGGATGCCTCAATTGTAAACGTAAAAGAACAAAAAGCAATTGACTACTCGAATGTGAAAGGTTTTAATGAAATTACCGAAATGATTCTGAAATATGCTCCATCAGGAACGGTTGTTACACCAATTCACCAACAAGAACCGCAAAAAGCTGATATTTCCAATTCTATGGAAGGAAAGAAAAAAGCATTATTGGATTTGAAAGAACTTTTGGATGCCGGTATTTTAACTTCGGAAGAGTTTGATGTTGAGAAAAGTAAGATTTTAAAAAGTTAAATCTTAATTATATTCATAAAAGAGAAACCCTATTTTGTATTATACAAATAGGGTTTCTCTTTTTAAAATATCATTTTCTAAGTTTCCTTAACCGTAATAATCTTCACCGGACAAGCTTTTGCTGCCAATTCACAGCTTTCTACAATAGCATGATTAGCAGATTTTAAAGTAAAAAATCCTTTTGAATTCTGCGAATGAATCAATACTGATTTCCCATCTTTTTTGGACATCTGAAAATGAATCGGATCCATTTCAACACAGTAATTACAGCCAATGCATTTATCTCTTTGTAAAGTTACGATAACCATTATGCTTCAACAATTTTATATAATTTATCAGACATTCTGATTCTGAACGGAAGTTTAAAAGTACAATCGTCTCCTTTTGTTGCTTTTTCAGCAGAAGCATCTCCAACAAACATTTCGTCAATTATCATTTCCTGCGCCCCTGTACTTGGACCTGTTACCAGAATTTTATCTCCGATTTTAATATCGTAAGCTTCAATCCTGAATTGACCAACTTCTGCTTTTGGGAAATAATGTGTTCCTTTTCCAACATACACTTTCTTTTGCGTTGCCGCAGATCCCGGAATATCACTCCATTCACCTAACTCTTGACCTAAATAATAACCTGACCAAAAACCACGATTATAAACCGTATTCAAAGCTTCCATCCAAACTTCGATTTTTTCTTTAGAGAATGATTTGTCATAATAAGAATCAATCGCTTCACGATAGGTTTTTATTACGGTTGCCACATATTCCGGCGCACGGCCACGACCTTCAATTTTAAGAACCTGAATCCCTGAATCTATAACCTGACCTAAGAAATCAATTGTACATAAATCTTTTGGCGACATCATGTATTCGTTATCCAATTCGATTTCAAAACCGGTTTCCTGATCGATAACGGTATATTTTTTACGGCAATTTTGCTTACAAGCTCCTCGATTTGCCGATGAATTATGCGAATGTAAACTCAAATAACATTTTCCTGAAACTGCCATACATAAAGCACCATGTCCGAAAATTTCAATTTCTACTAAATTTCCGTTCGGTCCTTTTATCTGTTCTTTTTCAATTTGGTCGGTAATCTTCTTTACCTGACGCAAACTCAATTCGCGACTTAAAACCATTGTATCTGCAAATAAACTGTAGAATTTTATTGTTTCGATATTAGTTACATTCAGTTGTGTAGAAATATGAACTTCCATTGAAATACTTCTCGCCATGGCAATAACCGCTTGATCCGATGCAATAACCGCTGTAATATTCGCTTCTTTGGCTTTGTTCAAAAGTGTTTTTACCATAGATAAATCGTGATCGTAAATTATGGTGTTTAAAGTCAGATAACTTCGAACATTTTTAGCCTCACAACGATTAGCAATTTCCTGCAAATCATCCATAGTGAAATTCACTGTCGAACGTGCACGCATGTTGAGTTGTTCTACACCAAAATAGATAGAATCTGCACCATTATCAAGCGCAGCCTGAAGTGACTCAAAACTCCCGGCGGGAGCCATAAGTTCGATTTTGTTGTTTATTGTCATTTTTATTGTATTGTTTTCCAATGATTAAACCACTGATATGTTATTTTGTTATGGATATACATTGTCCCTGCGGTTGAAACCGTAGGCTATGTTTTGCTTTGTGTGTGGTATTTAATATTGCCCGTGGTTTTAACCACGGGAGACGTATTTTAATAAATGTCAATTCTGCAAAACGTATAATCGTAATGGATATCGATTTTCCCTGCGGTTGAAACCGCAGGCTATGTTTTGATTTGCGTGTGGTATTTAATATTGCCCGTGGTTTTAACCACGGGTGACGTATTTTAATAAATGTCAATTCTGCAAAACGTATAATCGTAATGGATATCCATTTTCCCTACGGTTGAAACCGCAGGCTATATTTTGCTTTGCGTGTGGTATTTTCAATATAGCCCGTGGTTTCAACCACGGGAAACGTATCGATGTCGATCAACCTTTCGGGAAAATAATATCGTTGTAGATATACATTACGCCCTGCGGTTAAAACCGCAGGCTATATTTTGCTTTTGTGTGGTATTTCAATATAGCCCGTGGTTTCAACCACGGGTGACGTATTATTATAAATGTCAATTTCTGCAAAACGTATAATCGTAATGGATATCCATTTTCCCTGCGGTTGAAACCGTAGGCTATGTTTTTGATTTGCGTGTGGTATTTAATATAGCCCGTGGTTTTAACCACGGGAGACGTATTTTAATAAATGTCAATTCTGCAAAACGTATAATCGTAATGGATATCCATTTTCCCTGCGGTTGAAACCGCAGGCTATGTTTTGATTTGCGTGTGGCATTTAATGCCCGTGGTTTTAACCACGGGTGACGTATTTTAATAAATGTCAATTCTGCAAAACGTATAATCGTAATGGATATCCATTTTCCCTGCGGTTGAAACCGCAGGCTATATTTGCTTTGCGTGTGGTATTTTCAATATAGCCCGTGGTTTCAACCACGGGGGCGTATTTTAATAATCAAAAATCAATTCTACAAAGTATAATCGTAATGGATATCCGTTGCGTCCTGCGGTTAAAACCGCAGGCTATGTTTTGCTTTGTGTGTGGTATTTCAATATAGCCCGTGGTTTCAACCACGGGAGAAGTTTTGATACGAATTCATTTATTTCCCAATCCATGCAATTTTACAAACTCATCAAATTCATCCTGACCGTTTTTCTTTAGATGATGTTTCTTTTGATTTTTTATGTAATGGTAAACGATATCTAACTGAGATTCACTGACTGAAAAAGCCGCATACCCTGTTTGCCAGGCAAATTTTTCAAGGATAAGCTCTTCTCTATTTATAAAATGAGAAGAGCTTCCTTTTATTTGCTTTACAATGTCTGAGATTGTTTTTTGTGGATTTTGTAAAAATAAAACATGTACATGGTCCGGCATACCATTTATGATTCTAACGGGACATCCGAGTTCAGTTAGCTCTTGCCAGATGAAATCGTAAAATTTTTTCTCAATGGAAAAATCAATTAATTCCTGACGATATTTCGTTGCCCAAATTGCATGAATCCATAATTTGGTAAAGGATTGTGACATAAATAAGTTAGCATAAATTTTTTGCTAATTTACAATTTTATACAATTTATCTGACAAACGAATACGAAAAGGAACTTCAAAAGTAACTTTATCTCCAATTTTGGCAGTTGTAGTTTCTGCGCTATCGACAACCATTTTTTCTAAAATCATTTCCTGATTTCCTGTAGTGGGTCCGGAAATTAAGATTTTATCGCCAATGTTTAGCTGTTGGTTTTCGATAGTAAATTGTGCTACTTGGGCTTTTACATAGTAATGTTCAGCTTTCCCAAGAAGTACTTTTTTGATTTTTATCTTCTGACGAATATCTGCTGGTTTTTCATTTGTACCTAATGCCGCATTTGGTAACTCGCCTGAATGTTTGAATTTTAGGTTTTCAGATTTTCCTTTTCTAAACACTTTATTTCCAACCTGTTTTCCAGTTCTCAAACGAACCTGGTCAACCAAAGGCATATGAATAATATCCAGACATTCTGTAGAGCAGCAGTTTTCCATTGCCTTTTTACATTCATCACATTGAATAAACAACAAATGGCATCCGTCATTTTCACAATTAGTGTGATTATCACAAGGTTTTCCGCATTGATGACATTGTGAGATAATATCATCTGTGATTCTTTCGCCAAGACGATTATCGAATACAAAGTTTTTTCCGATGAATTTGCTTTCTAAACCTTCGGCCTCAATTTGCTTGGCGTAATTGATAATTCCACCTTCTAATTGATATACATTTTTAAAACCCTGATGTTTAAAATAAGCACTCGCTTTTTCGCAGCGAATTCCACCTGTACAATACATCACAAGGTTTTTATCTTCTTTATGATTTTGAAGCTGTTCGTTGATTATCGGCAAGCTCTCTCTAAAAGTTTCAACATCTGGAGTAATTGCGCCTTTAAAATGACCAACTTCACTTTCGTAATGATTTCTAAAATCTACTACAATAGTGTTGGGATCATCCAAAATAGCATTGAATTCTTTGGCTTTCAGGTGAACGCCAATATCTGTAACATCAAAGGTTTCGTCATTTAAACCATCAGCAACGATTTTATCACGAACTTTAATCGTTAGTTTTAAAAAGGAATGATCATCATGTTCTACAGCTTCATTCAATCGTATACCTTTCATGAAATCATAAACTTCAAGAGTTGCTCTAAAAGCTTCTAAATTTTCTTCAGGAATACTCATCTGAGCATTTATTCCTTCATTGGCAACATAAATTCGGCCTAAAGCATCGAGCTTATTCCAGGCTAAAAATAAATCGTCGCGAAATTTTTTGGGATCTTGAATTTTGGCATACGCATAGAAAGACAACGTTAGTCGTTGTTTACCGGCATCATCGATCATGATGGCTCTTTCTTCTGCGCTCAAAGTGTTGTACAGTTGCATGCTATAAACAGTTTTAAGTTTAGAAATTATTTTTGAGGTGCAAAAATACAAAAAAGGTTCTAAGATGCAAAGGTTCAAAGCGACAAAGGTTCTGAGTTGCTACGGTTTTTAATGCTTAACAATGACAATGTATTTGTTAAAAACAAAAAAAGCACTAAATTAATAGTGCTTTTAAAATCTTTGTACCTCTGTACCTTTGCTTCTTTGAACCTAATTAACAGAATTCATTAAACGCATCTTGCAAGTTCTCAGCGATTAATTCAGCTGGGCGACCTTCGATGTGGTGACGCTCTAACATGTGAACCAATTCTCCGTTTTTGAACAAAGCCATAGATGGCGAAGATGGAGGAAATGGAAACATATGTTGTCTTGCAGCATCTACAGCTTCCTTGTCAACACCTGCGAAAACAGTAATTAAGTGATCTGGTTTTTTAGCGCCTTCTAAACTCATTTTTGCTCCCGGACGTGCATTTCTAGCAGCACAACCACAAACAGAGTTTACAACAACTAAAGTGGTACCTTCAGCTTTGATAGCATTATCTACAGCATCAGCACTATGTAAATCTTGAAAACCTGCAGCAGTAAGTTCAGCTTGCATTGGTTTTACCATTTCTTCTGGATACATATTTTTATCTTTTAAAATTTTACTTTTGATCTTGCAAAGTTACAAAGTTTACTCGCAACTAGTAAATTTGAAGTATAAAGTTTTGTTATAGTTCGATATAAGATTTAAATCAAACAAAATGATATAAAAACATGTAAAGCTTTTTCGATAATTCTGCTATTTAAAAAATCTAAATTGCTTGTTTTATCTTTTTATGAGTAAATTGATAATTGTGTTCTTTCAAATGGCTGTTTCTGCTTATTCTGTGTCGTGTAGTTAAAACGGTTGCCTTATTTTGTTCTGCAATTTCAATAGTCGAAAGGTAACTGGTCAAATATTTTTTAAGCTTTTCTATATTCTCAACGTCAATAGAATAGATTATTTTTTTTCCTTCGTTCTTTATATGTACCAGATTTGCTTTTTTTAATTCCAGTAAATGTTTTGAAATTGTTGATTGCGCTAATGGAATCAGTTCAACAATTTCACCACAAGTTCTGTTGTTTCGTTTCCATAAAAGGGTCATAATTTGAATTCGCGTTGGATGCCCAAGTGCTTTGCAAATTTTTCCTATTCCCTTTGTTTCTATGTCAAAATTTAAGTGTTTAGTAACTCCCATAATTTGTCAATTAAATTCATTATCGTAAATAAGCGATTACGTCATATCTACTTTGTTTTCATCGGCAAAATTAGATGTTGAATAACTTTTAAATCACCTTTAGAGGTTCTTAAAACAAAAAAATAGGGCATTTTTACAGATAAAGTAATTGCACGCACATGGAGCAGATTATTTGAAAGCCTATTAAATCAAAATAAAATCTGTTCAATGTGCCAAATCTGCGTGAAAAAATCCTATTTGAATATTACCCGAAACAAAGCCTTAATAAATGGCATTTTGGGACATTTTAAAATCACTTTAAAGTCTTCAATCAAAGTAGTTTCTTCATCCAGAAACTTGAAAATCAAAGCTGGATTTCCTTTTCTGAATAAAGAAGAAAAAATAGCACTTCCCAATTCATTATGACGATGCAGAATATCCAAAAGCAATAAATCATAGAACCAGAAACGGTTTTTTTTATGAAATTTTGTCATTCTGAGCGGAGTCGAAGAATCACTTTGAAGAAACGTGATTAATTGAGATGATTTTTTATCTGTGTTTTTAAACGTGTAACCTGTACTTGCTTTTGTCCAGCCACCGGCGGTTCCAATATTCAGAACGCGTTTGGTGTTTTTTTTCCAAAAAGGATAACATGTCATTGGAATACTTCCCTGCTCCCTTTCTATAATTTCATATTGCTGAGTACCAAGATTTTGTATATAAAGCTGAATTTCTTTTTCATATTCTTCTTTTGAAAGCAGATTTTCTGAAAACAAAGTATATTCGACCAAAGCTTCGGTTTCAGAAGTTGGCAAAACATACATAAAACGGGTATTGCCTTTTTGCTCTACCGAAAAATCCATGAAAGTGGCTTTCTGCAGATTGAAGATTTCGGCTTCGGTTTTCACAAACCAACCCACAAAATGCTGTTGTAAAACCGAATATTTATTCTGGCTTAAAGCAAAAGCTTTGGTGTAAATGCTATTGAAAAGATAATTACAAGTATATCGGTTTTCTTCTGTTCCGATAAAAACGTGCGTTTCAAGTTCGTTGATGTCGGTTACTTTCTCTTTTAGAAAAGTAATATTGGATTCTTTTGAAATTTCATCAAAAACAAAATTATAAAAATCTAATCCCCGAATTTGATTGTATTGATAAGGCTTCAACGCCAAATCGCGTTTAAAATTTTCATTGGCAAATAAAGCCGAATCCCATTTTTTTGAAATGACAGAATTCCAGATCGTTTCTTCTTTTGCCCAAAAACACCAGGTTCTGTCATTGGTTTTCTTTTGATTTTCGTCTAAAAGTAAAACCGATTTATCTTTAAAATTTCCAGACAAAACCATTTTATATACGGTCATCAAAGCTGCTAAACCCGTTCCGGTAAAAATGTAATCGAAGTGTTTGATTTGAGAAGAATCCATTTTCAAAAATAAGTATTTTTATTCTTTCAATTTTTCTAAAAGCATTTTAAAATCCTTTGGACTTAGATAACTGTTGTACTGCAGAATGATTTCGTTTTTTTCATTCAAAACACACAAAACCGGATATACAATTTGATTGTTCATTGTTCCGAGTTGCAAAGCGAGTTCATGAACACCAACATTATTTCCCGAAGGAGCGTATTTAAAAGTCTTGTTATTAAACTTGATATCTCGTTTTTCCTCAGCATTAAAATCAATAAAATAGAAATCTGAATTCAGTTTATCAATAATTTCCTGATTTTTAAAAGTCGTATTTTTCATTCTTTGGCAAAACTGACACCAATCGGTATGGATAAAAACAACAATTTTTCTTTTTTGAATTTGCTGCAAACTATCAATTGCCTCAAAAGACCTGCTTTGCAATTGGCAAAATCCTGTTGAGGTAATTCCAAAAAAGAAGATAATTAATGCTAGCTTTTTCATTTCTTTTTATTTTTTAACCACTCCCGATAGCTTATCGGGATTCACAGATTAAAAAGATTATTTTAAAGATGGTTTGCCACGAATTTCACTAATTTACACAAATTAAATTCGAGATAATTCGTGCAATTCGTGGCGAAAAAATCTTTTTAATCTGCAGCATACAATTTTACCTCAAAGTATATCGCAATCCAAAAAAACCGCGAATAGTCTGGTTTTGTCCGTAAACATAAGTCGTGTCAAAAGTTAAACCGTACGGATTATCGGGTGTAACCAATACTTTTCCTGCCAAATCATATTGTACGTTTTTATCAAAAGGATCATTTGTTCTTGAAATCAAAAACGGATTGTTTTGTTTTGGAGTAAAATTCAACAGATTCTTGATTCCGCCATAAATCTCAAAATTCTTCCAGCCGGAATACGTAAACTGAATATTCTGAATACTATACCACGGAGATTCCGGACTTCTCGGATCGTATTCGCTCAGTAAAGGCAATTTCATCGGGCTGTAAACATTTCCGGTATAATCCAACAATAAATTTAAGGATTCTATTTTATATGAAATGCTCCAGGTTCCGGTAAAATTTTCTGTTAAAAAAGGTCTTTCAGAAATTCCGTTTTCGACATTTTTATTATCTAGAACTGTTGCTCCTAAAATTAATTTTAATCCCGTTGGGAAATTAACGTCAACATTCGTGCTGATTCCCTGGCTTATTGCATATCCGTTGATATTGTCATAAATAATTTTGTTAGGGTCCGTTTCATAATCTGATATGATTTTATTACTGAATCTGGTATAAAAAGCCGTTGTTTCAATTCCGATAAAAGTTCCGTTGGTAAAGTTTATCTTTTGAATATAATTCAGATTTGCATTGATGGATTGTTCGGGCTTCAAATCATTCTGAATCACCACATCTCTTGAACCCGTAAGTGCTGCGTGATCTTCTGTAAATAAATTCACAACCCTAAATCCCGTTCCGGCGTTGAATCTAAAAATCGTATTGTCGCTTTTCTTCCATCTGTAAGCAAATCTTGGCGTGTAAATAGAACCATGAATTGAGTTGTAATCGTAACGCATTCCCAGCAAAACCTGACTTTTTGGTGAAAGGGTAATTTCATCCTGAACAAAAATTCCGGGCAGCCATGTACTTTCTGCTTCCTTTGTTGCCGTGGTATTATCGTCATAATACGAATATCGGTTGGCGATTCCGGCAAGGAAATCATTTCGACCTATTTTTTTATCCCACGTTAATTGCAAAAAACCAATCTTCTGATTCGCGATATACGATGTTGTTCCGTAACGACTGTCCTGATAATGGACATTTCCGGAGAACGAAAGCATCAGTTTTTCTTCAAAAGGCAATTGATAGCTTCCTATTAATTCTCCTCTTTTGGTATAAATGCTTTCACCGTAAATTTCATCCCCGCCTCGGTATTTTTTTTCCCAACGAACATCTCCACCCCAGCGATCTTCATACATTCCGCGAGCTGCGATCGTAAAAAGGCGATTATTGTTACGTAGAAAATTCCATTTATTAAAAATCGAAATTCGCTCAGACAAAGTCACATCTGTAAAGTTGTCTTTGTCTTTGTCTATTACCTGATCGTAGTTGAAATAGTTAAGTCCTAAAAGTGAAATTGCTTTTTTTCCGGCATTAAACTTCATTCCTAAATCAAGATTACTTTCAAAATAAGAAGTTGTAAAATAATCCGCAGAAAACATCGGCGCAGTTGTTGGGTTTTTAGTAATAATGTTAATCAAACCGCCAACGGCTTCACTTCCGTACAATGACGAAGCGGGACCTTTTACAATCTCGATTCGTTCCACAAGAGAATTCGGAATTCCGGATAAACCATAAACCGTCGAAAGACTGCTTACAATTGGCATTCCATCAATCAAAACCAAAGTATACGGACCTTCCAATCCGTTTATATGAATATCGCCTGTATTACAAACACCACAATTAAGCTGTGGCCGAACACCATTAATGTTTTGAAGCGCTTCATAAATACTAGCTGTTGGATTTTTCTTGAAGAAAACCGGGGAATAAACCTCAACAGGAACGGCACTTTCTAATCGTTTCACTGCTTTTAAAGTTCCTGAAACAACAACTTCGTTTAGTTGATTTTGATTATCGGTTAATTCAAAATTGAATGTGTTGATAGCATCTTTTGTGACTTCTATTTTCTTTTTTAAAGTTTGAAAACCTGAATAAGAAATCTGAATGGTATGATTTCCAACGGCAACATTATCTAAAGAATAATATCCCAAACTATCTGTAACTGTTTTTTGGTTCGTACCCAATAAATGCACGCTTGCGGCTTGTATCTTTCTTCCTTCGTCGGATACAAAACCAGAAACAGAAGTGGTTTCCTGAGCAAAGGAGAGTTGTAAAGTAAACAAAATCAATACTAATATTGAATTTTCCATCGTTGCAAAATTAAATTTAGACAAATCTAAAAATTAAATTTGACAAATAACAATTCTCAACCTAAAAACTTTTAAAAGTGTTTTGATTCGGTTAATTGGAAATATTTTTTTGCCACGGATTGCACGAATTAACACAAATTAAATTCGAGAAAATTAGTGCAACTCGTGGCAAAAAATCAAATAAATGATTCTTCGATAAGTTCTTTGTTGATGGAAGCACCAGCAAAAGATCCCGAAGAAACTGCCATTGCCACAGATCGCGCCTGAATCACAGAATCTCCACTTGCATAAATACCCGGAATATTTGTTTTCTGCATCATATCAACCTTTATTAAACCTTGTTCTGTTAATTCGCAGCCTAAAGTTTCAGGTAAAGAACAATGCTGCTCAAAAGGTGGTCTGTGATAAATGGCCTTTATCTCAATTTTTGTTTGATTTTTGAAGACAACATTTTGAATATTCCCATTTTCATGTTCCAATGAATCAATCTCGTCTTCAATAATTTCTATTTGATGTTTCTTAAGAACCTTAGTTTGCTTGGAGGTTAAAGTTGATTTTCCGTTGGTTAATAATCTTAATTCTTTTGTCCAGTTTGAAATTAACTTTGCATACTCAAATCCCATTTCGCCATTGGCAATAATTGCGGTTTTCTCTTTTTTTACTTCGTAACCGTGGCAATACGGGCAATGTAAAACCGAAATTCCCCAGCAATCTGCAAAACCGTTTATTTCCGGAAGCAAATCTTTAACTCCGGTTGCAAATAGTATTTTTTTTGAAGTGAATGTTTTTCCGTCTTCTGTTTTAATTTCAAAACCCTTCTCGGTTTTAATTGCATCTACAGCAACTCCGTTATAAAACTGAACGGTGTCATAAAAGTCAACTTGTATTTTGGCTTTCGCCGAAATAACAGCAGGCTTTTCACCATCGTGTGTAATAAAATTATGAGAATGTGGCGTTTGTCTGTTGCAAGGCAAACCACTGTCAATTACTAAAACTTGTCGTAACGAACGACCCAAACTCATCGCTGCCGAAAGTCCACTATAACTTCCACCAACAATAATCACTTCAAAGTCTTTTTGCTGTATCATAATATTGTAATTTTAATGATTTCTGTTTCTATGGAATTTATAATTTAAAAGATGTCCGATGATCATTCCGATTCCGCCAATAAAAATCAAATCAAGATGAAGGTCCAGAATTATTTCGCTTAAAACACTAATCCAGATTAATGCCATTGAAATAATAAGAATAGTTGCCACCAACAGATTAGATTTTTTGATAATTTTGAAAACTGCAATCAAACCAATTACAGCAAAAAATAAATCAATAAAAGAATTGTGACTAACCCCCAAAGGAAGAATTGTAAGGAGTGGAAAAACCAGACAGTGAACCAAACAAACAGTCGCGCTGGAAATTCCTAAAATATCGTAAAAGGATGTTGCTATTTTCTTCATTTCTTGTACATTTGCTTAATGCAATTTTGTTGCAAATATACACATTAAAATTAATTGCAACAATGTTGCGTTAAATATTTATTAATTCATATTATATGAAAACAACACGTAACACCGCAGCAAAGACAGCCGTTTTAGAGGTTTTTGACAAATCTAAAACTGCACTGTCTCATACAGAAATTCAAAAACAACTAAACGATATTTGTGATCGGGTTACAACTTACAGGATCTTGGATCGTTTAATGAGTGATGATATTATTCATAAAATTTCTAATCTTGACGGTACGGTTAAATACGCAAAATGCAACCATTCTCATCAGCGAGTACACATACATAATCACGCACATTTTAGCTGCGAAAACTGCCATGAGATTACTTGCCTCGAAAATGTTAAGCCGAGTTATATTATGCCGAATAATTATAAAGTAAAGGAGATAAATTTCACCTTATCAGGATTATGTCCAAATTGTTTAAATTCTAACATTTAAGATTTAGACTTGCCTAAAAATATTGTTGCACGAATATAATTTATCCCTATATTTGTTTAAACAACATTTTTTACAATGACCAAATCGTTAGAAGAAGTTCACCAATCGGTTGCTACAGAACATAAAAAAACAGGATTCAGAAAAATATTAGCCTTTTTAGGCCCCGCTTATTTAGTAAGTGTGGGTTATATGGATCCCGGAAACTGGGCAACAGATATCGCTGGTGGAAGTCAGTTTGGCTATTCTTTACTTTGGGTTTTGCTAATGAGCAACCTAATGGCTTTACTTTTGCAAAGTTTAAGCGCAAGACTTGGAATCGTAACACAACGCGATTTGGCACAGGCTTCAAGAGAAACCTATTCTAAATTCATCAATTATATTTTATACTTTCTTGCCGAAATTGCCATAGCAGCCTGCGACTTAGCGGAAGTTTTGGGAATGGCCATCGGAATCAATCTATTGTTTGGTATTCCGCTTATCGAAGGTGTTTTGATTACCGTTTTAGATACTTTCATTTTATTATTCTTAATCAATAAAGGAATTCGAAAAATGGAAGCGTTTATTATCGCTTTAGTAGCGATTATTGGATTCTCTTTTATTTTTGAAATGATTTTTGCCGAACCGGAATTAGATAAGGTAATTTACGGATTGATCCCTTCGATTCCGAGTTCAGCCGCCTTATATATCGCTATTGGAATAATTGGTGCAACGGTAATGCCGCATAACTTGTATCTGCACTCTTCACTGGTCCAAACCAGAAAATTCGACCGAACTCCAGCCGGAATTAAACAGGCTTTGAAATACAATTTTATAGATTCTACAATTGCTTTAAATCTCGCGTTTTTTGTAAATGCGGCTATTTTAATTTTGGCAGCGGCGACATTTTATAAAAACGGAATGTTTCAAGTCGCCGAAATTCAGGATGCACACGAATTTCTGGAACCGCTATTGGGAACAAAGTGGGCTCCCATTTTATTTGCCGTCGCCTTAATTGCCGCCGGACAAAGTTCTACAGTGACCGGAACTTTAGCCGGACAAATTGTAATGGAAGGTTATTTGAATTTACGAATTCAGCCTTGGGTGCGCCGAATTATTACTCGTTTAATTGCGATTGTTCCTGCGGTTATCGTAATATTAATTTATGGCGAAAGCGTAACCGGAAAACTTTTGATTCTAAGCCAGGTAATTTTGAGTTTACAATTAGGGTTTGCAATCATTCCACTGATACATTTTGTGAGCGATAAAACCAAAATGAAAGGGTTTCATATTTCCAGAATAACCCAAATTGCAGCCTGGATTATAGCTTCGATTATTGTAACGTTAAATGCAAAATTAGTTTATGATGAGATTTCATCATGGCTTGAAAGTTCAAATCATCCTGCACTTCTTTGGTTTACGGTTGTTCCGCTTGCTTTTGGATTTCTGGCTTTGTTGCTTTACATTGTTGTAAAACCTTTTATTGCCAGAATAAAATCAAATATCGAAAATCATTCGCCTCATCATTTAAAACTGGAATATACGCCAAGGGCAGTTTACAACAAGAAAAACATCGCTATTTCAGTCGATTTCTCGAAAGCCGATGAAGCTGCACTAAACAATGCGTTTGAACTGGGCGGAATCGACGCACAATACACCTTAATTCACATTGTTGAAACTGTTGGTGCCTTAATGTACGGAGGTCACGTCGACGATCACGAAACGACAGTTGATGAAAAATTATTATTAGAATATAAAGATATGCTTTCGCAGAAGGGCTTCAACATCAAAACTGAACTTGGCTTTGGAAAACCTAACACCGTGATCCCGAAGATTATCAATAAGGGAAATTTTGATATTCTGGTAATGGGAACCCACGGCCACACTGGCTTAAAAGATATTTTATTTGGCACAACGGTAGATAAATTGAGACATAAAATTTCTATACCTTTGTTGATTGTTAAATAAATTAGGCACAGAGGTCCAGAGTTGCAAAGGGACAAAGGTTTCTACTTTGAACCTCTGTCCCTTTGAATCTTTGTCCCTCAAAAAGAAAAAAAAAATGACTTTTTCAGAAGAAAACTACCTTAAAGCGATATACCATCTTACTGCTTCATTAGAAACTGAAGTAAGCACAAATGCAATTGCTGAAATGATGGAGACTAAAGCTTCATCGGTTACAGATATGCTTAAAAAATTGTCTGAGAAAGATTTAGTGAATTATAAAAAATATCAGGGCGTTTCTTTAACGGACAACGGAAAGTTGGCCGCCAAGATGATTGTTAGAAAACATCGTTTATGGGAAGTATTTTTAGTCGAAAAACTCAACTTTTCCTGGGATGAGGTTCATGATATTGCTGAACAATTGGAACACATCAAATCAGAGCAATTGATTAACCGTCTGGATGATTTTTTGGGTAATCCTACGGAAGATCCGCATGGTGACCCTATTCCGGATGCAAATGGAAGAATTGTTAAGATTGAAAAACAGTTGCTTTCTGAATTAACCGAAAATCAGGTTGGTATTTGCGTAGGCGTGAAAGATACTTCATCTGAATTCCTGAAATATTTGGACAAACAAGAAATTGCGCTAGGTTCTAAAATTGAATTCTTGTCCAAAGAATCTTTCGATTTATCAGTCAAAATCAAAGTTGACGGTAGGGAATTATCAATTTCTAATAAGATTGCTTCAAATTTGTTTGTGAAGCTGGTTTAGACTTTTTCAGTTACAAGAAAATCCAAATTAACAAATTTGCTTTCTAAATTTTGCATCAAATTATCTACTTTGTTCAAACTTAACACATTGATTGCAATTCGTTTTTTAGCGTTAGAATTTGTTTCGATATAAAGCATAAAATTACTTATCCCGAAACCTTTTATCTCACTAAAAATCAATTTACGGGTTTCAAATATATCCGTTGAAATTATGGCATCACTAGTGAAAACAACTTTTTTACTAAAAGCATTTATTATTAAAAGAACCGCAAAAATGATCATGATAAAACTCAGGACAGGAGTCAAATAAAACAAATAACCTGTCGATAAACTTTTGTCATATATTTGAAATGCCAATGAATCTGCAGGCAATGTAACGAAAGGAACCATTAACAAACTCCCAAACGTGAGTATTACTAAAACGGAAAAAACTACAATAAAAACTTTCAGTCTGTATGACACTCTATAAACATTCATCTGAAAACAATTTAGCTATTAATTTTTCCGCAAAATTAGGAAGTTATTTACAAGAAAAAGATCGATAAAATCTTAATAGTTTTAAAATAAGACAAAATTAGACAATTCCTTTTTCGATCATTTCAAGCATTACCGGCGAAGCATTCTTAAAAGTCGGCTCTTGTTCAATAATACTTCCGGCGTTCTTTTTGTTTACTTTAAAAGTCACATCATTATCGGTTGTAAACAAAAGTGCTGTCAAAAACGGATTTTTGATGTAAGTTCCTAAAACCAATAAAGCTTCATCCAGGGTATGAATGCTCTCAACTTCTTCAGTTTTATAACGAGTTGTCAATGAAATTGAAAATGTATTATCTTCATTAAGAACTAATCTAAAATAGATGTTCTTAATTTCAGTATCGCCCATTGTTTTGGCTAAGGTTAATTTTGCAAAAGTGCCGCTTTGAATGCTTTCTTTTACACGCTCACAAAAAAGAGCAAATATAGGTTCGTACATTTTTTTAAAGTTTCTAAGGTTCTGAGATGCTGAGGTTCTAAGTTTTAAATTTTCTGTGTTATATTTAACCGCAAAGTTTCGCAAAGCTTTTTATAAATCTTTGTGAAACTCTGTGAAAGATCTTTGCGTATCTCTGTGGTAAAACTTTATTTTCCTGTAAATTCAGCTTTACGTTTTTCTAAAAATGCAGTTGTTCCTTCTTTAAAATCCTGAGTACCGAAACATTTTCCGAACGATTTAATTTCGGTATCAAAACCATTTTTACCATCTGTATAATTAGCATTTATTGCTTTTATTGCTCTACTGATAGCAAACGGAGCATTTTTAATGATTTTTTGGGCGATTACGTTTGTAAAAGTCAAAAGTTCAGCCTGAGGAACTACGTGATTTACCAAACCGTATTCTTTGGCTTCTTCTGCAGAAATCATTGCAGCAGTCATAATCATTTCCATTGCACGGCCTTTACCCACTAACTGAGGCAAACGCTGTGTTCCTCCGTAACCCGGAATTAATCCTAAAGTTACCTCCGGTAATCCCATTTTTGCATTATCTGAGGCAACTCTAAAATGACAAGCCATTGCCAACTCTAATCCGCCTCCAAGCGCAAAGCCATTTACGGCTGCAATTACAGGTTTCTTTAAACCTTCTATAAAATCAAATAAGGTTTCCTGTCCTTCAGCTGCAAGTTGTGCGCCTTCGACAATAGTATAATTTGCAAATTCTGAAATATCAGCTCCGGCCACAAATGCTTTTTCTCCACTTCCCGTAATTACAATAACACGAACATCATCATTTTTTGCCAGTAATTTTATCGCTTTACTCAAATCACTAATTGTTGCTTTGTTTAAAGCATTCAACTTTGTAGGTCGGTTAATGGTTACCGTTGCAATTCTTTCTTCAATAGAAATTAAAAGATTTTCGTAGTTCATGACAGTGGTTTTATGAGTTTGTGATAGGCAAGGAAACTCTAAAGGTTGTTCCTTTTCCGTAAGTTGATTCAAAGGTAATTGTTCCTTTGTAATTTTCGATGATGTTTTTGATAATTCCGAGGCCAAGTCCCATCCCGCTGGTTTTGGTGGTGAATTTTGGTTCGAAGATTCTGCTGATATCCTGTTTCTGAATCCCAATTCCGTTATCTCTTACTGCGATCTCAACATTATTGTTTCTTCTTTTTACTGTAACCAGAATTGATTTGTGAAACTGACTTTCCGGAATTGCCTGCGTTGCATTTTTTACCAAATTGGTAATAACGCGAATCAGTTGTGTACGGTCCATTTTGGAGATTATTTCTTCTTCTTCGCTTTCAAAAACAATATAATCTTCGTTGAAAATATCCAGTGAAAGCTCCACAACCTCAACCACATTCAAAGTTTCATTTTGCTGTGCCGGCATCGAAGCAAAATTCGAAAATGCCGAAGCCACCGCCGTCATGGTATCAATTTGCTGAATTAAGGTTTCAGAGTAATCGTTTAATTTCTGTTTTACATCTGGTGCCGTTGGATCAAACTTGCGTTGAAAACTCTGCACCGTTAAACGCATTGGCGTAAGCGGATTCTTGATTTCGTGTGCTACCTGTTTTGCCATTTCACGCCACGCTTCTTCACGTTCGCTTTGAGCCAGTTTTATAGCACTGGTTTCCAATTTATCAACCATTCCGTTATAAGCCTTAATCAGGAAATTAACTTCTTTACTATTGGCTTCTAAAACAATTTTCTCGTTTTTCTGATCCAGATTGGTTTCTTCCAGTCTGTCGGAAATGGTTTTTAATGATTTTGTGATATAAGTTGAAAGGAAGTAGGCCAAAGCAAAAGCCACAATCAGCATAAAAGAATATACCTGACTTAAACGAATCAGAAACGTATTTAACTCATTGTCGTAATAACCATCGTCTTCCAGATACGGAAGGTTTAAAATTCCAAGTGGTTTAAACTTTTCGTCTTTAATTAAACTATAAGAGGATCTGTTTTTGACTCCGTCGATGGTTTTAATGTCAACAAAACGTTTTTCGATAGAAGATCGAACCAGTTTTAAAATATAGTCCGGAACCGGAGGCGCTACTTTATCAACCGCAAAAGATTCTTTTGAGGATTTTAACAGCTTTCCGTCAAGGCTGTAAATATTGATTTCGATTTTGTGAATTTGAGCCAGTTCATGAATTTTATCTTTAAAAATCAAATCTAAATTGGCTGTTTTCAAAGGGTAAGTTGTCGTTGCCAGAACGTAATTAATATGTTCTTTTACCGCATTTTCTTTTCTCTCTAAACGTTCCTGATGATATTCTTTGGCTTCATTTTTAAATTGAATAATCGAAATGGAAGCCAATAAAAAAGATGCCACAACAATCAATACAATCATCGACAGGAAAATCCTGGTACGCAGTGAAAGCATTGACATTTTGAAGTTGTTAAGCATAAATTTTAGTTTTCAGTCGCAGTCGCAGTCGCAGTTTTCAGTGTCAGAGTGAAAACTGTGACTGAATACTATTTTTCCTCTCTGATTCTTTTATAAAATCGAAATCCCAGCATTATTAAAACCGAGAATAAAATAATCCCGATTACGCCAAAAATCCAGTTGATGGCACTTTTTAAAACTACTAAAAAAACTACGGCAAAAAGTATAATCGTAGCACCTTCATTCCATAAACGCATGAAGTTGTTGGAATATTTTACCTCATCGTTTTGCAATTGTTTGAAAATCTGATGGCATTTTCCGTGATATAAATATAAAAGAAAAACGAAACATAATTTTACATGCATCCATGGCATTTTCATCCAGGCATGACCTGCATCTGTAAAGAACAGCATCCAAAAAGCAAAAACACTTGCCAAAACTGCCGATGGCCACGTAATAATATACCACAAACGATAGGTCATTATTTTGTATTGTGTTTGTAAAATTTCCTTTTCAGGAGAAGGTTTTTCGTTGGCTTCAATTTGATATACAAACAAACGCACAATATAAAACAAACCTGCAAACCAGGTTATTACAAAAATAAGATGTAGCGACTTTAAATAGTTATAATATTCCATGCTTTTTGTTTCAGGTTTCAGGTTTCAGGTTTTTTCTTAAAGTTGATCGTAACTTGAAACCTGAAATAAATTTTATTTTGGACACAACTTACGTCCATTATAAAGTCTTTTTTCTTTACTCTTTCTTCTATTTTCTATTTAGCCCAATCATTAATCCAATTACCCACAGTTTGGCACCATTCATCATCATCATTCAAACATGGGATTGCAAAAAACTTTTCTCCGCCATTTGCTTCAAAATCTTCTTTGGCACGCATCGCGATTTCTTCCAGAGTTTCCAAACAATCAGAAACGAAAGCCGGCGTTACAACCGCTAAATTTTTGATTCCTTTTCCTGGCATTTTATCAATTTCAACATCTGTATACGGTTCTAACCATTTGTCTCCCGCCAAACGCGATTGAAAAGTAAGACTGTATTTATCTGCCGGAAGTCCCAATAATTTCACAACTTGTCTTGTAGTTTCATAACACTGGTGACGGTAACAAAAATCATGTGCTGGCGAAGGCGTGTTACAACAAGATCCATCGATTTTACAATGTGACTTTGTTACATCTGTTTTACGAATATGACGCTCCGGAATACCATGATACGAAAACAATAAATGATCATAATCAAAACCAACTAAATGTTTCTGAATAGAATCTGCCAGATTTTTAATGTAATCTGGTTTATTGTAAAACGCAGGAACATCGGTAAAAGTCATTTGTGGAAATTTCTTTTTACGAATTTCTTCGGCTTTGACCAAAATAGTTAAAGTTGATGCCATTGCGTATTGTGGATATAACGGAAAAAGCATTACTTCTGTCACGCCTTTGTCGTGTAATTCCTGAAGTCCTTTTTCGATCGTCATGCTTCCGTAACGCATTGCCAATGCAACTGGAACATTTACCAAAGGCTGTACTTTTTTCTGCATTCTTTCTGAAAGAACCACTAACGGAGAACCTTCCTCCCACCAGATTTTCTTATAAGCATGTGCCGATTCTTCCGGTCTTTTTCTCAAAATAATTCCACGAACTAAAAATGCACGCAATAAATACGGAACGTCAATTACGTATTTATCCATTAAAAATTCATCTAAATATGGTTTTACATCTTTTGGTTCCGGACTTTCTGGAGATCCTAAGTTTACTAATAATACGCCTTTCATTTATTCTTTTGCTTTAGGCTTTAAGCTCTAGGCTTTAAGCGTTTAATTTGTTTTTAAAATTTCGTCAAAAGTAGAAATTGCTACTTTTTAGAAATATGATATTTATTATTTATTATTTATTGTTGAATATCTAAAATTGATTTCTGGATATTAGCACACTGATTTGACGGGTTTAACAGGTTTTCGCAGATTTAAAATTCGTGCTAATTTGTGAATCCCGATAGCTATCTGGAGTGGCGAAAAAACCTAAACATTCGTATTAATCGACATCAAATACTTTTTTGGAGTTGTGGCAAATTTTTTCTTGAACGCCGCAATAAAGTGACTTCCGGTGCTGTAGCCAATTTTCAATCCTACTTCGTTTACATTATAAGATCCGCTATCGAGAAGTTTTCGGGCGAAATCCATTTTATAGTCAAATAGAAAACCATAAACCGTATCCCCATAAATTTGTTTGAAACCCATTTTAAGTTTCTTCAAATTCAAACCAATTTCATCTGCCAACTCTTGCAATCCGGGAGGTTCAGCCATATTGGCGATGATAATTTCTTTTGCTTTTCGAATCTTCAAAACGTTATCTTCATCAATCAAAAACGGACATTGTTCTGCGTTTGGATCTTCGGTTCTATTAAAATACAAACTCAACAATTCGTATCCTTTTCCTTTATAATAAAGATTTTTTATGGAAGGATGAAGGTTGTAATGAAACAGCTGACTTAGCACAATAGCCATTGAAGGACTAATATTTCCTTCGTTATAATATTTTTTGTCCTTATTATCAGGACTTAAAAAAGTAATATAATCTGCTTCTGCAGAAAACAACGCGTGAAATTTCTTGATCGATACAATTACAGAAATGACCCATGAATTTGGAGCTAACTCTAAATTCAGCGGTAATTCTTTCTGCGGATTGTACAAAAGCAGTGATTTTTCTTCCTTTAAATCTAAAGCGTAAGTGCCCTGATTAAACAAGAATTTAGCATTGCCTTTTATCCCGAAGTGAAACTGTATCAGACCACTACCAACTTCGTGCTGTCCAAAAAATGGTTCTGAACTATCGTTTTGAAAACGAATAAGCGTAAAGTCGTCTTCAATTTTTATAATTTCCTGAGAACTCATAGCGATATTTTTTTAAAACTAAAATCATAATAAATTGGAAATGTTATTTAGAATCACTCTAAACAAATCATTTCTAACAACTTGATTTTGCTACAAAAATACTTCTTTTTGCATAAAAACAGACGTTTAGAAACAAAAAAACATGCAGCGATACAAAAAGTACTTTTAGCGTTACTTTTATAAACACTATAATGATAATTTTGTTGCACTTTTATGAAAGTAGATTTATGGAAAACAATAACGCACCGAAACACCTATATTTTTATTCAGTTGGTCTGAGTTATAAAAAAGCTGATGCTGAGGTTAGAGGTAAATTTAGTTTGGATGCAGTTGCAAAAACGCGTTTGCTGGAACAAGCTAAAACAGAGGGAATAGAAAGTTTAATAGTCACTTCGACTTGCAACAGAACCGAAATCTACGGTTTTGCTGAACACCCTTTTCAATTAATAAAACTTATTTGCGATAATAGTAACGGATCTGTAGATGCTTTCCAAAAAGTGGGATTTGTTTATAAAAATCAGGAAGCTATAAATCATTTATTTCGCGTAGGAACCGGTTTAGATAGTCAGATTTTGGGCGATTTCGAAATTATATCTCAAATCAAAACCAGTTTCATACATTCAAAATCAATGGGCTTAGCCAATACTTTTATGGAAAGATTGGTGAATGCTGTGATTCAGGCGAGTAAAAAAATCAAGAACGAAACAGAAATTAGTTCTGGAGCGACTTCGGTTTCTTTTGCATCGGTTCAGTACATTATCAAAAATGTAGAAGACATCGGGAATAAAAACATTTTACTTTTCGGAACAGGAAAAATCGGAAGAAATACTTGCGAAAATCTTGTAAAACATACCAAAAACGAACACATTACTTTAATAAACAGAACGAAAGACAAAGCTGAGAAATTGGCAGGAAAACTAAATTTGATTGTTAAAGATTATTCAGAACTGCATTTAGAACTTCAAAAAGCAGATGTTGTGGTTGTTGCTACTGGCGCTCAAAACCCAACGGTTGATAAAGCGATTTTAAATCTTAAAAAACCTTTATTGATTCTGGATTTATCGATTCCGAAAAACGTTCATGAAAATGTAGAGGAATTAGAAGGTGTAACTTTAATTCACATGGATTATTTGTCTCAATTGACAGATGAAACTTTGGAAAACAGAAAATTACATATTCCTGCTGCTGAAGCTATTATTGAAGAAATTAAAGAAGAATTTGTAACCTGGACAAAAGGACGAAAATTTGCTCCTACTATCAATGCTTTAAAAGAAAAACTGAATGCTATTAAAGTTTCGGAATTAGATTTTCAAAGCAGAAAAATTGCAGATTTTAATGAAGCTCAAGCTGAAATCATCAGCAACAGAATCATTCAAAAAATCACTACACATTTCGCAAACCACTTAAAAGACGACGACACCATGGTCGATGAAAGCATCGAATGGATCGAAAAAGTCTTTAAAATAAAAGCATCTTAAAAACATAAATTTTCCACCATATAAGTTATATAAGTTCATTTAACTTTAGTTATTTACGCATTGCTTAAATTTACTTATATTACTTATATGGTGGAGAAAAAGTAAAACATGGCTGAAAAAATAATCAGAATTGGAACGCGCGATAGCGAATTGGCACTTTGGCAAGCACATACTGTCGAGAAAAAATTAAATGATTTAGGCTATAAAACCTCAATTGTTGCGGTTAAATCTCAAGGTGATATTATTCTGGATAAGCCCTTGTACGAACTTGGGATTACCGGAATTTTTACTAAAACTCTTGACATCGCTATGATTAACGGCGATTGTGACATTGCTGTTCATTCGATGAAAGATGTTCCAACGGCTTTACCAAAAGGTATTGTTCAGGCAGCAGTTTTGGAAAGAGCCAATGTTTTGGACATTTTAGTTCATAAAGGAAATCCTGATTTTGCAAATCCAAGTACAATTGCAACCGGAAGTTTACGTCGTCAGGCACAATGGTTCAATAAATATCCAAATCATACTGTGGTTGATTTACGTGGAAATGTAAACACGCGTATGCAAAAACTACAAGACAATAATTGGGATGGAGCTGTTTTTGCTGCTGCAGGTTTAGAGCGCATCAACCTGAAACCAGAAAATTATATTAATCTTGATTGGATGATTCCGGCACCGGCACAAGGAGCAATGCTCGTTGTGGCAATGGAAAATGACAATTATACCCTCGACGCCCTTTCGCAATTAAACGATATTGAAACTGAAATTTGTACGTACATCGAGCGTCAGTTTTTAAGAACGCTGGAAGGCGGTTGTACCGCGCCAATTGGAGCTTTAGTAACATATAACGAAGACGAAGACACTTTGCATTTTCAAGGTATTTTACTTTCTGTTGATGGAAAGCAAAAATTGGAAATCAACAAAACGGTTGACATTTCAGAATGGAAAAAGCTGGGATTCTTCGCTGCTCAGGAAATTTTAAATAATGGCGGAGCCGAATTGATGCAATCTATTAAAGAATCTCTAAAGAAATAATGGCAAAATCAATTCAGATATTATCCACAAAAAAGCTGTCGGGCGAACAAAAACAAGCATTGGTAAAAGCCAATTTTGAAGTTCATGAAGCAGATTTCATTCAGACACAAAACAAATCTTTCGAATTAAAAGACCTCAACGAAAATCTGATTTTTACGAGTCAGAATGCAGTTCATAGTCTTTTATCAGATCCAAAATCAGAACAGCTCAAAAGTAAAAACGTTTTTTGTGTTGGCTTAAAAACAAAAATCCTTTTATCGGAAAGTGGCTTTAATGTTGTTGCTTACACAGGTTATGCCTCAGATTTAGCTGAAATCATCACTTTGATTTACAACAATGAAAGCTATACTTTTTTCAGCGGAAATCTTCGTAGAGAAACATTGCCTCAGGCTTTAAAAGAAGCCGATGTAAAATTCAACGAAATTAAGGTTTATGAGACTTCATTAACTTCCCAGAAAATAAAAACAGCCGTTGATGCTATTTTATTTTTTAGTCCGTCTGGCGTTGAAAGCTATTTAAAAGAGAATACAATTAAGAAAGAAACTTGCTTTTGCATTGGAGAAACCACCGCAGAAGCTTTACATAAAATTACAAAAAACATCATAATCGCGGATCAGCCAACGGTTGAAGATGTAATTGAGGATGTAATTCACGAATATAAATAAAACCTTTGCAACTTTGTCCCTTTGTGGCTTTGCACCTAAAATAAAAAAACATGTTAAAAAACGACCTATTTTTAAAAGCACTTAAAGGAGAAACTGTTCAACGTCCGCCAGTATGGATGATGCGTCAAGCCGGAAGATATTTGCCGGAATTTATCGCTTTGCGTGATAAATACGATTTCTTTACCCGTTGTCAAACTCCTGAATTAGCTGCGGAAATCACAGTTCAGCCCATTCGCAGAATCGCTCCGGATGCTGCTATTTTGTTCTCAGATATTTTGGTTGTTCCACAGGCAATGGGAATTGAAGTGTTGATGAAAGAGAATTTTGGTCCGTTTTTACCAAACCCAATTCGTTCTCTTGCTGATGTCCATAGAGTTTACGTTCCGGATATTCAGGAAAGTTTAGGTTATGTAATGGACGCTATTAAATTGACTAAAGAAATGCTGAACGACGAAGTTCCGTTAATTGGTTTCGCTGGTTCGCCCTGGACAATTTTCTGCTATGCTGTTGAAGGAAAAGGTTCTAAAAGTTTTGACACTGCAAAAGGTTTCTGCTTCTCAAACCCAGCTGCAGCACATACTTTATTACAAAAAATTACAGATACAACCATTTTATATTTAAAAGAAAAAGTAAAAGCGGGAGTTGATGCCGTTCAAATTTTTGATTCCTGGGGAGGAATGCTTTCTCCGGTTGATTATCAGGAATTTTCATGGAAATATATCAACCAAATCGTTGAAGCATTAGCTGATCACGCTCCGGTTATCGTTTTCGGAAAAGGATGCTGGTTTGCCCTTGGCGAAATGGGTAAAAGTAGAGCTTCGGCATTGGGAGTAGATTGGACTTGTTCGGCTAGAAATGCGCGTTATTTGTCTGGTGGAAACATTACTTTACAAGGAAACTTTGATCCGTCAAGATTGCTTTCTCCAATTCCAACTATCAAAAAAATGGTTCACGAAATGATCGACGAATTCGGAAAAGATAAATATGTTGTAAATTTAGGTCACGGAATTTTACCAAATATTCCTGTAGATCACGCAAAAGCGTTTATTGACGCTGTTAAGGAATACGGGCAATAGTATATAGTATATAGTATACAGTATTCAGTCTCAGTTTTCAGTCACACTTCAAAACTGAAAACTGAGACTGCGACTGAAAACTCAGAAGATAATGCTCAACAAAGGCCTTAGAGATGACGAAGCAATTAGAATTGACAATGTCCTGAAGACATTGCGCTCGCTTGACTTTGTACCTCAGCCATTGACCAATGATGCGAAATCTGACATCGAAAATCAGTTAAAAGAATTCGGTTTAAACATTCAAACCTTGATTGATTATGAAGATGATGAATTAATTGCATTATTAGTTCGTCGTCATTTAGATTTTAATCAATTAGAACTATTTGCTGATTTTTTAATGGATTTTTCAAAAGTTGAAAACTATAATTTTACAGCTAAAGCTTTAGCTCTTTACCAATATATTCAACAAGAAAGCAAAGTTTTCTCTTTTGGAATAAATGCTAAAATTGCCTCGGCTAAAAACAAATAAAAATGAGTTTTACAGATTGGAAAATAGAAACGATTAACAATATTCTTCCGGAAGAGTTTTACAACCTTATCGAAAAGAATAAAAACCACATCGCTAAAATATTTCCGGTTACTTTAGAAAACGCTGCAGATTTAGAAAAAACAAAACAATTTATTGCTTTAAACCAGGATAAGGAAAACCATAAAGAAGGTTACTTTTTTTATCCAAGGGATATAAATACCAACGCTTTAATTGGGTATTTGTGCATAAAAAGCATAGATAATCAAAAAGCAAAATGCGAATTAGGTTATTTTGTTGATGAAGATTATCAGGGAAAAGGAATTATCTCCAAATTGGTTTCAGAAACATTAGCTTTTTGTTTCAATACTTTAAAAATGAACAAAGTTTTTATCTGCACTTCAAAAATTAATACTGCAAGTCAGCAAATTGCATTGAAACATCATTTTAAACAAGAAGGAATATTACGAGAAGAATTTAAAAGCAGCGAGGGAACATTAGAAGATGTCGTTTATTTTGGATTATTAAAATCAGAATACAATACTCATGAAAGATAAATTTTACGCATACATACAAAATCTACAAGACCAAATCTGTGCTGGATTAGAAGCTGTCGACGGAACAGCAAAATTCCGTGAAGATCTTTGGAAACGCCCGGAAGGCGGCGGCGGAAGAACGCGCGTTATTGAAAACGGAGCTGTTTTCGAAAAAGGCGGTGTAAACATTTCAGCGGTTCATGGAAAACTTCCTGAAGCCATGCAAAAGATGTTTGGCGTTGGCGAAGCTGATTTTTTTGCCTGTGGACTAAGTTTGGTTATTCATCCTAAAAACCCCATGGTTCCTACCGTGCACGCTAATTGGCGATATTTTGAAATGTATGATGAAACCGGAAAAGTAATCGAACAATGGTTTGGCGGTGGACAAGATTTAACGCCTTATTATTTGTTTGAAGAAGATGCAACATACTTTCATCAAACGTGTAAAACGGCTTGTGACAAACACAATCTAGAGTTTTATCCAAAATATAAAAAACAATGTGATGCTTATTTTTGGAATGCACACAGAAACGAAGCCCGCGGAATTGGCGGTTTGTTTTTTGATTATTGCAAAGCAAATGAATCAATGGCAATGGAAAACTGGTTTAATTTTGTATCCGAAGTTGGTAATAGTTTCCTAGAGGCTTATGTTCCAATTGTTGAGAAAAGAAAAACATTAGAATATACTCCAGAAAACAGAAACTGGCAGGAAATTCGTCGTGGCCGTTATGTTGAGTTCAATTTGGTTCATGACAAAGGCACTTTATTCGGTTTAAAAACCAATGGAAGAATTGAGAGTATTTTAATGAGTTTGCCTCCACACGTTCAATGGGTTTATGATCATCATGCAGAAGCGGGAAGTGAAGAAGAAAGATTAGTAAATGTATTGGAAAATCCGCGTGAATGGATTTCATAATTTAACTAATATTCATTAACACAGAAACATATATTTAAATTGTAATTTAGAGATTCTCTTTTCAAACAAATTTTGAGGCAAGGGAAAGTAACATCAAATTAATCTAAAATTTAAAATATTATGGAAAAAATAAACCAGACACAGTTAGAACGTATGCATTCCGGCAAAGGATTTATCGCTGCATTAGATCAAAGTGGCGGAAGCACGCCAAAAGCATTATCGCAATATGGCGTTGAAGAAAGCAGTTATGCAAATGACGAGGAAATGTACACCCTTGTACATGAAATGAGAACCCGTATTATTAAGAGTCCTGCTTTTGATAGCGAATATATCCTTGGTGCTATTTTATTTGAAAACACAATGGATCGTAAAATTGACGGGCAATGGACCGCCGATTATTTATGGGACAACAAAAACATAGTTCCGTTTTTAAAGGTAGACAAAGGACTTGCTGATCTTGCAAATGGCGTGCAGTTGATGAAACCTATTTCTAATTTAAATGAGCTATTAACACGAGCTGTAGAAAGAAATGTTTTTGGAACCAAGATGCGTTCTGTTATCAAAGAGGCAAATGCCGTTGGAATTCGTGAAGTAGTTGAACAGCAATTCGCGGTTGGTAAACAAATCTTCGAAAAAGGACTTGTACCAATCATTGAACCTGAAGTTGATATTTTTAGTGCTGATAAGGAAAAATCAGAAGAAATTCTAAAGGAAGAAATCAAAAAACAACTTGACTTATTAGATAAAGATGTAAAAGTAATGTTGAAATTGTCTATTCCAACTGTAGATGACTTTTATAGTGAACTAATGTCTGACCCGCATGTTGTGCGCGTTGTCGCTTTGTCTGGTGGATATGCTCAGGAAGAAGCCAATCAAAAACTGGCACAAAACCACGGATTGATTGCAAGTTTTTCCCGCGCATTGTCTGAAGGACTTTCTGCCGGTCAGTCTGATAATGACTTTAACAATTTGCTCGGTAAAACCATTAAAGAAATATACGCCGCTTCGATTACATAAAAAGTTACAATATAAAATAGGCTTGTAGATTTAGAAATCGTATTTCAATCTAAAATCTACATTCAAAAATCTAAAATAAAATATTATGTTCCCATTACAAAGAAACCGCCGTTTAAGAACCAATGAATCTATTCGTTCCTTAGTTCGCGAAACTAGTTTAAGTCCGCAGGATTTTATGCTTCCAATGTTTGTTGCAGAAGGAAAAGATGTAAAAGTTGCTATTCCTTCAATGCCAGGTATTTATCGTCATTCTCTGGATAATACGATTAAAGAAGTAAAAGAAGCTTGGGATTTAGGCATTAAAGCGGTTAATATTTACGTAAAAGTAAGCGAGAATCTTAAAGATAATAAAGGTGTTGAAGCGTGGAATAAAGATGGTTTAATGCAACAAACCATTCGCGCTATAAAAGATGCCGTACCGGAGATGATTGTTATGCCTGATGTAGCTTTAGATCCGTATTCAATTTATGGTCATGACGGAATTATAGAAAACGGTCAATTGGTAAACGATGCCACTGTTGATGCATTAACCAGAATGAGTTTAAGCCACGCTGAAGCCGGAGCCGATTTTGTGGCGCCGAGCGACATGATGGACGGACGCGTTTTGGCAATTAGAAAAGCATTGGAAGAAAACGGACATCACAATGTGGGAATCATGAGTTACAGTGCAAAATATGCTTCGGCATTTTATGGTCCTTTTCGTGATGCTTTGGATTCTGCTCCGGTAGATTCTCAAAATATTCCTAAGGATAAAAAAACATATCAAATGGATTATGCCAATCGAATTGAAGGAATTCGTGAAGCTTTATTGGATGTTGAAGAAGGTGCTGATATTGTAATGGTAAAACCGGGAATTGCGTATTTGGATATTGTTCGCGAGGTAAAAAATGCCGTTCACGTGCCGGTTGCAGTTTACCAAGTATCTGGTGAGTACGCTATGGTAAAGGCCGCAGCAGAAAGAGGCTGGTTGGATCATGACAAAATTATGTTAGAGCAACTTTATTGCATTAAGCGTGCGGGAGCAAGTATTATATCAACTTATTTTGCAAAAGAAGCTGCAGTAATTTTAAATAAATAATAATGAAGAAAGAAGTATTATTCTTATCTGCTGTATTAGCTTTAGCATCCTGTAAAAAAGAAGTAGCCGAAAATATCGATAAAAATTCAACAGAAGCTTACTCGGAAGGAGAATCGGCGAAAGCCAAAACACCTGAAGCTCTAGGAAAAGAAATTTTTGAAGGCAAAGGAAATTGTACTGCCTGTCATCAGGTTGATCAAAAAATAATTGGTCCGAGTATTCAGGAAATTGCCAAAATGTACAAGGATAAAAATGCAGATATTATTACGTTCCTGAAAGGAAACGCAGAACCAATTGTAGATCCAAGTCAGTTTGATGTAATGAAAACTAATTTTCCGGTTACAAAAGCAATGTCTGACGAAGAACTAAAAGCTATTGAAACTTATATTTACAGTAATCTTAAGTAAATCAAATTTATAAATGCAAAAAGGGCGCTAAATTAGCGCCCTTTTTGTATTATCATCTTACCAGATTTTAACTCGTTTTTCTGGTTCAACATACATTTTATCTCCTTTTTTGATTCCGAATGCCTGATAAAAAACATCCACGTTTTGAATTGGCACAACTGCTCTGTACATTCCCGGTGAATGCGGATCGGTTTTTACCTGATTCTTAATCGCTTCGTCTCTCGATTTTGTTCTCCAAACTGTAGCCCATGAAATAAAGAAACGCTGTTCCGGAGTAAATCCGTCAATTAAACCCGGATTTACATTTTCTTTCAAATATAATTGCAAACCATCGTAAGCAGCATTCACTCCACCCAAATCACCAATGTTTTCGCCTAAAGTAAATTTACCATCAACGTGAATTCCCGGTAACGGTTCCAGGGCACTGTATTGATTGGCAAGAGCTGTTCCTAGTTCTGTAAATTGTTTTAAATCGTCAGCCGTCCACCAGTCAACAAGATTTCCATCTGCATTATAACGCGCACCCGAATCATCAAAACCATGTGAGATTTCATGTCCGATCACGGCACCAATTCCACCATAATTTACCGCTTCATCCGCCTGGTAATTATAAAATGGAGGTTGTAAAATAGCCGCTGGAAAAACAATTTCGTTGTATGATGGATTGTAATATGCATTTACAGTTTGCGGAGACATTCCCCACTCCGTTTTATCAACCGGTTTTCCTAATTTAGCAACACTTTCCTGATAACTCCATTTTGATACATTTTTAATATTATCAAAATAGGTTCCACCTTCACTAACATTTTTTATTTCTAATGCTGAGTAGTCTTTCCATTTATCAGGGTAACCAATCTTAATTGTGATTTTATTTAATTTTTGAATCGCTTTTTCTTTGGTTTCCTTAGACATCCAAGGCAAAGCGTTGATACGATTTTGATAAGCCAAAATCACATTCTGAATCATTTTTTGCGCTTTCTCTTTTGCTTCAGCAGGAAATAATTTCTCAACATACAACTTTCCTAAAGCTTCACCGGTTGTCTGATTGATTACTTGTAACGCTAATTCTTCTCTTGGACGTTGCTTTAAGGCTCCTGTTAATGTTTTTCCGTAGAAATCAAAATTTGCATTTTCAATTTCTGTCGTTAAAGTTGATGCAGATTTATTTAATGCACACCATTTTAAATATTCTTTCCAGTCTGCTACTTTTTTTTCTGTAAAAGTTTTTTCCAAAGCTGCCATATAACGTGGCTGTTGCACATTTACCGTATCTAATTTTGCCATTCCAATTCCGGCAAAATATTTATCCCATTGAATAGAAGGTGTTGTTTTCTTCAAATCAGCAATAGCGGTTGGGTTGTATTGTTTTCTACGATCTCTGCGCTCCACACGATCCAGTCTCGGAGCAGACATTTCAGTTTCAAGAGCCAAAATTTGTTTTGCGCTTTCTTTTGCCTTTGCAGGAGATTCTCCAATAAACTGCATCATTCGGGCAATATGAAGTTCGTATTTTTCACGTTTTTCTTTTGAGTCTTTATCATCAGAATTGTAATAATCCTTATCTGATAATCCCAAGCGTCCCGGACTTATATTGACAGCATACACATTACTGTTTTTTGCATTTGCTCCAATGTAAATACTAAAGAAACCAATTCCGCCCTGAGGTTCCATTTCAATTAAGAAATTTTGCAAATCGGCAACGTTTTTAATAGCGTCAATTTTCTTTAAATAAGGCTGAAGTGGAGTAACGCCTCTTTTATTTCTTCCAACAGTATCAAGAATGGTATTGTATAACGCAACCGCTTTTCCCTGATCAGTATTTGATTTGTATTTAGGATTTTTGGAAGCTTCTTTTAAAATAGCCAATGAATTATCGTCTGTTCGTTGACGCAATTCATTAAAACTTCCCCAGGAAGTTCGATCACTTGGGATTTCGGTTTTATCTAACCAGGTTCCGTTTACGTAACGAAAAAAATCTTCTCCCGGACTAATTTTAGTATTCATATATGAAACATTAATTCCGGGTTCTGTGGTATTTGCCTTTTGAGCCTTAACTGCTGTTAATGATAACATTGCCGAAAAAGCACAAAATAAAGGTTTGCTAAGTTGTTTATTCATTTTTGCGTATGTTTTAAGTCTATCTACAAACATATTGCTATTATTTCAAACTTTATGTTAAAATTACACGATAATCTATCGTAAGTTTTTTAATGCAAATAATTCATCTGTTTAAACAATTAAATTCATGAATAAATCTTTTTATTTTAAGGTTTAATTGAAATTGTTTTTGGAATATTTGCCTGAAGAATTAATCAAAATGAAAGAAAAAATTCAAAATGCATTTTCGGGAAAAATTGAAGCAATCGGACTTCCTATTCTGGCGGTATGCTGGGTGAGTTTCTTTTGGGGAACAACATGGCTTGCCTCAAAAGAAGGCGTAAAACATATGCCGGGTTTGCAGCTTGCTACTATTCGTCAGTTTTTAGGCGGAATTTTATACGTTGGTTATTTTCTTCTAAAGAAAGAACCATGGCCAAAAGGCAAACAATGGCGCACCATTCTGATTTTGGCAATTTTGAATTTTGCTTTAAGTAACGGCTTAAGCACCTGGGGTGTAAAATATATCAGCAGCGGATTGGGCGCCATTATAAGCGCAATATTTCCAATCTGGATTATTATGATTAATTTTTTTCATGGTGAACGAGTTGCAAAACTGGCCATAACTGGAATATTAATTTGCTTTGGGGGAATTTGTATTATTTTCATTGACCATCTTGGAGATTTCTTTAAGCCCGATTTTCAATTCGGGATTATCTTAACTATTGCTTCTACAATAACCTGGGCTTTTGGGATTTTACATACTAAGAAAAAAGCGGCAAGTTTTAATCCGTATTTTAGTTTGGGGCTGCAAATGTTTATTTCGAGTATTATACTTATGGTCATTACAGAAGCTTCTGGAACGAATATTCCTTTGGGTGAAATTCCATCAGAATCGTGGTTTGCAATTGGCTATCTGGTTATTATTGGTTCGGTTTTAACTTTTATTGCTTTTATATATTCGCTGCAGCATCTTCCAACAGAAATTAGCAGTATTTATGTTTACATCAACCCAATTGTGGCAATGGTTTTGGGCGCAATTATTTTCGGCGAAAGCCTAACTTCTGCCATTGCTGTTGGCGTTGTTGTTACTTTAATTGGATTGTATCTGGTTAATAAATCTATCCGAAAAACTAAAAAATAGTACAGAAGTTTTGCCGCCAATTGAACTAATTATCTCGAATTGAAATTGTTATAAATTTTTGAACCAAAAAACAATTAGCCAAATTGGTGAAATTCGTGGCGATAAATCTCCACTATCTTGTTAAAAACAATACCCAACTACTATTTTAAAAAGTGCTTTTCGTATTTTTGCGGCAAATTATTTTTATGAAATCGTTTCTTTATAAATACCGCAAATTCTTTATCGTTTTAATTCTTTTTTCGGTTGTCACTATATCCTTATTTTATTCGGCTTTAAAGCCACAAAAAACTTTACCAATTTACAATCCGGCTGATGTAAATCCAGAATTGGTTGATAGCACTGTTCAGTACAAAAGCAAATACCATACAATTGCTGATTTTTCTTTTGTGAATCAAAACGGCGACACCATTACTCAGAAAAATTATGAGGGAAAAATTTATGTTGCTGATTTCTTCTTTACAACCTGCGGATCTATTTGTCCGAAAATGACAACCAATCTTGAAGAAGTTCAAAAAGCGGTTTTAAATAATCCGAAGGTAATGTTATTGTCCCACACCGTTTTTCCTGAAGTTGACAGTATTCCGGTTTTAAAAGAATATGCTATAAAACATCATGTTGTAGACAGCAAATGGAATTTGGTTACCGGCGATAAAAAAGATATTTATACAATGGCCCGAAAATCGTATTTGGCTGTAAAATTGGGCAGACCGGATCAGCTTTATGATATGGTGCATACAGAGAATTTTGTTTTGGTAGATCAAAAACGTCGCGTTCGCGGATTTTATGACGGAACAAACAAAGAAGAAATCAAACGTCTTTTAGAAGACATTGATTTCTTGTCTAAAGAGTAAAATCCCTTATTTTTAGAAAGATTTAGCATATTCAAAAGTGTTAAATGCCTTGCAATAAAGAATTATTGTCTACTTTTGTAATCTAAATTCAATCTAAATAAGCTTGCAAAATACAATACATACTCTGAAAAAAGGCGAGAAAGCCATTATCAAAGATTTTGATATCGATCTTATTCCTCTAAAATTATTAGAAATGGGTTGTTTGCCGGGCAACTTAGTCGAATTACTTCAAATTGCTCCTTTCGGAGATCCTTTATATCTTGACATTAATGGCTCGCATGTTGCGATTCGTGTTGAAACTGCTCGTGAAATTGAAGTTGAACTTATCAAAACCAATTTATAATGAGCATTCAAAATATTAATGTTGCCCTTATTGGAAATCCCAACACAGGAAAAACTTCTGTTTTCAATCAGCTTACCGGTTTAAATCAACAAGTTGGAAATTATCCCGGAATTACGGTTGAGAAAAAAATTGGTTTCTGTAAATTACCTCACAACATAAAAGCTAACATCCTCGATTTGCCCGGAACGTATAGTTTGAATGCCAGTTCAATGGACGAAAGTGTTGTGATTGAACTTTTGCTCAACAAAAACGATAAATTATATCCGGATGTAGCGGTTGTGGTAACAGATGTTGAAAATCTGAAACGAAATTTACTGATTTACACCCAAATTAAAGACTTGGAAATTCCCACGATTTTAGTCATTAATATGTCTGATCGTATGGAAAGAAAAGGGATTACACTTGATATTCCTTATTTAGAAGAAAAACTAAAAACTAAAATTGCTCTTGTAAGTTCTCGCAAAGGTTTGGGAATTGACAATTTAAAAGAATTAATTGTTTCTTATAAAACCATTCCGCACGAAGCTTGTTTAAATGCATCAGTAATTGATCCTGAGTATTTTCAAAAATTACAGCATGCTTTTCCCAATCAGCTTATTTACAAGTTATGGCTGGTTATTACGCAGGATGTGAATTTTTCGAATTTAGACAGAAATGAAATTCGAAGCACTTTTACCAAATCTAATTCTGAGTTAAAACGATTACAGCAAAAGGAAACCATCAAAAGATATCAGTTTATAAATGATGTTTTAAAAGAAGGTTTAAAAGTCGATGCTTCAATGGCAAAAGACTTTAGAGCAAAACTGGATCGTGTTCTAACCCATAAATTTTGGGGTTATTTTATTTTCCTGGCTATTTTGTTTATCATATTCCAATCCATTTTTAGCTGGTCAACAATTCCTATGGATTTTATCGACAGCACTTTTGCTTCTTTAAGCAGCTGGGTTGCCGCAGAATTACCAAGTGGTATTTTAACCGATTTACTTTCGCAGGGAATTATTCCGGGAATTGGCGGTGTTATTATTTTTATTCCGCAAATTGCGTTTTTGTTTCTGTTTATTTCAATTTTGGAAGAAAGCGGATATATGAGCCGGGTGGTTTTCCTGATGGATAAGATCATGCGCAAGTTTGGACTTTCGGGAAAAAGCGTTGTTCCGTTAATTTCCGGAACTGCATGTGCCATTCCGGCAATTATGGCTACTCGAAATATTGAAAACTGGAAAGAACGCCTTATTACGATCTTAGTAACACCATTCACGACTTGTTCTGCCAGATTACCCGTTTACGCGATTATTATTTCACTTGTAATTCCGAATGAACGTGTTTTGGGAATTTTGAATATGCAGGGATTATCGTTGATGTTATTGTATTTACTTGGATTTGGAACAGCAATTCTATCGGCTTATATTTTAAATAAAGTTTTAAAACTGGATAATAAAACGTATTTCGTTGTTGAAATGCCTAGCTATAAAATGCCTCTTTTCAAAAACGTTGGAATTAATGTTGTCGAAAAAACCAAAGCTTTTATTGTTGGTGCGGGTAAAATCATCCTGGCAATATCTGTTATTTTATGGTTTTTGGCTTCATACGGTCCCGGAAAAGATTTTAACGAGGCTGAAACTATCGTAAAAGAAAGATTTGTTAATAAGCCTCTAAATGAAGTTGAATTCGAAAACGAAGTTGCTTCTCAAAAACTAGAGAATTCTTATATCGGAATTATGGGTAAAGCGATCGAACCTGCAATTTCTCCTTTGGGTTACGATTGGAAAATCGGAATTGCAATTATCAGTTCGTTTGCAGCGCGTGAAGTATTTGTGGGAACATTGGCTACGATTTACAGTGTTGGAGACAGTGAAAACGAAACTACTATTAAAAGCAAAATGCAAAAAGAGGTTAATCCGGAAACGGGACAAAAGATATTTAATTTTGCTTCCGGAATTTCTTTATTGCTGTTTTACGCTTTTGCTATGCAATGTGCCAGTACGCTTGCGGTAACAAAAAAAGAAACCAACTCCTGGAAATGGCCGGCAATGCAGCTTGTTTTAATGAGTGGTCTGGCTTATTTTGTGGCGCTCTTAGCTTACCAACTTTTAAAATAAAAGATCATGATACAGGAAATTATCGCTTTTGCAATATTATTTATTGCCGTTGCTTTCTTAGTCAAAAAGTTCTTTTGGAAATCTAAAAAGAAAAAAGACTGTGGTGATGGGAATTGTGGATGTTCTTAGAAAAAGGTTCTGAGATACTGAGATGTCGAGGGCCTAAGGTTTATACGTTTGGATAAATTGTTTTAAATGATAAAAATAGTCAGCAAAAAATTTAAAAAATATGACAACCTTTATTTATTTTATATTTTTCATATTCTTAAATCTGTCTTTATTTCTAATTCTTTCTAAAAAAATTCTTGTCAATCGTTTTAATAACTTAATTATTGCAACAATTTTTATAGTAATTTATTTAGCACATCAATTGTCATTTTTTACGTCTCAAATAAATGCATCAGATTTCCGAAAAATATGCGCTTTTAGTATTTTTCTCATATTCTGGTTTTACTTAAACAATTATATAGTAGAAAAAATGGATGGAAAGATAAATTCCCTGAATTTTTTCAATAGATGTATATATTCTTTTGTGCAAAAAGGATTTTTAATTTATCTCCTTTTTACAATGACAACAATAACTCAACTAAATTGGGTTTTACGGATACACTGATCAAGAATTTTAAAAAAAATCCCGTAGATTCGCTAAAAACACAAAGCTTCACAAAAGAAATTTAAATCTCTGTGAAGCTTTGTGTTTTAATAACGTGTCTTTGCGAAAGAAAAACTATTTAAAATAACTTGCCTTTTCTTGATACAAAAAAGGCCTTAACTCACTTTTTATCAGCTTAATATCTTTTAATTTTGTTTTATTAATTTAATTTTAAAGGAATGACAGATTTTGATAAAACTGAGATTATTAGAGATAATAGAGTTACACGATTATTGTGGTTTACAATAGGGTTTATTTGTGCAGTTGCGGTTTCGTATTTTATTATGAAACATCAATAACAACAAAAACTGAAACTCAATACTGGGGTTGGATACTAAAAATTACTTCACTCCTTCCCATTCTGCATAAAATTGTGCCAGGAAAGATTCCATAAAACGATGTCTTTCGGCTGCAATTTGCTTTCCGGTTTCGGTATTCATTTTGTCTTTTAAAAGTAAAATTTCTTGTTTACTTATAAAAAAACTTATTAATCACGTAACGTATTAACTTTTAATTCATTAATTTAGATTGTTAATCTAACATTATGCGTGAAAAGAAAACAATAAAAATTGATCTTTATGATGATTTAAAAATCTTTGATGACTCAGAACAAAGAGAAATAGATCCAGAAAAAAAAAGTCATTTAATATCCGAATTAAATAATTTCAATGAATGGTTAATTCAAGGTGGCGTAACAAAAGAGCGATTTGATATTGAAAGTATAATTATTGAACCCTTTTCAGATGAAGATTGGACAATGAAGGTAGTAACGGATGATAAAAACAAGCAAATTGTTTCCTTCAATCCTAATATAATTAGATTATGTAATTTTGAATACTGGGAAATGGTTATATTGCATGAATATTTTCATCTTGTAGTTCAAAAGGTTCCAAATAAAGAAGATGCTTTGAAAATTAAGGATACGTTTGGATCAGATTTCATGAGTTTAATTGATATTGAGGCAGATTTTTATGTTGCTCTATATCTTAAAGAAAAGAACAAAATCACTGCTGAAGAATATTGGAGACTTTGTTACAATGGTGGGAGTGTGTTTTCAGATAAATGGATTAGAACAAAGAAATTTGAACGTTTTTTAGGATCATTATTAAGCATTAATAAAATGTTTTTAAGTACATCTCCAACATTTGATCTATATTTGCCAACCATTTCTCCCATATATACGGAAGAAAGCATAATGATTTTAGTAATCAAAAGAGAACATATCGCTTTTGAGGAAATTTTTGCTGAATTTGACGATTTTAAAAAGCTCAAAAACATATATAAAAACTCAAAAAACGTATCATTTGAAGAGTATTTTGAAACATTAAATTCATTCACAAAAAAAGCATTAAATATATAAGTCCCAGATATTTTTTAATTTAAATTAATAGTTATGAGTGATATTGAAAACAAAAAAGTCATAGTTGAAAAATGGCTAGACGAAAACGGTTTTTTTAATATTGAAATAACCGAAAACAAACATTTTTTAAAAGCTGATGGTAAAAGTTCTAGAATGTTTATAACAATAGAAGATAATTTTCACATTGATGAAAATAGAATTAAGCAATTTGCTTTTACTAATAACAGGCAAGCATGGATTGCAAAAGTTAAACCTTCAGAAAAGAGTATTGAATGGAAAATATTATAAATCAATTTTATCTATATCCTTCCCATTCTGCGTAAAATTGTGAAAGAAACAACTCCATAAATTTATGTCTTTCTAACGCAATTTCTTTACCCAATTGAGTATTCATTTTATCTTTTAATAACAACAATTTTTCATAAAAATGATTAATTGTTGTTCCTTTATTATTTTTATATTCTTCCTTATTCATCATCAAATTTGGATTAATATTCGGATTATACAGACTTAGATCTTTAAATCCTCCGTAGTTAAAAGCTCTTGCAACACCAATTGCCCCAATTGCATCCAAACGATCTGCATCCTGAACAATATCTAATTCTATCGAAGAGAATTTCTTTTCGAAATTTCCACCTTTATACGAGATATTTTCAATGATGTTTACTACATGCTGGATAATGGCTGAAGATACGTTCTCAGATTCAAGAAACAAACGTGCCGTTCTGGGCCCGATCGTTTCATCTCCATTGTGAAATTTACTATCTGCTATGTCATGAAGTAAAGCTCCCAATTGAACAACTACCAAATCACAATCTGTACTTTTTGCAATTAAGAGTGCATTTTTATATACGCGTTCGATATGAAACCAATCGTGTCCGCCTTCCGCATCATTTAATTTTTCTTTTACAAATGCAATGGTTTTGTTTATTAGATCTGGGTAATTCATAATTTTTATTGTTGAGAAATGGGAGCGGGTGACGCGAATTTAAGCGGATTACCGTGGGTTTTATTTAATCTTTTTTTATATAAAAAATGTTGATTGTCAAAGCTTTCACACTTCAACAATCAACAATATTTTTAATGTCAATGTCAAAATCAATTACAATATCAATTTTAATCTGAAATCAACAATCTAAAATCTAAAATTATAATCTTGCAGGTTCTACCCATTTAAAGATATGAGATTCCTGCGGAATTACTAATCTTTCTGAGATTCTTGCCATACGAGCGGGTAACTTCATCAAGTAATCACGTGCTTTTTCTGCTTCATCTGTCAAATTAGTAATCTTGTCAACTTCCCATTTATCGATTAATTTTTGCATGATATCTACATAATCGTTTGCAGTATAAACACCAATACGTTGTGCAGAATCAGAAAATTGCTCAAAAGCTGAACTGATCTTTTGACCCGATTCTCTTAAAAAGTGCGCCGGCATAACGATTTTTTGTTTCATCATATATTGAAACGCCAACATCATTTCGCTAGGATCAACCTGAAAAATGCGGGTTACAAATTCGCTATAGGCATGATGATGACGCATTTCGTCACCAGCAATCATTTTACACATTTTAGACAATTTATTATCACCAAATTTTTTCGCCATTTGAGCTACTCTATTGTGTGATACATAAGTTGCTAATTCCTGGAAACTAGTATATACAAAGTTTTTGTATGGGTCAGATCCAGTTCCAATATCAAAACCGTCGTTGATTAAATGCTGCGTTGTCATTTCGATTTCACGCATATTTACACGACCAGACAAATACAAGTATTTATTTAATAAATCACCGTGGCGGTTTTCTTCTCCGGTCCATTGTCTAATCCATTTAGACCAACCATTTCCACCGTTTTCCACCTGATTTATTCCCTCAACATCCATTAACCAGGATTCGTATGTTGGCAAAGCTTCTTCGGTAATGGTATCACCTACAAGCGTAACCCAGAAATCATATGGCAATTCTTTGGCAATTTCACGTAATTCTCTAACCTCCTCAAAGAAATTATCTCCTTCAGAATTAGGCAGAAAATCTGACGGCTGCCAAATTTTTTCTACTGGAATTAAATACTGTTCAACGAAGCTATCCACGTTTTTTTCCAAAAACTGCATAACTTCTAATCTAATGTTTTTTATAGACATTACTAATTTAAGATTGGGATTTAAGTTTTAGTCTTTACTAAAAACGAAAATCTATTTATACTCATTTACTCCTTCTACTACTGCTTTTTCGGTCAAAGCCATTAACTCTGCAAAATCATAATCTTTTACAGCCAATGCTTTATGAACCGTAAAGGTAAGATGATTTCCTAAACCTACCGGGAAAAGACCATATTTTACCATTTTCCATGAATTATTAATACTCACCGGAACAATATATGCTGATGGTGCGTATTTACATAATATTTTTAAACCATTTTGGGCAAATTCTTTAGGTTTTCCGGTTTTGCTTCGGGTACCTTCTGGAAATATTACGGCAGATCTTTTATGTTTCTCAATATATTCAGACAAGCCTTTGATTACAGGAATCGCTTGTTTCGGGTCTTTACGGTCAATTAGGACAGATCCTCCGTGACGTAAATTATATGATACGCTCGGAATTCCTTTACCTAACTCCTTCTTACTTACAAATTTACAATGAAAACGTCTAAAATACCAAATCATTGTAATAATATCATACATACTTTGATGATTTGAAACAAAAATTAAAGGTACTCCGGTTGGAATTGTTTCTCTGTTCTCAATTTTATAAGTTGTTCCTACCAAATTGGTGCATCTTAAAAGCCAGAAATTTAAGTAATCAACGCTTTTTTTGTGCGCCTGATACCCAAAAACATTTAGACAGAACCATTGTATTGGATGAAAAACCAATAAAACCGAACTAAACAACAAATAGTAAATTACGGATATGGGATACGAAATTATTTTTTGCATGCGTTAAAAATTAATGCCCAAAAGTAATAAATAAATTTTTAGCGGTATAAAAATTGAAAACAATAACCGTTTTTATCGTTTAATTGTACCTTTGCACAAAAAATTGCACTTTTTTTCTGAATTAAATGAACTTTACTTACCCAAAAAACGAACGTTTAAAAAGCAAAACAACTATTGGATTACTGTTTTCTGAAGGAAAATCGGTTTCTAAATATCCGTTGCGTTTGGTTTACCGTCAAGCGGAAGCTGGTTCAGAAGAAAAAATTAAAATTGGTGTTTCGGTTTCTAAGAAATATTTTAAAAAAGCCGTTGATCGCAATTACTTCAAACGTGTTTTGAGAGAAACCTATCGACTCAACAAACACTTACTTTGGGTCAATCTTGAAGAACCGTATTCTTTCATGTTTTTTTATCAGACAAAAGACCGTTTATCTTACGAAGAAATCAACACCAAAACGATTCAGTTGTTTGAGAAATTTCTCTTACAGATCAACAAAACTCCTGATTCTGAAACTAAAACTGAAATCTAGATCTCAAATAGCAACTTTATTTATCGATTTCGACTAAAAATTATAAAAAAATTGTAGTTTTAGCTCTTAATTGAAGATTTATGAAATACATTTTCTGTTTATCATTATTTGTTTTAAGTCTTACAAGTTGTAGTAAAGAACCAATTGCAGAGATGGATATGGCAGTTAGCGCTATAAAACTTCCAGCAAAAGGTAAAGGAACATACAAAACATCCGAATCTGTTGCAATACCCGAAATTTCACAAAAGATCATCAAACAAGCTTCACTTCGATTTGAAACTAACGATTTAGACGATACTTTTGCTCAAATTCAAAAAGCAATTACCGCAAATAAAGGAACTATTCAAAATGATGCCGAAGGAAAAGATTATAACAATATCTATCGAAATCTAACTATTAGAATTCCCAGTCAGAATTTTGATGCCTTTATAAAGTCCATATCTGAAGGAGTTTCTTATTTTGAAAGAAAAGAAATCTCTGCAGAAGATGTTACAGAACAATATATCGATCTTGATTCAAGATTAAAAACAAAAAAGAAACTCGAAGGCAGATATCTTGAAATTTTACAGAAAGCCACTAAAATAAGTGAGATTTTAGAAATTGAAAAACAAATTTCGATTATCAGAGAAGAAATTGAAGCAAAAGAAGGACAGCTTAAATATTTAGAAAGCCGGGTTTCTGAAAGCACTATCAATATTGAATTTTACAAAACCATAGCTGAAAAAGAAGCCATTAAAACTTCATATGGATCAAAAATAGGGACAGCAATTAAGTCCGGATTTTTTGGTTTATCGAGTTTTCTAATTTCGATCATTAGCGTTTGGCCATTTATTATCCTATTTGTTGTTCTGGTTTATTTTATCAGAAAACGATTTAAAAGAAAAAAAGCATAAATCATGTATCCTTATCTTAAAAAGAAGTTCGTTATACCAGCCGTTGCCGCCGGATTTTTATTTATTGGAACCAGTTTCAAAGACGATTTTTTTGAAATAGCCAAACAAATAGAAATTTTCACCACTTTATTTAAAGCTGTAAACACCAATTATGTAGATGAAACGAATCCGGGTGATTTGATGGACAAAGCCATTAAAAGCATGCTGGGAAGTTTAGATCCGTACACGGTTTATTTTAATGAACAGGATGTGGTAAATTTCAAAATCAACAATACGGGAGAATATACCGGAATTGGTGCCATGATTGCCCGTAAAAAAGACCGCTTAATCGTTCGCGAACCTTATAAAAATTATCCGGCCGACAAAGCGGGATTAAAAGCCGGTGATGAAATTATCCAGATTGGTGATGTTCTAATTGCTGATTTTAAAGACGATGCCTCGCAATTATTAAAGGGAACCAAAAACACAAAGATTACGATAAAATACCTTCGTCAGGGAAAAACTTTTACAACTGAGTTGGTTTTGGATGAGGTTGATATTAAGTCCGTTCCGTTTTATGGAAAAATTGATGATAAAACGGGTTATATCGTTTTGGCGCATTTTAGCAGAAAAGCTGCTGTTGAAGTAAAAGATGCTCTTGAAAAGCTAAAAGCTGATGGAGCAAAACAAATAGTATTAGATTTAAGAGGAAATCCGGGTGGTTTACTAAACGAAGCCATTGATATCTGTAATTTATTTGTACCGAAGAATGAAGTAATCGTGACAACGAAATCAAGAATTGAAAAACATAACAATACTTATAAAACTCAAAATCAACCAATAGATACCGAAATTCCTTTGGCAATTTTGGTAAACGGAAGAAGTGCGTCTGCATCAGAAATTGTTTCGGGAGCTTTGCAGGATTTAGATCGCGCCGTAGTTTTAGGAAGCCGTAGTTTTGGAAAAGGTTTGGTTCAGCGTTCTGTAGATTTAACTTATGGAACGCAGCTTAAAGTAACTATCTCACGTTATTATACACCATCGGGCAGATGTATTCAGGCTTTGGATTATGCGCATAAAGACAAAAATGGAGTTGCCTTAAAAACGGATGCGAAAAACTTCAATGCTTTTAAAACCAGAAAAGGCAGAACGGTTTATGATGGTGGCGGTGTTTTGCCTGACATCGAATTGGAGGAGGCAAAAATGAGCCCGATTACAACCGCTTTACTAAAGAATGATGGAATCTTTGATTACGCAACAAGCTACTACTATAAAAATCCAAATTTGGGCGATAAAATCCCCGTTCTTACCGATGCGGATTATGCCAGCTTTAAGCAATATCTAAAAACAAACAAGATTACTTTTGATACTGAAACAGAAGTAGCTTTGAAAAATACTTTGGCTGCAGCCAAAAACGAAAAAATAGACGAAACGATCGCACCGGAATATCAGCAGTTATTAAACGCCTTAGAGAAAAGTGAAACAACCTTACTCGATAAAAACCAGAAAGAAATTAAAAACCTGATCCAGGAAGAACTTATCAAGAGATACCAATATCAGGAAGGTTTGTATCAATTTTACATTAAAAACAATTCAGAAATTAAGAAAGCGGTGAGCGTTTTAAATAATCAAACTGAGTATAAAACCATTTTAAAAATGTAAAAAAAATGAAAATTTGTAAAGTCTTATTTATATTCTTTACGCTCAATTTATCGGCACAGCAAAAACCAATCGAAACTATATTTTTTGATTTCGATAAATTTGATCTTACTGAACAACAAACAAGCGTTGTTACGAATTTTATACAAAGAATAGATACTTCAAAAATAGAATCTATTCAAATCTACGGCTATTGCGATGATCGTGGAGATGATGACTATAACTTTAGATTGTCCAGAAATCGCGTTAAGACAATTCAAAATCTCCTCGTATCAAAAGGTTTTAACCAAAGCAAAATAATTATTCTTGAAGGCAAAGGCCGTGTAGTTTTAAGACCGGATACTGTTGACAACCTAAAGGAAACACGTTCTAAAAACCGCCGCGTTGATTTGATTGTTATAAATAAAAACAGTTTCGGAAAAGGAGTCCATAATTCTTTCAAAAACAAACTAAAAGTTGGCGATAAGGTTTATCTCGACAACATTCTTTTTGACATTGGAAGTTCAAAACTTACACACAATTCTAAAAAAGAATTAGATAAAATAGCAACGATTTTACAACACCAAAAAAATATTCAGTTTGAAATACGAGGTCATGTTTGCTGCACTCCGGAAATTTATGGTGACGGAATTGACAAGGAAACCAAAGAAAGAAGACTTTCCTGGAACCGGGCCAAAACCGTTTTTAAATATCTTTTGTCAAAAAAAGTATCTTCAGGCAGAATGACTTTTGTGGGTTGCGGCAATAAATATCCGTTGGGAAAAGGTGATAATTATGATCGCAGAGTCGAATTTTGCATTACGGAAATCTAGTTTTGTTTTGCAATAAAAACCCAAAAAGCTGCATTTCGGCCTAAAGTTAAACTTTAAACGAAATTAGTAATCTTTTGTTTATTAATATTTTATTCTTTAAAAAATAATAATTTTACACTTTGAAACAATGTTGCGTTAGCAAAAAACAAAGACTTTTATAAATCCCGAATCATTTCAATATGCGGAATATCATCTTCCAAATACATTTCACTTGTTTGCACAAATCCGTGGCTTTCATAAAATTTCTTCAAGTACAATTGCGCACCAATTGTAATTGCATCTTTACCAAAATGAGATTTAATTCCTGCTACTGCTTCACGCATTAAATCATGCCCCCATTTTTTATCTCTGTAATTGGCATCCACTACTACTCTTCCAATTGATGCATTATCAAAACTAATTCCGGCATCAAACAAACGTGCATAAGCCACAATTTTGCCGTCGTATTCTCCCATAAGGTGCAAAGCTTTCTTGTCTTTACCGTCTAAGTCCAAATAAACACAATTTTGCTCCACAACAAAGATCTCACTTCGCACTTTAAGTAAATCATATAACTCATGAACACTTAATGCCTCAAAAGGCTTTATTTTCCATTTTAATTCCATTGCTATTTTTTCATTTATTCAAACAACTAAATTACTTGAAAAATCTTTATTACTATTATCAAAAAAAAGAAATCCCAATTACAAATCGTAATCGGGATTCTCAGATTATTTTTGAAATCTACTTATTTTTTCTTCATTATAATTTCCATGCTTTTATACTCTTCGCCGTTCTTTACGTCAAACATTTCCATTTTACGGGTTGTTGCATCAACAATTGTATATATTTCCCGATAAGGTGTTTTTTTTCCGTTTACCGGATTTACCATATCTCCTTTAAGTTCCATACTTTTTGTTTTCTCATCAAATTTACCCACAGCGACCATCATTCCTGTTCCCATATTATCGATAAAAGTCGTCGTGTATTCTTTGCTGGCGTTATTATAAGCCAATGTACTTTTACCCTGAAACGGTTGCCCCATCATTGTTCCGCTATAATTTGCTTCCTGATATCTGCCGCCAAGAATCATTTTAATATTGGCTGTTGAATTTGCTTTTTCTGCTTTACCATTTGGTTCCGACCAAAAAGTCATATCACAATTCCATGTTCCGGTTTCAGCAGCCATTAATTTATGTGCATTTCCCGGCGTTGCATATTCTACCCAGGCTTTCATTTGTGCAGCAGAATCTAAAGGCTGTTCAATAGCTTGTTCCTTGGTTTTGATAGTATCAGTACCTTTTTGGTTTTCATTTTCGTATTCTGTTTTTATTTCCTTTTTACAAGAAGCAAAACATGCTGCCAATATCACTAATGTTAGATAGAATTTTTTCATAAATAATTGATTTATTGGTTATTAAATCAAATGTACGAAAAATATAGCCAATTATCTTTTATCAATTTTAACTGATTTTATGATGGCCTCGAGTTCCAACATTAGGTCTCTTTCCTGATTAGAAGGCGAATAACAAAATCCTTCAATAACCAGGATTCTTCTTGAAGCTTCGTCAATAATAGCGTAGTTTATAAAAGGTCCGGTCATGAAATCGTTCTTTAACTCCCACGTTCCTTTGGTTTCATATGTTTTTTTTCCGTCTAATAGTGTTGTCGAAAAATATGGTGCATAAGCTTCACCGGTAATCATGGGTGTGTCTGGCTCTCGTCCTTTTATATATCGTCCTACTGAATCTCTCATGCGAACAATATTGCCCACAATATCTGAGCCTTTTGTAAGTCTCCGAATTGGAATCTGATAAATCAGCAAACTCGTATTCCCGCTGATGATTTCCTTTTTCAGCCACATAAAATTCTTTTTATGCAACATATATTCGTAACCGGAGGGAATTTGAAGATCGATGTGAAACTTGTTTTTTATTACCGTCGGATTCAACAGGGATTTTCTGTTGTCCTGTTGGATTTTTTGAATTTCGGCATCGCGAATCATCTTGATAATTTGTGCCGAATTTAATTCGATGCTGCAAATAATATCTTCAACTGATTTGCCGTAAATACGGAATGTGTTGTGCGGTAATGTTTCGTTGTGTTTAATTTCGAATTTATCTGCTGCGGCTTTTTTTACTACGATAATACTTCGGCTATCGGTAACAAACCCTTCTAGTAATTTAGCAGGATATTGATTAATGGTAAACAACGGTTCTTCCTGGGTAAGGCCCCAAACCGGAGAAGCAAATTTATTTCGAATGGTATCGCCTACTTCACCGTACCACAACTGATCGTCGATGATAACTGATATTGTATTTGTTTTGCCGGAAACAGGCTGAGGCTGTTTCTCATTTTTAAAACAGGAAACAAACAAACATGAAAGTACAAGGCATAAAAAATGGGTTTTATTCATTTTCTTAGTTTAATGAAATAAAACCCAAATTTAGTTAAGATTTTTTTTATTATCCGTTAATTTTAAGTTTCATTCCGGGTTTAATATCTCCATCTTTAATATTATTCCATTTTTTGATATCTGAAATTGTCACTCCAGGATATTTTTTTGAAATACTATATAATGAATCTCCTTTTTTAACGTAATAATCTTCTGTTATATTTTTAGCCGAAGCTGTTTTTTTTCTGAACGAATCTATAGAACTTGAAGCTACAGCAGTATTTATTGCAGGTGTTTCATCTTCAATAACTATTTCTTTGCCAACGATTAAGGATTTTCCTAATCCAATATTATTAGAAGTCAGGTTATTCAATTCTTTTAAATCTGCAACTGATGTATTGAATTTTTTAGCAATGCTTCCCAAATTATCTCCGGCAGCAACTATATATTCAAGATTTTTACCTCCTTTATCGTTATTGTCTGTTGATGCAACTGCTTCTTCAGATTTTTTAACAACTTCAGGAATTACTTTCAACTCTTTTGGATTTTTTACAATCGAATCGTTATTTGATTTGATTTTTAAAGTTTTACCAAGAGCAAGTGCATTGCCTTTAAGGTTGTTCCATTTTTTTAACTCCAAAATCGAAACATCATACTTATCTGCGATCGAACCGAGGTTGTCCCCTTTTCTAACTTTATAATATTGTGTTTCTGTTGTGGCAACTGCATTATCCAGTTTAGCTTTTCCTTTTGGAGAAACTTTTAAAGCCAATTGTTTTGGAAGTCCTTTATGTTGGGACTGATAAGCTACATAATCATAAATCTTATCTTCGTTGTTGACAAAAGTTGCAATTTTATCTTTTGGCAAACGTAAAAAGTGTTGTTCGTTTTGATAAAATGGGACAACATTTAATTTATATGAAGGATTTAAAAGTTGTATTTGTGATTGTGGCATGTCTAACAAATCAGCAATTTGTTTGAATGACATTTGATTTTTAATTTGAACTGTATCTGTTTCAAAGTTTTTAACTACAGCTCTCTCCGGGTTGATTCCGTGTTCTTTATGAAATTCAAAAAGATACATTGTTGCTAAGAAAGCAGGAACATAACCTTGAGTTTCTTTTGGAAGATGATTACGAATGTCCCAGTATTTTGTTTTTCCGCCAGAACGACGAATGGCTTTTGTTACATTTCCAGGTCCTGAATTATAAGAGGCAAGAACCAATTCCCAATCACCAAAAATTTTAAACATTTTAGTCATATATTCTGAACAGGCAGCAGTTGATTTTAAAGGATCGCTGCGTTCATCTATATACGAATCGATTTTAAGATCGTATTGTTTTCCGGTTCCGTACATAAACTGCCAGATTCCGGTGGCGCCCATTTTAGAAACTGCTTTAGGATTTAAAGCAGATTCTACAACGGCTAAATATTTAATTTCTAAAGGAACGTTTTGTTTTGCAAAGGCGTCTTCAAAAATTGGAAAATAATATTCTGATAAAGCCATTAATCGTGAAAATGATTTTTTACGATTTTTAAGAAATGACTTTATGATGTTTTCTAATCCCTGATTATATTCGATCTCAAAAGGCGATTTCTCATTCATCACCTGAAGTCGCTGTTTAAGCAATTCAGTTGGTAACTCTTCATCTACAGAAATATCTGTATTGATGGTTTGAATGTCTTTTGTTAAATCATCATAAATATCTAAACTCACTAATTCGTTCATCCAAAGACTGTCTACACGAGTACACAGCAGATCTTTTTTGAAAGAGTTTTTAACTGAATCTAAATAAGAGACTTTAACATCCGGCTTAATTTCTAAATCTGCTTTTGCAACATCTTGTGCAAAAGAAGCTACAGAAAAAAAGACAGAAACCGCTAATGAAATTTTCCTTATAATCATATAACATTTATTTAAAATTCTATAATTCAAACAATTACAGAGTGATTACTTTTTGCAAAACTAAATAGTTTATCAATAAAAACTATCTAAAAAAATGTTAATTGTGAAATTTTAGTCTAAAATCGCTGCGATTCCAGGTAAGATTTTTCCTTCTAACATTTCAAGCATTGCCCCGCCACCAGTGGAAACGTAGCTCATTTTATCTTCAAAACCAAACTGTTTTACTGCAGCAACAGAATCTCCTCCTCCAACTAGTGAAAAAGCTCCTTTTTCTGTAGATTCTGCAATAAATTCACCTAAAGCGATCGTTCCTTTTGCAAAAGATTCCATTTCAAAAACGCCTAATGGACCATTCCATAAAATTGTTTTTGACTCTAAAATTACTTTCTTGAAATTCTCTAATGATTTAGGACCAGCGTCAAGACCCTGCCATCCGTCAGGAATCGCAGTTACATCTACAACTTGTGTATTTGCTGTGTTTGAGAAATCATCTGCAGCGATAACATCAACCGGAATATGAATCTGAACTCCTTTTTCTTTGGCTAATCTTAAAATTTCAAGTGCTAAATCTTGTTTGTCATCTTCACAAATAGAATCACCAATTTTTCCGCCTTGTGCTTTAACGAATGTAAAAGTCATTCCTCCGCCAATAATCATGTGATCTACTTTATCAAGGATATTTTCGATTACGGTGATTTTTGAAGAAACTTTCGATCCGCCAAGAACTGCTGTAACTGGTTTTTCGCTATTTTTAAGTACTTTGTTTAAGCTTTCGATTTCTTTTGCCAATAATGTTCCGAAGCATTTTTCTGTTGGAAAAAATTGAGCAATAATAGTGGTCGATGCGTGCGCTCTGTGAGCAGTTCCAAATGCATCGTTTACGTAGATGTCTCCAAGTGAAGCTAATTCTTTTGCAAAAGCAACATCTCCTGCTTCTTCTTCAGCATGAAAACGTAAATTTTCAAGTAATAAAACTTCTCCTGGTTTTAAGTTTTTAGCAGCAGTTTGAGCTGGTTCTCCAATCGAATCAGTTGCAAACTTAACTTCAACTCCTAAAATTTCTGAAGCTGTTTTTAAAATATGTTTTAATGAGTATTTTTCTTCTGCACCTTTTGGTCTTCCTAAATGTGACATTAAAATTACACTTCCACCTTGCTTTAAGATTGCATCAATGGTTGGTTTTGCAGCTTCGATACGTGTTGCATCTGTTACATTAAAGTTTTCATCCAAAGGAACATTGAAGTCTACACGGATTATTGCTTTTTTATTTTTAAAGTCGAAATCGTTTAAAGTTTTCATTTGATAATTTTTAAATTTTTGAAAGAATAACAAATATAGAACTTTTAGTGTAGTATTAAATTCGAAAAATATAAAAATAACCTACCTATAACAACGAAAACGTTGTAAATTAAGAAAACAAACAAATTTATTTTAAAAAATATAAAATTGTTTAGCAGAATATTTAACAATTAAAAGTTACTGTAAACCAAATAATGGTCTTTCATTTTATGGTAAAACGAAAAAGTATAGGATTTAGTCTACAGTAAATCTTAAATGTAAATTTATTAGTCGTGAACCGGACTTTGTGTACAAGGACAGTTACTGATCGATCCGAAGAAATCGAATCCGATAGTGATCGAGTGCGTTCCTGTGTTATAATTACCAAGATCGTTGAACATTACCTGATATGAATATCCGAAGTAAAATTTAGATTTCATAAAACCCAACATTGGCCCAACTGATAATGGTTTAGGAAACTGGTCGTTTAAGAAACGGTATGAAACTCCAATCCAATAGTAATCTTCGTAACGATTGTAACGTCTGTACTTGAAGTTAAAATCGGTAGTAGAACGTTTATCACTGGCAAAATATTGGTAGTAAACAGATGGTTCGTATTCGATACGGCTGTTTTCTCCGTCTTTGAAAATCATACCTGTATATACCTGATAGTTCGAAAGTAAACTTGGTTCTAAACCACGGTATCTGTCGGTATTTTTTTGCAAAACGTTGTTTGCATTAAAACTTAGGTAAAAATTCTTATTACGGTATAAAGCACTAATATCAAAGTTATTATTTGATGTATAACGATTATCTGTAACCGAAGGGTCTAAAATTGGATGTTCAATTGTATTATTGAATTCGTCTATATCAATTTTAAACGTATTGAAGTTATACGAGATACCAAAAGACAAGTACTGTTTTGAATAATAATCTAAAATCAAGTGGTGCGCAAATGAAACTTTTGCACCGGTTTGACGTGTATAACCATTTTTATCATTATACAATGAGATACCAACTCCTGAACGGTCCAAAACTCGAAAGTCAGCATACAAAGACTGGTTTTCTGGCGCATCTTTAATTCCTACCCATTGTGTAAGTCCATTAAGACGAATTCTAAGGTTATCACCAATACCTGCGTAAGCGGGAGAAAGCACAAAAGGGTTATCAGCTAAATACTGCGTAAATACCGGTAGGTTTAACTCTTGGCTGTAACTTGTTGTTACAGCCATGAGTACTAAGGATAAAAATAATTTTTTCATTGTAATAATTTTTTTAGATAACATAATTTGGGGCTCTAATTTGTTATCTGTATAAAGTGAAATGTCCAACAAACTCTCTATTATCATTTACATCATTCAGTTTAAGAACATACCAGTAATCACCTGAAGGCAATTCCTCTCCGTTATATCTACCGTCCCATTTTTGACCGTAGTGGTATTTCGCTATTACACGACCGTATCTGTCGAAGATTGAGAATTCTAGGTTGTTGTAAATATTAGTACAACCAGGTCCCCAATTGTCATAAACACCATCTCCGTTTGGAGTAAAGTAATTGTCAAGACAAACATCTACATAGATTGCTGGAACGATAAGCTCAAACGTACAACCGTTTTGATCTCTAACTATTACTTTATAATCTCCAGATTTGTAGATTTTGTATTTGTTAGATGATGTAAATGGCTCTCCGTTGAAACTGTATTCGTAAGCCGGAGCTCCACCCGAAGCGGTAACAGAAATAATATTCATCTCTTGCTGACCTGTAGCTTTAACAGCACCTAAGGCAGTGTAAGGATTAATTTTAAATGTAACGTCTGCCGAACATCCATTTGTATGTCTCACTGTAATAGTGTGATCACCTGCCGGCACATTTGTAAACGTGTTACCTGGTTGGATTACTCCTCCGTCAAGAGAATAATCTAATTGACTTTCATCTTCATAACCCGGATCCACTTTAACAAAATTAGCCTGAGCATTGTTTACGCAATCATAGTTTATTTCTACTGTTGGCTTAAGAGCTACAGATTCTGGCATGTCTATCTCCAATTCGAATGTACAACCATTTGTATCTCTCACATATACTGTATGCATACCTCCTACAAGACCTGTGTAATATTGTTCAGTTCCGGTAACAGGAGCATAAGTTCCGTCTCTATTGTCAAGGCTTGCAAAATATGGTGCAGTTCCTCCAGCGATTACTACTCCAAAAGCTCCATCTTTATCACCTTCACAAACTTCTGGTATCATAGAGTTAGGGATTTCACTAACACGTAATACTTCTGGCTGTAAAATTGTAATGTTATGAATAACGTGACAACCTAATATATCCTGAGCGATTACAGTATAACCACCAGCAGCTAAATCATTGAATGTACCGCTATCAACAAACTGATCTAAGTGAGGGCTAATTGCATATTTAATAGCGCCTTTACCTCCAGATGCTGTTACAACAATTCTACCATTATTTTCTAAATAACACTTAGCATCAAATTTCTCAAATGGTGCTATTAAAGCGTCTTCTGTTTCTGTTATTTCTACTATTTTACTTGTTTCACAGTCAAGACCACTCTTAACATGAACTGTATAGAATCCTTTTGCAAGGTTGGCAAAAATACCATCAGCTTGTGCAGCTCTTATTTCCAGACTTGTGCTATTATCTACAAGTGAGTATTGGTAATCACCTAAGCCTCCGGTTGCAACTGCATTTATCAATCCGCTAAAGTCACCTTTACAATTAACATGCGCATGACTTTGATCCACATCTAATGTTAATGGTGCCAATGGCTCTACAGTTATACCGTTTGATTGTACCACACAACCAAAACTGTCTTTTACATAATAGATATGGTAACCTACGGCAGCAGAAATAATTGTTTCTGAAGCGAAAGCAGGAGTACTGTATCCGTTTCCGTCTACACTATATGTATATGGTCCTGTACCTCCAACAACTGTTAATTTAAGATCTGCATCTGTACCACAAGTTGGGCCTTTATCTTGCGCAAGTGTTGCCTCAATTTTAGCCGGATTTGTCAAAGTGATAGTTGTAGCTACTGGCGCACTACAGCTAAATGCATCTTCAACAATAACTGCATACATTCCTGCTTTTAATCCTGTAAATACTGGATCAGTCTGAGGACCTAATGTTGTAACATCACCTTCAGGACTTGTATAAGTTAAACTATAAACATAGTCAGAACCTTTACCTCCAGCAACGTTACTTATTGTAATGATACCGCTATTATCTCCGTAACATGTTACTACAGTACTAGTTGGTATAGCATCAAATGTAATTACAGGTGGAATAACCAGGTCAACAGGTTCAGAAACCTTACAATCTTTACTATCTCTTGCACTTACAATGTAATGTCCTACACCTAAGTTTACAAAAATTCCATCTTCAGATGTTACAGTCGTTGTACCATCATACAATTCGTATATGTAAGTACCTTCTCCCCATCCGCCAGTTGCAGTTATAGTAATAGTACCATCACTGTTTCCTGATGCACAAGTAACTCTTGTATGATTAACATCAATTTTAAATTCTGTAGTTGGTTGAGTTATCTCAAAACTAGTTTTTACATCACATTTAGGATCATTAGTTAGTCTTGCAACAACATCATATCTACCGGCAATTAAACCCGTTAGTGGTAAAGTAATTCCCGTAGTCGTTCCAGCAAAATTCATTGGACCTGTTATAGTATAACTAAATCCGCCTGCTTCATCATCTGGAGTAGGTCTGTTGTCAACCATAGTTAACTCAACACTTCCATCAGCTTGACCAAAACAGATATCTGTTCTCGTTTTAGTAACTTTAAATTCGAACGAATTCGGATCAATTACTTTATAATCTCTTGCAATTGAACAATTTGTATCTGTATTAAGAACCGTAATTAAATAATCACCAATTCCTAAACCTGGAAATAAACCAGAATTATTTGTTACTGGTGGAATTACTGTATTAAGTGTTCCAGTTAAAGTATATTGTAATGGAGGTGTTGCTCCTGTCCATTTAACATTAACCTGAACTGTTTCATCTACATCACATGTTTTTGGTACTTTAGTATCAAATTCAATTCCGGTAAGTGTTGTAAACGGTATAATATCTATTGGCGTTGTACTTGTTCCTTCACAGAATTTGTCGTCATAAACTGTTACAGTATACGACCCACCTTTATGGTCTAACTCTGCGTATACATTCGAAGGTCCGTCGTACATAACTTCTGTACCATCTCTTAAGAATACATATCTTACATAATTTCCTGATCCACCCAATACTGTACCAACAGTAATTGTTGCATTGCTATTGATGTTGTCTCCTGCAGCACAAGTATATTGTGTATTGCTTACAGGCACAGTGATAGGAGCTGGCGTATCAACTTTAACTGTTGTAGATGCAGGACATCCTCTACCAGATTTTACAGATACTGTATAATCACCGGCTGGTAAATTATTGAATTCTGGTGATAACTGATCTACTATATTAACAGTCGCTCCTAGTATACTATATTTATAAATAGGGTCGGTGTTTAAAGGCGATAACGTAACTTTTATACTACCATTTGAGTAACCATCACATGTTACTGGTGAAGGCGTTGCAACAAACCCGTCAATAACAGCAGGGAATTCAATTTTTCCTTCAACATCTATTTCACATTGAGTAACATTATCTCTTACTACAAATGTATAGTCACCAGGTGCTAAATTAGGGAAGTTAGGAGTTACCTGCCATACCCCACTATTTTTTATCTGATACACATAGCTGTTTGGAGGTGAAACTGTACCACCGGAAGCATATATTGTAATTTCACCATCAGCATTATTACATTCTGGCACAATAGTCACATCTGCATGCGCTGCTAATGGCTCTAAAATAGTAAGAGGCGCAAGAGCTGTAACTTTACAACCGTTTTTATCCATTACAGTAACTGTGTAGTCACCTGGAGTTGTTACATTAAACTCAGGGTCATTTTGCCATGTCTGACCATCAATGCTATATTGTAATTGAGCAAGTCCTGTTGCTGCAACCTGAATTGTATATCCTGCTGCATTGTAACATTGACTTACAACATCAACATTCGTAATCGTTGGCATTGGATCAAGCGAAATGTTTACTGTTTTAACAGTGTAACAATTTTGACTATCTTTTACATACACATCAATAGAATCATACAATGGGGAAATTTGCGTTGTTGCAATTGTCGCCGTGTTTGTTGGTTTGTAATCTGCAAATGCCGGAACTGGCGATCCTACTGGTAAGAATAAATATGAATATCCTGGTGTACCTCCTTGAATGCTGCTCTCGTCTATTGTAAGTACTGCACCCGCAGTGTTACAATTTTGATTTACGTTTGTGATAACAATTCCTGAAATATCTAATACCGTAGGCGCTGTAATTGTCACTTTATTTGATAATACAACACATCTAGGATATCCTATTTGAGTGATTTCAACCTCATAATCTACTCCTTCTCCTAATCCAGTAATTGGATACGGATTATTAGTTGCAGCATTAATACCAGTTCCTGTAGCTACTGGAACTCCTGCAAGAAGAACTCTGTAGTCGTAAGTACCTGTGTATTTTTCTATATTAATTGTGATACTTCCGTCAGTAAATCCTTTACAGCTTACCATTGCAGATGGAGTTGCATTTACAACCATGATGTTGTATAATGGTACTTCATGAACATCTGTAAAGACAGTACATAAAGTAACTGTATCTGTAATTTTAAATTGATATGAATGACCTGCCGGAGCCGGGTAATTGAATGTTGCTCCTGTAGTAACTGTTGTTGCCGGTGTGCTATAAGCGCCACCATCTACAGATACCTGATAAGCAAAACTTCCTGTTCCGCCAACGATATCAACTTTTACAGTTTCTACTCCACTATTTGGGCAATCTGCTGCTACTAATAAATTAGCTTCAGCTGAAATTAATTTAGGGAATGGAGTGATTATAACCGGAACATCATCTTTACAATCATTTAAATCTTTAACGTAATAAGTAAGATTTTGAGTAAGTCCTGTATCAAATACTTTAAATGTATTTGTTTCATACCAGTCTGTACCGTTATTACTATATCTGTAATCTGCTAATAAACCTGTTCCTTTTCCACCTGTAGCTGTTACTGTAACAATTGTTTCTTTAATTGAATTAGTATCAGGCGTACAAGCGAAACCACCAGCAGTAGCAGCAGCTACAACCGGAGTTGCAGGATCTAAAACAACAGTTTGCAATATTGAACAACCTCTGTCTGAAATTACAGTAATATTATAAGTTCCTGCAATTAAGTCTTTAAATAGAGGTATAGTCTGAGTTACCAAAGTTCCCGCTGTTGGAGCTGTTCTGATAAGCGTATAAGTATACGGAGTATTATTATTAATAACCGGATCTAAATTCACTAAAATAGTTCCGTTACCAACATTACCCTGAACAACCGGTGTGCTTGAACAGAATGGAGAAGTTGGTGTTGTAGTAAATACCGGAATAGTTGGACTAACCATATCTACTGCAATTGTAACATCAGAACAAGTTCTTGTATCTGTTACCGTAAACACATAACTACCTGGATCAGTTACTGTATAATCTGAGTAACCAGCATTAGCAAACGGTATAACAGTTGCATCTAAAACTCCATCTTTTGTTACTGTATAGCTATATGTAGGATAACCCCCTATTGCACTAATTCTAATTGTACCATCAACAACACCTGTACAGAAAATATCTTTCTTTTTCTCTGCCGAAGCAAAAAGTTCTCCTGTAATTGTTGTGTTTACTGCTGTTGCGGTACATCCAAATTTATCTTTTACAGTAATATTGTACTGACCCGGATTTAAATTATTAAATGTATTTGATAACTGCCATGTTTGACCATTGTTGATACTGTATTCGTATACATCACCCGGTAAAATAAACGGAGATGTTGAAGAAGCAGTTACTACTAATGTAGATTTTGCTCCCGAAGTATAACAATATACTGATGATGCTGCTATTGTTGCTACCGGATTAATTGGTGTTACCAAATTAAATGAATCTGTAGCCACACAACCTTTAGCATCTTTAACAGATATAGCATAAGCTCCGACTGAAACAAGACCATCAAAAGCTCCTGTTGTATTAGTAAGAACTGAACCACCCGGAAGAGTTAATGAATATAAATAATCACCCCATCCGTCTTGAGCAGTAACTTTTACAGCTCCAGTAGTTTTACAACCTAGTGGTGTAACCACTTTATCAATAGCCAAAGCTAAAGTTGGAGTTTCTATTCTGAAATCTACAAACGCTGAACATTGTGTTTCATCGTCCTGAACAGTAATTCTATGATTACCCGGAGTTAACAATGTCAAATTGATTGCAGCAGCTGTTTGACCTGTAACCGCTGGGTTAGTATCAAGTACATAGTTATAAGTACCAACACCTGTTCCAAAACCAGTTACGACGAAACTTGCTTTTCCATCATTTGCATTAAGACAAGTAATGTCATCTGTAGATTGTTTAACGATATTGATTTTAGTAACGTCTTTTATTTCATAAGACAATTGTTTAATACAGTTAGTTGCTGCATCAGTTACCTGGAATACATAAGTACCAGGTCCAAGATTTGTAAATGATGGATTTGTACCATTATCAACAATTGATGCTACCGGAGAAACAATTTGATAAGTAAGTACTGCCGGCGGAACCGCAATTACGCCTGCCGAGTTTCTTACATTCGAAATGTTAACCGTTGTAGTCGTTACAGCACAAGTAATTGTTGCTGTTTGAGCCATATCAAAATTAATTGGCGGATCAAGTTTATAAATATTAACTGTACCTGAGTTTGCACAACCATTTTTATCTCTTACACTGTAAGGTATATTTAAGTGATCTACTTGTGTATCAATAACTGTATAAGTAGTTGTTGTACTGAAAGCACTATTATTAAAACTATATTCATAATCTCCAGAACCTCCTGTTGCTCCTAAAACAACCGTAGCACTTTGCCCAACATTACCTGTACCACACGTAAATGGAGTAATTACCGGCGTTGTAGCAAATACTTCTGTTGGCTGACCTAAAATTGCAGAACCTGTAACTTCACAACCAAGAGCATCTTTAATAATATAAGGATATGTTCCTGCAGCAACAGTATAAATTGTTGTGTTTGTGAAACCTAAGTTATTAAAGTTGTAAGTATATGGCGCTTTCCCTCCAGTTGCTGATAATTCGATAGTTCCGTTTCCTGAGAAACATAATGGCTGCGTTGGTTTGTAATCTGGTACAATTGGCACAATTGGCGCTATAATTACCGAATTAGTTTCAACTGGACAGTTATTGGCATCTGTAATTCTAAAAGTATAAGTATCAGCATTTGCAGAAGTAACCGGGTAATCAAAGAATGTTATCCCTGCTCCTAAAGCTGTAGCTGCACCGTAAGCTGCAGTACCTTTTTTCACACTGTATGAATATGGTGCTGTACCTTTTGTAATTGTTACTCTAATAATGGCATCTGCAACAGCATTTCCTGTTACAGAACAATCCAGGATTTTAGTTACCGCTGCTGTGGCAAGCGGAGTTGGGTTTATCGTTATTTTATGTTCTGTTTTACAACCATTTTTATTTTGAATAATAATAGTTTGTTCACCAGAATTAAGACCTGTAGCAGAATAAGTTAATCCTGTAAAGTTCACAAAATTACCTCCGTTAACACTCACAGAATATGGTGCCATTGTAGGCGTTGCATCTGTAACTGTAACATCTACTACAAATGATCCTTCTACAGCACATCTGTTTGGAACAGTTAGTGCGAATACCGGATCCGGATCCATACGTAAAATAACGTTATCTGTTCTGATACAGTTATTTGCATCTTTTACATAAACATAATATGTAATTCCAGCTAAACTTCCTGCTCTGTCAAAATTAGGCGAAGTTTCCCAAGTATCTGTTATAGCCGGAGCAGTAGCAGATGTAGTTACCTGATAAACGTATGGTGCTGTACCATCTTTACCTTCAACATTAATTACTCCTAAATTATCGCAGTTTGCATTTTTAATAACATATCCTTTAGCTGATAATGGAACAGAAGATTCTTTAATGTCAAAAGCTGCTGAAGCAGATTTACATCCATTATAAGAACCTGTACCATTTTCAATAAATTGTACATAATAACGTCCCGGAAGTAATGTACCTGGTGATGGGTATGTAACTACTAACGGTGTTCCAAAAGTAACCGGAGCTGTTATAGCTGGCCCAACTGGTGAATTAGCAGTAAGTGCTTTAAATATCTGGTATGTTACCGAAGTAGTTGTAGCGTCAAAATTAGTAAGAGTAAAAGTTACCTTTCCATCATTTGCACCTGTACAAGTTACATTCACAGGAGCAATAGATGATGTCATAGGCGACGCCGGTGCAATTGGAGCATCAGCTGCTTTTACATAATAACAATCTGTAGTTAAATCGTGTACCACAAAAGTATAAGTAACACCCGGAACAAGATTAGTAAACGTTTTTTGATCAGGGAAACCTGCATCAGCAGCAAACCAAGTTGTTGTATATGGTGAAACATTAGTTTCTAATAAACCAAACTGATAATTGTGACTTCCAACAGGAGCAACAACTGATACTCTTGCAGTACCACCGTTAATACAATCAGAAGGCGATACCGCCACATTAATTATTAAATCTGAAGGAGGTGATGCTATAGTAATGTTTTTAGATAAAGCACAACCATTGGCATCAACAACATTTATAGTATAAATACCATAGTTAATAACAGTAAATGTATGATTTTCTCTTGCAGTCGCCACATACGGGTTACCTGCAATAACATCTCCAAAATTGTTTGTAATAAAATATTTGAAAGGTGCTGTTCCTCCAACAATACCCTGAACTGTAACTTCTCCAAGACTCGAACCTCCCGGGTTGTTACAAGTAATATCAACTTTAGCTAAGCTAAAATCAATTGGAAGAGGAGCACTAATTGTAATGTTATCAGTATCAACACAACCTTTACCGTCTGTAACTGTAACAGTATAAGTACCGGCAGCTAATCCTGATGTTTGTGTGCCATAATTAAATGCAGTTGGTGCTGTTCTTTGTACATTAAATACAAATGGCGCAACTCCTTTAGTATTATCAATTGCAATACTAATTGCAGCTGTTTCTTCTCCACTACATTTTATAAACTGTGTTTGTGTAATACCAGTAATTACCGGTAATACAGGAGTAGTTACGTCAACAGCAACTGTAGATACCGCAGAACATCCGTCTGATGTAACTCTAAAGAAATATTGACCTGCAACTGTAGGATTAAATACAGCACCTGCAATTGCAACATAAGTTGGCGATGGAGCAATTCTATAAGCATAAGCATAAGTTCCGTCTCCACCACTTGCTGACAAGTTAATTTGAGCAGCTGTTGCCGTTGGAGGCGTAGTAGGACAAGTAAGATCTTTAGTCAATTTAGCTTCAAGAGTCAATTGATCATTAACTTCAATAGTTGTTGTTTTTTCACAACCATTGTCATCTTTTATACCTAAAGTATAAGTTCCAGGACCTGTAATTGTTTTAACCGGATTTGTGTTATAATTACCGTCAAGACCAAATTGAGCATTTGCTAAACCGTTATAAACACTTCCGGTAATTGTAACCGTAAATGAAGCACCAGAATAACATTGTGCAGCCACAACAGGATCTATTGTTGGCTCAGCATTTTTGGTAATCGTTACAGTACTTGTAGCAGGACAGCTATTGCCATCTGAAACATAAACATCATAACTTAAACCATCTACACTAGTGTCTTTTGTGAAAACTCCAGTCGTGTTATAATTTGCAGCAACTGGAGTTACTCCAGTTTTTACAACCGCGTAACTTAATGGAACTGTTCCTCCTGTTGCAGTAACTGTAATTGTTGTCTCTGCTTTATTACAGAATACTTTTGTTCCGGATGCGCTTGTAATATTAATCGCTGCCGGAGCAGTAAGTGTTACTGAAGCTGGTGCAGAACATCCTGTAGTTGGGTTAGTAACAGTAAGTGTATAAACTCCCACTGGTAATCCAGTAAAGTTAACTTCTGTTGCCGTTGCTGTTCCACCAGGAATAACTGTATTAGCAGCATTTCTTAGTACGTATGTAAATCCTGTTGAATTACCTCCAACAGCAAATTTAATAGCACCATTAGAAAGTCCGTTACAAGTAATAGCCGAAACTATTGAACCTGAAACAGTAATTGGTGTAACCGCTTTTATTTCATAATCTCCAGTAATTGTACAATTATTAGCATCGGTAACTTTAAATGAGTAATTACCTACTGCTAAATTTGTAAATGTATAGGAACGTCCTGCAATATTAGTAACAGCAGGAGTTGATGGGGATGTAATTTCATATTTAAATGGCGAAACACCATTTGTGAATGTCAAAGTTAAATCTGCATCTAATTCTGCTGCTTTACAAGTAATAGCATTAGATGGGGTTATAACAAGGTTTGTTGGCGGGTTTAAAGCGTCAATCACAACTCCTGCAGGAACTGTAAATGGACAGTTGCTTACATCAGTTACCACTATAGTCACTGTACCCGCTGTTGTAGTAGTATAAGTGTTTGAAGTAACAGGAGTCTGACCGTTATAACTATATCGGTATGGGTTTACGCCTGTAAACGGCGTTCCACCAGTTGCAGTTACAGTAATTGTAGCAGACTGAGCAGTATTTGATGCGTCACATGTTAATTTAGTTGTAACAGCTGCAGTAGCACTTAAACCATTTGTTGGTTCATTAATACTAACTGTTTTTGGTGTCGATACACATTTTTTAGCATCAACAATTGTGATTTCATATGATCCTGCAGGCAGATTCTCAAATTTATTAGTAGTTTGAGTTACTGTAGCTCCTGCCGGAGAAATTGGCATCAAAATATATTCATAAGTACCTGTAGAAGGAATACCGTTTACAGTAATACTTCCAGTAGACGCACCTTTACAAAGTACGTGTTCCGGTACTGTTGTAAAATCAGGTAATACTTTTGCATCTACAGTTCTTGAAACTACTGTTGTACAACCTTTGCTGTCAGTAATTTCAAAATAATAAGTAGCAGCGGTTGCAGCTGAATAGTTAAAAGTAACTAAACCTGCTCCAACAGCTGTATAAGCTCCGCTAAATGGAGCGCCTGTAGTATTTACTCTATATCTATAATCAGGATAACCGCTAGAGATATCAACTTTTATAATAGCATTCGCAGATGTTGGAGTTGTTGTAGTACAATCTAAATCTTTAGTTATCTGAGCATTTGCTGTAACTTGCGCAGCAATTGTCTGTGCAGTTAATGTTGTAGTACAACCCGTTACTTTATCTCTAACTATAATAGTATAACTTCCAGGGGTTAGTCCTGCAAAAGTTCCCGACGGAAAGTAATTAGTACCACCGTTTATGCTGTATTCATAATTTGGCTGTGGCGCTGTAACAGGCTCAGCTATTAAAGTAGCTCCACCATCAGCACAAAAATCAGATGTCGTACTAATTTGTGCCAAAGGCAATACTTTATCGTTAATAGTAAAGTTTTGTGCCGTAGTAGTACATCCACCTAAATCAGTTACAGTTACACTATATGTTCCTGCTCCTAAATTAGTAAACAAGTTGTTATTAGCCTGAACTATTGCTGTACCTGCCGGAGCAGTTGGCGTAACTGTATAGGTATAAGTTCCGGTACCATTTACAGCATTTATTTGTGCTGTCCCTTTTACCAAACAAGTAACATGTGTAAGAGTTGGTGCGTTTAAAGCTAAAGCAGCCGTTGGACCACCAACAGTTGCATTTGCAGTAACAGGACAGTTTGTTGTTGTACTTGTTACAGTAATACTATGAGATCCTGCAGCTAAAGCCGGACTTACAATAGTAAATGGATTTCCTGTTGAAGTTCCTGTTTGTACCGCTCCTGAATCTACTGTATAACTGTAATTTCCTCCAGTTGCAATACCGGTTACAGTCCATGTGATTGAACCATCTGTCGATCCAAAACAAGTAATGTTTTTTGGAGTACCTCCAACACTAAAAGTAGCTGGCAGTGCTATTGTATGAGTTTTTGAAGCAATACATTTATTAGCATCTCTTACTTCAAAAGTATATAAAACATTTGCATCAAGACCGTTAAATACATTGCTTGACTGGAATGCAGTTGTAGCAGATGCCGGTAATGAAATTCTGTACTCTAAACCTGCTGTTGGTACTGCAACACCTGCAGCATTTACAACATTTGTTATTGTAACATTTCCTTTATTAGTAGGACAAGTTGCTGCTGTAGTAGTAGTAATTGTCATTCCCGTAGGAGGGTTCAATGCATTGATTGTTCCTGCAGCTATAGTTTGACTACAAGAGTTTGCATCAGAAATAGTTACAGTATAAACACCTGCAACAGTTATGTTGCTAAATACTGCACTATCTTGTAGTCCTGCCACTGCAACACCGCCTCTTAATAATGTATATTTATACGCTGGTGTTCCTCCTTTAACTCCAGAAACTGTAATTGTTGCCGGTTGCTCGCAATTATATGTTGGTGCTATAGTTGCTACACCTTCTATAATAGCTGGCTCGAAAATTTTAAATGTATAAGTTCTAACACAATCATTTGCATCTTTAACAGTGAAGCTATAATCTGTACCGGCAGCAGAACCTGCTAAACCATCATAATGAGTTGTACTTGTAAAAGCACCTGTACCATTAAATTGAAATGTAAAAGGTGCCGTACCAGTTAAGCCTTTAAGGTCAACAGAACCATTTGCAACACCAATACATTTAGCATCATGTGTTTCTGATTCAGCTGTTACCGCCACTAATGCGTTAACTTTTTGGCTAATTGAAATTGGACATTTATTAGCATCCTGAATTTCAAAAGTATATGTATCTGAAATACCTGTAGAATAAGTAAAGACAGGATTTGTAGTAGTTCCTCCACCAGGTAAAACTGTACCTAAACTGTTTTTAATAACATAAGTATATGGTGCAGTACCTCCGGTTATTGTTACCTGAATAATTGCATCTGTACCAGTTGCTTTACAGCTTATTGAAGTTGTAACAGCACTTTTCGCTGTTAATTTTGGATCAATTTGTTGGCTTATTACCTGAGCCGAACAACTGTTAGCATCCATGATTTCAAAATCATAGGTACCTGATGTAGTAACATGATGAGTAAAAGTAGGTCCTGCAAAAGTTGTACTCCAGGCTCCATAAGTACCTGGGTTAAGTTTTACTCTATAACTAAATGGACCTTTTCCACCTGCAATCCTAACCACAATGTCAGCACCTACAGTTTCGCTAAAACATAAATTTGAAGTTGATTCAATAGTAACAGTAGGCGGTAATGAACCGGTGATTATTAAATCGGTTCCTCTCGAAGCGGAGCAAAGATTTTTATCTATACCCGAAACTTTATAAGATCCAGGAGTAAGATCATTATCTTTTACACGATACTTACCGTCAGCATCCAGAACGAAAGTAAAAACTTTTCCATCTGAAACTCTTGTAAGTGTAATATTATAAGGTCCTGTTCCACCACCAATAACAGCTGTAACTACAGAAGGAGTATCACAAGTTGCTACCGTTGCAGTTGCGTCTAAAGTAAATCTTTGAGGAGATGTAACCGTAGTCGGGATATCGAAATCACAACCTTGTGAAGTAGGATCACGGCGAACTCTAACACTATAAGTAGCAGCTGCTAGCGGACCTATTTTAACTGGATTAACAGTTGACTTTATCCAAGGCTCCTGATTATTTATAGAATAATAAAATTCACCTGTAAAATTCTCTCCAAAAATTTCAAAAGATCCGTCTCCGGCACCAAAACATGTTTCTCCTTTTAAATTTTGAATACGAGGAACAAATGGCGGTGGTGGAGTAACCGTTACCCTATATTGAAATTGTGCTCCACATACTCTTGGCACCTGGAATACTTTAATATCATCAATAGCAACGTCGTTACCTGAGGTTTCTCGAACATTAGAACGAACAATTAGTCGCAATGAAGTATTATTTCCCGGGTCAAGTGTGATTGCTGTTTGTGGGAATTTCTTCCAGTCACTATTTGTATTTGATCTTGGAATACTTCCGGTAGCAAACCATGAAATTTCTGTACCTGATGCATCTACCAACGCAATTCTTAAATTAGGGTCAGCTTTACCAGCTCCGGGCATCATCAAGTTCATTGCATAAAACTCAAACATGATAGGCTGATTTGGAATCACATCATTAATTTGTTTTTCATACAAAATTGTAGTTACCGGTATTTGGTCACCAATATTAACAGCAAGGAATCTACCTTTTAAAGCTGCCGTTCCTGATGTATGGTCTATTGGGTATCTCCAGCTCCATCCATTGGTTGCATTTTGATCAATATAACTCGTAACAGAGTAATCTCCATCATTTATCGCTTCACTTCCATTACAATGTGTAGCAGGTTGATTTGGAAGTTGTCTTTCAAAACAATAATAGAAAGTATTAATACCAGGTGAAGTTGTGTTTGCACCGCTTCCAAAACTTTCATCTAATAAATTACTATAAGTACTTGCAGATTTTATATTATAATCAACAGAAATATAATGCGTTCCTGTAGGAATATTTAAGAACACATTTGGGTTTGCAGTATTAGGATTAGGATTGCCATCAAGATAATAAGTAAAATTATATCTTGGATCACCCGCACCTTGGTTTATAATAACCGTTTGTGAACCTGTACCATCACAATTATAAATCAAATCGCCATAATCAACATCTGGAGGACTTGGTTTAGAATCGATTGTAATACCAGTCATGTCATAAGTACATCCCTTTGAATCTCTAATACGAACGGTATATGGTCCTCCGGCAGATAGATACCCTACATTGACAGCCGACCATCCATTATTATTAATAGCTTCATTGCTAAAAAAATACTCATAAGGAGGTGTACCACCTTGTGGATTTGTAATTCTTACCATACCTCTATCTGGATAAGGCGCACAACCTGGTAATGCTGCAACACCTGCAGAAGCAGTTAGGGCAGTAGTTGTACCAATAGTTTTTGTAGTAAAAGCATCTGTACACCAGTTATCTCTACTACGTACTTTATACCTAACTGTGATATTATAATCTCCAGCAGGCAAATTTGAAAAAACATTACTACTCTGCCAATTTGTACCATTGTCTTTACTATATTCTATATATGCATAACCATTTGTATTGGTTACATTTACAGTAATAGTTCCGGTTGGATTACAATTTCCACTAAGGACAGGATCAACAGTATATACTGGCTTTACTACATTGTTTCCACTTACGTTAATTGTTAAATCGGCAGTACAACCATTTAAATCCTGAACACGCATTATGTAAGTTCCTGCTTTGTCTACAATAACTCTTGTAGTTGGAACGTCAACGAAACCAGTATTGTTGTAATTTACAAAATAACGGTAAGTTCCTCCGGCTCCGCCATTGGCTCTACCCTGAATAATTCCTGTATTACATGAACTTAATGCAGTAGAAATATAAGATGTATTATTTAGCTGGTTTGCTGCTGTAATTGTAATTGACTGCGTATCGGTTACATTGCAATTAGTTCCTTTTATCGTTGTTACTATTGTATAAGTTCCAGCATCCAAACCTGTAAATTCATGTTCAGGAACAGATTTAGTTGGTGTAGTAGTAAGTGCAGTATTACTTGGGTTTTTAAATATTGCATAAGTATAATCATTGTTAACACCATTGGCAGTAACTTTAATACTCCCCTTTTGATTAAAACAACCTGGTTGTATAGCCGTTAGTGAAGTAGAAAGCCTGAATCTGCTAACTACTATATTTTTAACACTATAAATACAACCTCCCGTAATACCTTTCAATCTCATAAATACATTATAAGTATCTGGAGTAGTAGTTTCAAAAGTATTACTGTCCTGCCATGTATTAGGTGTAGGGTTTGTTGTAAAACTATACTCATACCCGGAACCTGTAGGAAAACTTACAGCCATAATTTTACCGGGAATAACACAAGCAGTGCTACCGGTGATTATATCACTTTTTATAATTCCTGTTGGATCTACTTCTGTTTTATAAACATTAAAGTAAAATGTGCTTTCAGTATTATCTGAAAATCTAATGATTACTCTAAATTCACCTGCACTATTTGCATTATAATCTGCTCCTTCTGCAACACCTGCCCAAGAACAGTTCTCTGCTACATTCGGACAGTTTCCGTTACTAATAGGGGTACATCCTCCTGTACGTCGTTGCCATACAATTTTGGTAGCATTGGCAATAGTCGTCTGGATTAATCTTGAGTCGTTATCTCCACACAAAAATAATTTTGGGAGAAAACTTCCGTCAATAGGACATTCCGCAACTGTACCAGCATAAGTACCCGTAGCATACTTAATAACAGGATGCGTAATAGCAGCTGCTAATCCCTTAGCAACAGTATCATTTTTAGCAGTAAAACCAATTTTATTAATAAATTGATTATTCGCCTGAAGGAATAAGTTTTTATTTCCTTCATGATTAATTTTTGCATTAAATGCTATCAAATTTTGCGAGTAGGATACAAAATTTAATAACAAAGCCAAAGCAAAAATCAGCGTTCTTAAAATAGTAGGTTTTTTCATAATCATTCTATTTGTTTTTACTTACACTTCAGTTCCTGAGGGGCATCAGAAAGCAAAATAATTAGCACTTATAAACATTTAATCTTTAGTATTTACTCTTTAATAAAGAGCTGCCTATACTTTTTATTTATCTTTAATTCTCCACTTTTACGATCGCCATTTTCCCGTTATATGGCGCATTTCCTTTAGATTCCATTGCCTTTTGAGCTTCTTGTAATCCATCGACTTTTTCGTAATAGATGTAGTATTTACTTGTTGTTACGTTGTAGAAGAAATTAACATCTGTACGTCCCGCGGCAACCGCTTTAGTTAAGAATTCATCTCTTTTTTCAACACTGCTGTGAACTGCAATAATTAAATAAAAACCGCTGTCAGCATTTTTAATATTTTTTATAATCTGCATGTTCGACTGGTCTTCACCAAAATCAAAATCACTTGCAGTTAACGGTGTACTACTTGGTTTCGTAGTTTCTTTTATACGTTTAAGAGCTGCTAGATCCTGTGCGTATCTTCCCTGATCATTCTCGTATGCTGCCTGCTTAATTCTTCGTTTCTTCTCAATTTCAGTTTCAGCTTTAATGCGTTCTAAATTCGCAAGTAATGCTACACTATCTGCTTCCATTTTTAATTGTGCCGCTTTCAATTGGTTTATTTTTTCTAAATAAGCCCTGTTTGTAGCATCATTTTTATTAGGGAACTTTTTAAGTCTTTCGTTATATAAATTAGTTAGCCTTGCAATTTCATCTTTCTGAATTCTGTTTGCTTCAGCTATTTGTAATTTTAAAGCTTCTATCTGACTATTTTCAGCTGCTACACTTTTAAAAGGTTTTGGCTCTTTGTAAATTCCTTTATCACTTAAATCATTTTCTTCTTTTAAGTCATTAAGATCTTTTTGTTTATTTGCTACACTAGCGTTAAACTGTGTTAATAAATCATCTTGAGTTTTAGCAGATGCATCTAATGAAAGTGCTAAATTATCAATTGCTTTTCCTGCCTCGTCTGTAGCAGCCGCTCTTGCTAGTGCATCTGCATCAGCTTTCGCTTTAGCGTCTGCAAGCAGCTTCGCTTGTTGTGCTTCTTCAGCAAGTCTTAATTGTCTTGTTTCTTCTTCGGCTTTCAATTTTTCATTTGCTTCTGCATCAGCTTGCGCTCTTTGATCAGCTAATAATCTTGCTTGTTCTGCTGCCATATCAGCTTTTGCTTTTGCATCTGCAGCTAATTTTGCCTGCTGAGCTTCTGCATCTGCTTTTGCTTTATTTTCAGCAGCTAATCTTTTTTGTTCTGCTTCTACATCGGCTTTAGCTTTTGCTTCTGCAACTAATTTTGCTTGTTGCGCTTCTGCATCTGCTTTGGCTTTTGCCTCTGCTGCAAGTCTAGCTTGTTCTGCTTCTACATCGGCTTTAGCTTTTGCTTCTGCAACTAATTTTGCTTGTTGCGCTTCTGCATCTGCTTTGGCTTTTGCCTCTGCTGCAAGTCTAGCTTGTTGTGCTTCTGCGTCGGCTTTGGCTTTTGCTTCTGCAGCTAATTTTGCTTGTTGTGCTTCTGCATCTGCTTTCGCTTTTGCCTCTGCAGCTAGTTTTGCTTGTTGTGCTTCTGCATCGGCTTTGGCTTTTGCATCTGCAGCTAATTTTGCTTGTTGCGCTTCTGCATCTGATTTAGCTTTTGCTTCTGCTGCAAGTCTAGCTTGTTGTGCTTCTGCGTCGGCTTTGGCTTTTGCTTCTGCAGCTAATTTTGCTTGTTGTGCTTCTGCATCTG
>NZ_JAWVWO010000011.1:0-169057 GCF_033657265.1 Flavobacterium sp. MMLR14_040 | reverse complement strand
TGTATAAGAGACAGTTACCAATCTGTCAATGAACTTTCCGTGTTTTGCGGGGTGCAAATGTAACTTCTGTTTTTAAATCTCACAAGCTTTTTTGAATCTTTTTTTGAAAAAAATTTTCTTTCCAAAATTCGTTTGCTTGCCAGTATTTCAGTGAACGTCTATCGCTGTTGCGGGTGCAAAAGTAGCACCTTTATTTACATTTACAAGCCTTTTTTTTATATAATTTTAATCTTTTTCGAAAGTTTTTCTTAACACCCTGATAACACAAAACTTACGATTTAATATTTTTTGATAATTTTAAGAATTTTCTGTAGTGTTTGTGTTTGTCTCAATTCTTTTGCTTGCTGAACTACCGTTTTTATGGACTTTACATACTAACACATTCTTTTCTGAGAACTTTACAATATTTACCTTCTCCCATTTTTCCTGAATTTCATCCTCTTGAATGCCATTTTTGGTTTTTTGGACTCTTTGCCACAAAGGCACTAAAGACACGAAGTCTTTTTTCCTGCTTTCTCCTTACATAACAAACACTTCTCTTGAAAACAACTCCCCTAGCCCCGATGGGAGGGAAAATCCTTTTGTGGTGGGGTTCACCACAAAAGATTGGAAGGAACAGCGGGAAATAGCTCCTTACTAAAATAATAATTCCATAAAAGAGCTTCTACTTCGCTAAACCTGATAAAAACTACTCTTATATATTATAGTAGCAATATTCTACTTCTATAAAAAACAAATCCGACAGTTATTAAAAAACTTGTCGGATTGTAAATGTGAATCTTTAATTATTATAGTTAATCGAAACGAATAGCTTTAACTGGAGAAATCTTGGTTATAATATAGGAGGGAATTAATAACACAACGAAACAAACTGTAATAGTCATTAGATTCAATAAAATCACATATCCCCAATTTATATAAACCGGCGCCTGGTTTACATAATAGTTTTCAGGATTTAATTGAACGACTCCGAATTGCTGCTGTATAAGCAATATTGAAATCCCGATTAGATTACCCCAAAAAAGCCCTCTTATAATAAGATAGAAAGCATTGTACAAAAATATTTTGCGTACTGTCCAGTTATTAGCACCTAAAGCTTTTAGAATTCCAATCATTTGTGTACGTTCTAAAATAAGAACCAATAAAGCTACTACCATGTTTATTGTGGCTACTAAAATCATAACCACTAAAATAACGATGATATTGAAATCGAAAAGCTGTAACCAATCGAATATATAACCGTATTTTTCAACTATTGTTTTTGTATCCAGACTTGAAGATGTCTGTTCGTAAATCTGATCACCGGTTGCTTTGATATTTTTAAAATCTTTTACAAAAACTTCAAAAGCACCAACCTGATCCGGATTCCATTTATTAATTCGTTGTATATGACGAATATCTCCTATTATATAAGTTGCATCGAAATCCTGAAATCCTGAATTAAAAATACCCGTAATTTTGAATCGCCGGCTATTGGGCATCTTGCCTTGTTCTTCTTTAATAAAAAAGGTATTAAAATTATCTCCAACTTTTAAGCCTAAGCGATTTGCCAGGAATTTGGAAATAATTACTTCTTCGTTTAAGTTTTTAGAGAAATCCGGTAATTTACCTTCTACTAAATATTCTTTTATATTATTCCAGTCATAATCTCCTCCTACCCCTTTGAAAATAATTCCTTCAAATGCATTTTCGGTTCTAATGATTCCCGCTTTACTTGCGATTACCTGAATATGGCTTACCTCAGGAACTGACTTAAAATTGGGATAAAAATCTTGTTTTTTAGAAATTGGAACCAATGTTACATCTGAATTATTATTATCATAATTCGAAATAATAATTTGACCGTTGAAAGCTGAAACTTTTTCGCGTATTTTTTGCTGTAACCCAATTCCGGTTGCAACCGAAACCAACATCATTATAATACCAATGGCAATAGCCGAAATGGCAATTTTGATGATCGGTGCCGAAATACTGCTTTTATAATCTTTGGCAGTAATAAGTCTTTTTGCTATAAAGTATTCCAGATTCAATTTATAAGGGTCTTATTGATTTATTAAGTTTGCTAATTTTGTCTTTCAAAAATACATTTTAAAAAATAAAAACGATTGTAACTAAAAACAATTACAAAATATTTAAGTTCTTAAAGTGGTAATTTCTTTTTCATTTCTTCAACTATGTTATATGCTGCCGGGCAAATTGCAACATTTTTTAGTGTAAGGTCTGCAATTTGATGAAACTTTTTACGGTCAGTATGCGGAAATTCTCTGCAAGCTTTTGGCCGAACGTCATAAATCATGCAATAATTTTCATTATCAAGAAAAGTACAGGGAACACTTTTTAAAACATAATCTTTATCTTCATCTATTCGAAGATATTGATCAATGAATTGTTGTGGTTTTTGTCTGAAAGATTTTGAAATCCTTTCAATGTCTGCCAAAGTAAATAATGGCCCGGTTGTTTTACAACAATTGGCACATTGTAAACAATCTGTCTTTTTAAATTCGGCGTCATGCAAATCCTGCATAACATAATCTAAATTTTTAGGTTGTTTCTTTTTCAGCTTATCAAAATACTTTTTGTTTTCGATATGCTTATCTTTGGCTAACTTATTTAAGTTATTTAAAATCTGTTTCAAGTTTACTATTTAAAGTTGATGTGCAAAATTAAACAACTTTAAACTTGAAACCTTAAACTTTGAACTAAATTACCATGAAAGATCTTTTTGGAAAAGCGATGTTTGATTTTCAGACCAATAATTCGCCTGAAGATATTATTACCGAAACTACAATTTCTGAAGAAGATGAAATGAGTGTAGATTATTTATTCCGTTCTTATAATGAAATGCCTAAAATTGAGCAAAAGGCCCTACAACTAACAACTGGAAAAACACTTGATGTAGGTTGCGGAGCCGGAAGCCATAGCTTGTCCTTACAAAATGATCGAAATATAGACGTTACCTCTATAGATATTTCTGAAAAAGCAATAGAAACCTGTAAACTTAGAGGTGTGAAAAATGCCAAGGTTCAGAATATTTTAGATTTTGAGGGAGAAAAATTCGATACTATTATATTATTAATGAATGGTGTTGGCATTTTTGGAAAATTAGACAACTGTAATAAATATTTATCGAAACTAAAATCACTTTTAAATGAAGGCGGACAAATCTTACTAGATAGCTCCGATATAATATATATGTTCGACGAAGATGAAGATGGCGGAAAGTGGATTCCATCAAATAATGATTATTATGGCGAACTTGTTTTTAATATTTCTTATAAAGGAGAAAAAGAAGAGCCTTTTGATTGGTTGTACTTAGATTACAACACACTTCAAAATGCTGCTATTGCTAATGGATTAAAATGTGAACTTGTTTTAGAAGGAGAACATTATGATTATTTGGCCAGACTTTCAATTTAAATCACGCTTGAATTTATGGAAAATTTAGATTTAGAAAAATTAAAATATCCGATCGGAAAATTCATTGCTCCTAAAATGTATTCATCAGATTATATATTAGCTAAGATTGAAGAAATTGAATCTTTTCCTGAAAGGCTGAAAAAAGAATCAGGAGATTTAAATAATGATCAGCTGATCACTCCATATCGTCCCGGTGGATGGACGGTTCGACAAGTAATCCATCATTGTGCCGAAAGTCATATGAATTGTTTTATTCGAATAAAATGGACATTAACAGAAAATAATCCGGTTATAAAACCATATGACGAGAATCTTTGGTCGGCTTTGCCAGATAATTTACACATGCCAATAGAATCAAGTTTGGCTTTATTGGAAGGTTTACATGCACGGCTGGCATTTTTAATGAAAAGTTTATCCGAAACTGAACTTGAAAAATCATTTATTCACCCAGAAAATAATTCAGAATATAAAATAAAAGAAATTATCGGTCTTTATGCCTGGCATGGAAATCATCACCTAGCGCATATTACTTCCTTAAAGAAATATAAAAACTGGAAATAAAACATTGTATCCTTTTTATACATTCTTACACATCGTTGTGTACTATTTACTTAAAACAAAAAACTCTTCAAATGAAGAGTTTTTTGTTTTAGACCGCTTATGGAATATTTAAATATTTATGTGTTTGTAATGAAACTCTCCATTTTGGATTGTTCATTACATACTCAACAATTAAAGGTGTCATTTCTTCTTTTTTACTCCACTCGGGCTGAAGAAATAAAATTGCACCATCGTTTACAAGTTCCGCTTGTTCTTCTGCAAAGATAAAATCATGTTTATTATAAATAATCACTTTTAACTCGTGTGCATTGTCATATACAGTTTGAGTTGGTAATTTATTTTTTTTAGGAGAAAGACAAATCCAATCCCAAAACCCTGTTAGTGGATAAGCACCTGAGGTTTCTATATGAACTTTTAAATTTTTATTTTTTAATTCCTGAGTTAGTAATGTCATATCCCAAGTCAATGGTTCTCCTCCTGTAATTACAACTGTATCAGCATAACTTGCAGCATTCTTTACAATTAAATCAACACTTGTTGGGGGATGTAATTCTGCATTCCAACTTTCTTTTACGTCACACCAATGGCAACCTACGTCACAACCTCCAATTCGTATAAAGTAAGCAGCTGTTCCTGTATGAAAACCTTCACCCTGAATGGTATAAAATTCTTCCATCAAGGGCAACATCGCTCCTTTATTTACTTCTAATTGTATTTCTTTTGATAACATTATTTTATTTTAAAGTGCAAAGATAGTCAATTAAATACGGAACAAAAAAACCGATAGTCTTGCGAGCTATCGGTTTTATATTTAATAGAAAACTAAAAATTATTTTAAAGCTTTCACAGATTGTTGAGCGTAAGTATTAGCCGGATCTAAAACTAAAGTTTTATTGAAATATTCAACTGCTTTAGCTTTGTCTGTATTAGCGTAACTAGCACCAATACTATTGTAAGCTTCTACGATTTTTTTAACTGTAGCAGGTTTTGCTAATTCTTCAGCGCCTTTTGCAGTTATTTTAGTAATATACTCTTCATAGTTTTTGATGATTTGATCATCTTTCTCTAACAAGTTATTGATTCTGCCTTTGTATAAGTAAGCTTCGTCATAAGTAGGAGAAGCAACCAAAACTCTGTCAAAAGCAGCATCGGCTTTACCTAAATCAGCAATAACTTCCGGAGCGGTAGCCGTTTTATTTACATTTGCATAATAAAGAGAGATTCCATAATACACATTATCAGTTAAGTAATTTTTTGATTCTGTATTAGCAGAACTCAATTCATAAAGAGCAGCAGCCTGAGCAAATTGTTTTTTACCAAATAATTCTTTTCCAAAATCACCAAGTTCTTCAACAGCTAGAGGATCCATAGCAACTCCTTTTTTAATTTCGGCTAAACCAGCATTAAAAACTGCAGGATCAACAACACCTTCAGCATTAGTTCCTTTTTTAATCTTTGCGTAACCTAAATACAAATAATCTCTTCCGATTATTTTATTTGTTGGTACTTTGATATAATCTTCAATAGATTTAATAGCTACATCATAATTTCCATTTTCGTAAGCAGCATATCCTAAATATCTAAAGATTCTTGGATTAACTTTATCTTCAGCAATCATTTTGTTTGCAACAACCTCAAGATTTTTATAATCTTTAACTAAGATAAGGAAATCCGCATGACGCATTTTTGAATCTAAAGAATAATCTGTAAGGCTTAAATATTTCTCGTAATTCGTAATTGCTTTTTGTAAGTTAACAGTAGAAGTCGATGGTTTATTTCTTGCCCATTTGTAATATGTTTCAGCTAATTCTCTGTAAACAGGTCCGTAATTAGCATTTAAAGCAATAACTTCATTGAAAGATTTAATAGCTTCCTCGTAAGATTTTGCTCCTTTTAATAAAACTCCCAACTGCATTTTAGCTCTCAAAAGTGTCGGATCTGCAGTAAATGCATCACGATATGCTTTGTAAGCATCATTTTGATTGTTTGCTCCATAATATGCATCACCAATTGCCAAAAGTGCCTGAGCATTTTGTGGCTCAATAGCTAATGCTTTTTTCAAAGACGCAACAGCATTTGTATAATCAGGATTTACTGAATTCATGTATGCTTTACCGATGTAAATAAATTCATCTACATCTTTACGTTTTATGTCTTTTGTTGCTAACCCAAAATTAGCAGTAGCTGAAGCAGTGTTTTTATTATCAAGATCAATTTGAGCTAAACCTATGTAGTTTAAGTGTTTCTTTTCAGATGCTTCTAATCCATTTAAGTAATAAATTTTAGCAGAATCAATAATAGATTGATTTAAGTAAACATTACCTAAAACAAAATTAGCTTCTCCATCAGATGGTTTTGCTTTAATGATTGATTTCAGCAATGATTTTGCTTTTTGAAATTGCTCTGCATCGATTGCTTTTTTAGCTTCTTTGATATCTTGCGCTTTTACTACAGAAGCTGAAGCAACTAAGGCAAGACTAAAAATTTTAAATTTATTCATCTTTATTGTAATTAATTTATTCTTTATCATTTATAATTTGACTTCTAATTTGTAATTTTCTTCCCGGAGTTCTAACAGGAAGCAATCCAGATTTTAAAACTATACGTTGTCCTATATCTCCGGCGATGAATGAAGCAAACCCCATTCCTAATCCAGAATATCCCTGACAATTTATAATAAACAAATCACGTGCCAAAGGATATTTTAATTCAGCAAGATCATTTTGTGTTGGACTATAATAGTTATTATCTTTTAGTCCTTTTACGCTCAAAACATTAATTTTCTTTACAATGTCAACCATATTTTGAGAAGGCTGCGATAACCAATTTACGCCAACAACACCAATCATTCCGTCATTTTCTGAAACAAACTTAATAACTTCATCATTTGTTTTAAAAGAAAAAACACCATTTGCCGGAATTTCTTTAACCTTTGCCAAATCCTTCATATAACGTACTGTACTTGAATTTGGATTATCAAAAACTAACCCCTTTATTCTTGTATCTGACTTACCTTGCATAAAATCTATTACTGACTTCAACGCAATTAATGTGTCATTATTGCTCTTGTTTGAAATTAAAGCAATTGCATCAATTGCAAAAGGAGTTACTCTTGGATTAATTTTACTCTTTTCAAATTTTTGCAATTCTTCTTTAGTTAAATTTCGAGCGGTTACTGCTACTTTAGCTTTCTGACTTAACAAATCATTTATAAGCTCACCTTCTGACTTAGGTTTTACTGCAATTTTAGCATCATAATACGTCCCTTCAAAAACAGCTACCTGGTCATCTACAATTGGTTTTATCGTTTCATCAGTAACAATATCAATTGATCCTTTTAAAATTGTTTCTTTCGATTCGTTTTTGCTTTTTTGGTTACACATGGCAAACAAAAAGACAAAAACTATTAAACCGAAAATTTTACCATATTTCAACATAACTATTCTGCATTTGAATTAATTAACCTTAAAAAACGGATTGCCGAATAAACAATCAGTAAACCACCAAAAGCATATCTATACTTAGGCTCCATATCTAATGGAAGTTTTTTCCAGAACATAATCATTAAACCCAGCACAAGATATATTAAAAAAAACAGTATTCCTAAAACAAGAAGAAATCGCTCTTTGAGCGATTTCTTCTGAATATTATTAAGCAAATCTTTTAACATTATTCTGCAGATTGAATAGTAATAGGAAGAGAGTAAAGTACTCTGACTTTTTTACCATTTTGCTCGCCGGGAGTCCATTTTGGACACTTTTTAAGAACACGAATTGCTTCAGCTCCTGTACCGTAACCGATATCCCTTAAAACTTTAATGTCCGTTAACGAACCGTCTTTTTCAACTACAAAAGTAACATAAACTTTACCTTTTAAACCTTCTTCTTCCGGAGTCTTGTAATTATTTCCTACGAATTTGTAGAATTTTTCAATCCCTCCAGGGAAATCTGGTTTTACTTCGATACCAGCTGTGTTATACACGTTGTTATCTTCTTCTACTACCTGAGAAACAGGACCTGTTCCTACGGGCTCATCTACAGTAAGTACTGCATTTGGATCTCCTTTGATAGTTTCAGAACCAACTTTTTTATCCTTAAGTTCCTCAATTTTCGGAGGATCTTCAGTAATTTCATTTGCTTTAGCCACAACCGGTTTCACAAACTTCACCTGATCCACTTTTGGTGGTGGCGGTGGCGGTGGTGGTTGGTTTGGCTTAATTTCCTCTTTTTTTGGAGGTAATTTCACAGTAGCAATCTTAATATCGTTATTTACATCTTCTTCTTTAGAATCTGGCAATAAGCTTGCAATAAGAGGAGCTGCTACAGCAAAGCTAAAAATAACAGAACCTATAATAAGCGCTTTTATTGTAGTGCTTCGATTCGATTTCCTTAACTCATATGCACCATATATCTTATTACGCCCTTCGAATACGATATCAAGCCACTGATTTTTAATTATATCTAATTTCATTTTTCTTGAGTATTAGGGTATCCAAAAAAGATTATTGCTCTTTTTTATCTACCAATTTTGTTTCTTCAGGTGTAAACTCAGGAACGATAGCATAAGTTTCAACTCCGGTGATAGCCATTTCATCTAACATATCAACCAAATTACGATAATTTGATTTCTTAGTTGGTTTAATAATAACTATTATCCCGTTTTTAGGTTTCCCTAATGCTGTAGAATAAGCTAAAACCGATTTCTTTCTTGATAATAATTCTCTACGAATTCCATCTTTACCATAAGCAATGTCTTTTGGTCCAGCAATTGGACTTTCAAGTAATCCCATATAATAAACAATTTTATTATCTGCACCCAACATTACAGTCATTGTACGATTCTCATCAACCTTAGTTGGTTTCGCTGTTGGATCTGGATCTTTATCTGGCAGAGACAAATCCATCGATTGAGGTTTTGACAACGATGTGGTCAACATAAAGAACGTGATCAATAAGAATGCCAAATCCACCATTGCCGTTAAATCGACTTTAGAATTCTGCTTTTTACTTCTTACTTTGCCACCTTTTCCGCCGCCACCGTCGCCGGTATTTAATTCAGCCATTTTAGTGTATCTTTTTTAATTAAAAGTCTTTTCCTCTCATACCTGTAACTAAGTTAAAGGAATTGATTTTCTGATCTTGTAAAATATCCATAATCTTTTTGATTTGTGGATATTGTTCTTTCGCATCACCTTTTATTGCAATTTGCAATTCTTTATCATCTATATCGATCGCAGCTCTTCTTGAAATCAAAAGCCAATCTTTTAATTGATTATCTAAAGAATCTAATGGAATTCCAGGTTGATTTGCTTTTGTTCTATCAGCCGCTTTCATATCAATGATTTGCTTTAAATTTGTTACCGGAACACCAAAGTCATCCATTAACGCAAATTTAGTTTTATCATCTTCTGAAAAAGTCACACCGTATTTTGAACCCATTCCTTCAAGAGTTTTTTTACGAATCTCTCTTCCTTTAATGTCAAAAAACACTTTGCTTTTCCCGTCATCTCCTTTACCTATTGTAATAATTGCCAAATCTGAATCTGGTAATTTACTTTGTACAGTAGATGAAGGTGTATCAACAGGAAGCGCTTCTGGCACTTTAGCAGTAGCGGTCAAGATAAAGAACGTAAGCAAAAGGAACGCAACATCACACATGGCAGTCATATCTGTCGATGTTGACTTCTTTTTCATTTTTATTTTAGCCATTATCTTTTTATTTTATTTTGATATAATTAATTGTAATATTAATATCAAAAATTAATTATTGTTTCAAACTTCCTCTGAATCTTCTGTAAGTATTCACGATTGTAGTACCAGCCTCATCGATAGAGTAAGTTAAATCATCAATTTTAGCAGTAAAGAAGTTGTAAGAAACGATAGCCAAGATTGAAGTAGAGATACCTGTTGCAGTGTTGATAAGTGCTTCAGAAATACCTGTTGCAAGAGCAGCCTGGTCTGGAGTTCCAGCAGAAGCTAACGCACCAAACGCTTTAATCATACCAGATACAGTTCCTAATAATCCTCCTAAAGTTCCTAATGATACTAAAGTAGAGATAATAGTCATATTTTTTTCTAACATTGGCATTTCTAATGAAGTTGCCTCTTCGATTTCTTTGTGGATTACTTCTGAAGCTTCTTCACTGTTGAAACCTTCTTTTTTAACGTCTTGGTATTTAATCAAAGCAGATTTAATTGCATTTGCAACTGAACCTTGTTGTTTATCACATGCAGCGATAGCAGCTTCAATATTTCCTTCTTTAATACTTCCCTGAACGCTTTTCATGAATTTGTCTAAGTTAGCTTTTCCAGCCGCTTTTCCAATAACGATAAATCTTTCAATAGAAAACACAACAACCATTAAAAACATACCTAATAATACTGGTACAATAAATCCTCCTTTATATACTTGTCCTAATGTATTAATTGGGTGACCTGTTTCAGGATTACCTCCTTCGAAGTTAGCAGCATCTCCCATGATAACTTTCCAAATAAACACCCCAACCAAAATACACGCTACAATAATGATTCCAGTGATCATTCCTCCCCCATTCGAAGTGCTTTCTTTTTTAACTTTAACGTTTGCCATTTTTTTAAATTTTAATAGTTTTAAATAATTTTTATTTTTTAGTTATATTTAACTTGTAGAGGAGCAAATTTATACGTTTAGTTTAAATAAAAAAACTTTTTTTAATTTTATTCAAGCAAATTTAACGTCAATTTAAAAAATATCTCATTAAATTGCGAACCTCAGGTTTTCGATAAAACAAAAAATAGCATGATTTCTGGGAAAATTACAACGTTTTAGTAAATATTCAAAGATTCCATTGATATCTTCTTAAAAAGTTGCGAAATAATTTTTTATTATATTTTTAACCCGAAAAAGCTTTTTCTTACTAAAAAAAAAGTAATCAAATTGTTAAAAAACAAAGCAATACTCTTATAATCATCTAAATTACAAACAAAAAAATGAATAAAAAAGACAATTTCATTCAAGATATAAACAATGGTTATTTATCTAAGGGTGACAGCATCATTCTTGGTGGTGCAATTCTTGACGGCGAGCCAATTGCGGAGGCACACGTAAAAATTCCGCTAAAAACTTTAAACCGTCACGGGTTAATTGCCGGAGCCACCGGAACGGGAAAAACTAAAACTATTCAGGTTTTTTCAGAGCAATTATCAAATGCCGGAATTCCTGTCCTGATGATGGACATAAAAGGTGACTTTAGTGGTATAGCCAAAGAAGGAAAAGAAGAAGGTTTTATTACAGAGCGTCATGCCAAAATAAACATACCTTATAATGTAACTGCATTTCCTGTTGAATTGATGTCTTTGTCTAAACAAAACGGAGTTCGCTTGCGTGCCACGGTTTCTGAGTTTGGTCCTGTACTGTTTTCCAGAATTTTAGACCTAAATGATACTCAGGCCGGAGTTGTTGCGGTAATTTTTAAATATTGTGATGACAAGCAAATGCCTTTGTTAGATTTAAAAGACATTAAAAAGGTCATTAATTATATTACCGAAGAAGGGAAAGACGAAATTACTGAAAGCTACGGCAAGATTTCGACTGCAACAACGGGAACAATTTTGAGAAAAATAATCGAATTAGAACAACAAGGCGGAGATTTGTTTTTTGGTGAATTATCTTTTGAAATTGATGATTTAATGAGAATTGATGAAAACGGAAAAGGATATGTAAACATTATCCGTTTGACGGACATTCAGGACAAACCTAAATTATTCTCGACTTTTATGTTGAGTTTATTGGCCGAAATTTATCAAAAGATGCCTGAAAAGGGAGATGCTGAACAACCGGAATTGGTCATTTTTATCGATGAAGCGCATTTAATTTTTAACGAAGCCAGCAAAGCATTGTTAGAGCAAATTGAAACTATTGTAAAATTAATTCGTTCTAAAGGAATTGGTGTTTATTTCGTAACACAAAACCCAATGGATGTTCCGAGTGGTGTTTTGGCACAATTAGGATTAAAGATTCAGCATGCCCTTAGAGCTTTTACTGCAAATGACAGACAGGCAATTAAAAAAACAGCTGATAACTATCCAACTTCACAATATTATAAAACCGATGAGTTACTGACCAATTTAGGAATTGGGGAAGCTTTAGTGACTGCCTTGAATGAAAAAGGAGTTCCAACACCGCTTGTCGCTACTATGATGCGTGCACCAATGAGCCGAATGGATGTTTTGACTTCTGATGAAATCGAAGCCATCAACAGCAAATCTAAATTAGTAAAGAAATACAGTGAAGAAATTGACCGTGAAAGCGCTTACGAAATTCTAAATAAGAAAATTGAAGAAGCCACTCAGGCTGCTGCAGAGCAGGAAGAACAAGCTCCGACAAGATCTTCAAAATCTGAACCAAGTACAGCAAGTGTTGTTGGAAAATCTGTTTTGAAAGTAGTAACAAGTGCTACCTTTATAAGAGGTGTTTTTGGCGTTCTAACCAAAATCTTCAAAAAATAAAAGAATTTCACCATATAAGTTATATAAGTTCATTTAATCTTTACGCAAACTTTTTATTTGAACTTATATAACTTATATGTTTAAAAAATTAACCGCTTTGTAAATCTTTGCGTACAGTTTTTAATTGAACTTATATAACTTATATGGTTTAAAAAAATTATGCGTTTTGCAATAACTTCAAAATTCTATTATCGATTTCCGGAGTGTTCCAGATATTCTCGATGTTGTCTATTTTTAGAATTTCTTCCATAATTCCGTTTTGAAAATCTCCAATTGCTAAAGCTTCTGCATATGGGCGATCGCTAAAAGTGACACGGCTATAGAGTGGAATCCATTTATCAGGATGTTTATCAGAAAAAGCCTTTTCAATTTTCTTTTGAAGCAAAAACTTCTCATCGGCAGTTTTCGTACTCATTTCCATGAAATTTCGGTATGAAAGTTCTGCAATTGCATCGGCATTAGGTTTGCGTGAAACTTGATATTCAGAAAAAATCTTCTTCCAATCGTTACCATATTTTTCAATCATTTCATTTAAAACCGTAATATCTTCAAAACCTGCATTCATTCCTTGTCCGTAAAAAGGAACAATAGCATGACAGGCATCTCCAATTAGGGCAATTTTATCTTCGTAAGTCCAAGGAAAACATTTCATGGTTACCAAAGTACTCGTTGGATTTTTAAAGAAATCTTCTGCCAGTTTCGGAATCACCTCAATCGAGTCCGGGAAGTTTTTTGTAAAGAAATCTTCGACCATTTTTCGATCTGTAAGCGATGCAAACGAATTTTCTCCTTCAAAAGGCATGAATAACGTACAGGTAAAACTTCCATCCAAATTAGGAAGCGCAATCAACATATATTCGCCACGAGGCCAAATATGAAACGAATTTTTATCTAATTTATGTGTTGCATCTGCATTTGCCGGAATATTCAATTCCTTATATCCCATATTTAAAAACTCCTGCGAATAATTAAACATACTCTGGCGTTGCATTCTGTGACGAATTCTCGAAAAAGCACCATCGGCGCCAAAAACCATATCGTATTTCTTTTCTTCCCACTCGCCTCTTTCGGTTTCGCCAATATGCAAAGTCGCATCGCTTAGCGTTACATCCCAGATTTTTTGGTCAAACAGAAATTCAGCTCCGGCTTCTTCGGCAAGATCAATCATTTTTCGGTTTAAAGTTCCTCTGGAAATCGAATAAATCGACTCCCCTTCCTGACCATAATTCTGAAAATTGAGTTTATCAACCAAATGAATCGCCCGTTTGTCCATCGGAATTGCGATTTCACGAACCGAATCGCCAACGCCAACGCCATCAAGTGCTTTCCAGCCACGATTAGACATAGCCAGATTGATGGAACGCCCAGAAAAATTTATTTTGCGAATATCAGGGCTACGATCATAAACATGAACGGTGTGACCTGCTTTTTTAAGATAAATTGCCAATAATGATCCTACCAATCCAGAACCTACAACGGCAATTTTTAGTGAAGTTTGCATCAAGAAAAATCTAAATATAAGATCGTAAAAATAAGTAATAATTCTACAAGACCTTAAAAATAAAGGAAATATTTATGATTTATATGGGCATGACCCGCCAATCCCGAAGCCTCGGGAGCGGGTCGGGCTATTCACTTGTATCTTTTATGGCGAACCCCGCCATAAAAGGATACCGCTGCTATCCCTCATGCACACTCATTTTCATAACAAAATCCCGGTTTTATTGATTTATTTACCATTTGCAAAAGAGTATTTTCGCTGAAAAACATAATCGCGCAATCCCGATAACTATCGGGAGCAAAAAGCGCAAAGTTTCTTTCTTTTTGTCATCCTGACGGAGGAAGGATCACATACGTAACTCTACAAAGATTGACGAATCAGGCGCGGAGCTTCTAGTGTGATCCTTCCTCCGTCAGGATGACAAGATCGTGTTAAAAACTTTGTGCCCTTGCGCCTTTGTGGCAAAATCAAAATCATATGAAAAGCGAACTATTACAAACAAACATTATCTTAGAAAACGAACGCGTTTTATTACTCCCATTCGAAAACGAAAGAAACATCGAACTCAAAGAAATCATTTTTGATGACGAAATCTGGAAATACATGGGAATGTACGTTCGAACTGAAAATGACTTCGAAAACTACATCAAAAGTACCTTAAAACAAAAAGCAGACGGAATTTGTTATCCGTTTTTGATTATTGACAAAGCCACAAACAAAGTCGCCGGAAGCACAAGATATGGTTATCTAAACCACGCAAGCCAAAAATGCGAAATTGGCGCTGGACCTGGTACGGAAAAGCATTTCAAGGAACTGGTTTAAACAAAGCCTGTAAATATGAATTATTGAATTTTGGTTTCGAAAATATTCAATTCAAAAGAATACAATTTAGTGCTGATTTAGAAAATAAAAAATCACAAAGAGCGATTGAAAAACTGGGTGCAGTAAAAGAAGGAATCTTTAGAAATAATTATGTTGATTCTGAAGGAAAAAGTAAAGATGATGTTTATTATAGTATTATTTTGGAAGAATGGGAGAATACTAAAGGAGAATATTTTTTGGAGTTTTTGTAGAAATCAATAAAAACTTGAAACAAAAACAAAATTTTTACGTCTAATAATTAGAAACAAATCTCAGAATTATTCACCAACATAATACTCTAAAAATGAACTTATATTCAGAATATTATGTGAGCGAAAATTGCGAACGATTTGTCAATAAAATTTGGTGTCTCGATAACAGCATCGGCGAAAGCCTGATCGAAAACAAACTCGTTTTACCAAACGGCTGTTTTAATCTCGCCATTGTGAGCGGAAATGCTATTGAAGTTCATACAAGCAAGCAAAAATATGAAATGCCAGAAGGTTTTTATTTTTGTTCGCAAATGACGAATAAAGTTTTGGTCAACATTCAGCCGAGAACAAAAGTCACTATAATTCAATTGCATGCCTGGACGCTTTCGATGTTCCCGAATTATGATTTAAGCAATTTTACCGATTCTATTATCAAAATTAATTCTAATGAATTGCCTTTTGAAAAGGAAATTGATTTGGATTTAAACAGCGATATTTCGGTATTATTAAACACAATAAATCATTATTTTGAAGGATTAAATAACCAGAATCCAAATAAAAATATCGTCGAAAAAATCTGTGAACTTATTAAACTTCAGCATGAAGAAATTACGGTTTCGGAAATTGGAAACATTTTAAATATCTCACAAAGATCATTGCAAATTAAATTTAAATCCGCAACCGGACTTACAATCAAAAAACACATTACGATTCTGAAATTCAGAAAATCAATCGATCAAATGGTAAATATCGGTCTTGAAAAATTAAATCTGACCGATGTTGCCCTTTATAATAAATATTTTGACCAGTCGCATTTTATAAAACAATTTAAAGATGTGATGAAAACATCTCCAAAAACATTCAATTCAGATTCTTATTTTCTTTCTAAAAAAAGAGCCTAATTCGCATTTGTACAATTTTATCCGCAATATTTATCCTAATATTGCAAATCATCAATCAAATCAATCAAAAAATGAAAATCAATCTATTATTTTTCCCAGTAAAGACAATTTTAATTGGGGCATTACTTCTTCAATTCCATTTTGGATTTTCTCAAGAGAAACCAAACTCAGAATTGTACAAAACTATTATGTCAAAAGACAGTCTTCTGTTTGATATTGGCTTTAATACCTGCGACATTTCACAGTTTGAAAAACTGTTTACTAAAGATCTTGAATTTTATCACGACAAATCCGGTGTTTCTGACAAAGCTTTGTTTGTGAAAAATATGCAAAAAGGTTTGTGTGGCTCTATTGGAACACGTCAATATAGAAGATATTTAGTTCCAAATACTACTGAAGTTTATCCATTATACAATAAAGGTGTTTTATATGGTGCAATGCAAATGGGAATTCATCAATTTTATGAAAAATCAGTAGAAAAAAATGAATCTCTGGCAAATGCTAAAGAACATTTTGGCAGTACAGCTCGATTTACACATGTCTGGCTATTGAAAGATGGAATTTGGAAACTGGCAAGATGTTATAGTTACGATCATCAAACGGAGAATACTGCAGAAACTTCTAAATAAAAAACATATAGAAGCTATGACACGAATGATAAATACATTAGCCTTTTTTATATTGTTTTTGAGCAGAGAAGCAAAAGGCCAAACCAGTAATGATATGGTGAAAATGGATCTTCTGAAAAATGAAATCCTGAAAATGGACAGTTTGCTTTTTGATGTTGCCTTTAATCAATGCGATGCTGCACTTTTTAAGAAAATAATAGCCGAAGATGTCGAGTTTTACGACGATCGTTTCGGATTAAATACTTCTAAAGGAAACGAAATAAAATCGCTGGCCGAAAAATGCGCCGGAACAGAAAAACTTACCCGAAAATTAGATTCCACCACAATCGATAAATTAGGCGATTTTGGAGCGGTACAATTAGGCGAACATACTTTTCTTGTCAATAATATTCCGGTTGGAACGGGTAAATTTATTCACATTTGGGAACGGAAAGAGGATAATTGGATATTGAAACGAATTGTGAGTTATGAGCATAGGGCAATCAAAAAGTAATCTTTCTTTTTTGTGGTATTTATAAGTTATTAAGACAAATACCAAAAAAAAGATTGATATTTGAAACAAAATGAAAGAATAGTCGTCTAAATAATTAGAAGAGTTTCATTCATCATTTCACAATCAAAAAACGCTCATTAACCTAACTAATTAATCAAATGAAAAAACCAATCAAACTTATTGCAGTTTGCTTTCTTGTATTATCTGCTTTTAATGTTGCTGCACAGGACAAAGCAAAACAAATTGAGCAATTATTAAACCAATACAATCAATACGGATTATTTAACGGCTCTGCACTTGTATCAGAAAACGGAAAAGTTATTCTGCAAAAAGGATACGGTTCTGCCAATATGGAATGGAATATTCCAAATCAGCCTGATACAAAATTTAGATTAGGTTCTATAAGTAAACAATTTACGGCTCTGTTAATTGTGAAATTAGCAGAAGAAAGCAAAATAAAATTAGATGTTCCAATCACAACTTATTTACCGGATTATCCAAAAGAAACGGGTGAAAAAATCACGATTCATAATTTATTGACACATACATCCGGAATCCCAAATTATACCAATGCACCCAACTTTATGAATGAAAAGGCCCGAAATCCATATTCGCCTGCAGATTTCGTGAAAACATTTTCGAATTTACCACTTGAATTTAAACCTGGTGAAAAATTCGCTTACAGTAACTCCGGTTATTTTTTATTGGGATATATTATTGAAAAAATTACAGGTAAAACCTATGAGCAATATTTACAGGAAACTATTTTTACTCCTTTAAAGATGGTTAATTCTGGTTACGATCACAGCGATGTGGTATTAAAAAACAGAGCGGCAGGTTATGAAAAAGCGGGCAAAAAAATCGTAAATGCTTCTTATATCGACATGAGTATTCCGTATGCCGCGGGTTCTTTATATTCTACTGTAGAAGATTTATATTTATGGGATCAGGCACTTTATACCAACAAATTGCTCTCAGAAAAATCAATGGAATCTTTGTTCAAGCCTTATATTGCACAAGGAGATGAAGCTTATGGTTACGGATGGTTTCTTAGAGATGTAACAAACGGTAAAGGAAAAGTAAAAGTTATTGAACATGGCGGAGGAATTAATGGTTTTAATACCAATATCTCCCGCGTTCCATCTGACAAGATTCTTATCGTTTTATTAAATAATACAGGAAGAACTGTTTTGGGTGAAATGACAGAATCTATTAGAAATATTTTATACAATCAACCTTTTAATCAGCCAAAAAAATCAATGGCATTTGAATTATTAGATGTACTAACAGAAAAAGGCGCGGCCACAGGAGCAGAAACTTATAAAAAACTAAAAGCAGATGCAACTTATGGCATTAAGGAAGATGATATGAATAATGTTGGATATCAATTATTAATGACTGGAAAAAAGAAAGAAGCACTTGAAGTTTTTAAAATTAATGTAGAGGCTTTCCCTAAATCCGGAAATGCGTATGATAGTTTAGGCGAAGCTTATCTTGCCGATGGAGACACAAAATTAGCAATTGCGAATTACCAAAAATCGATAGAACTTGATCCTAAAAACGAACATGGAAAAGAAGTTTTGGCAGAAATTTTGAAAAAGAAATAATCAGAACGAAGAATAAATCATCAAATTAACTCTAATACTTCAGCCTAAAAACTGAATTGTTAGAGTTTTTTTTTATTTTGAAAATGATTATTTTAGCTAAGCTCTTCAATCAATAAATGTTATGAAAGTTCACACTACAAATTATCAAAATACTTTTATTGAAGTTGCCGAAGATTGTCCGGCATCGAATGGTGAAATTCCGCAGCAAAAAAGCGACAAGAAAACGGTTGCCAATATTGAGTTTGACATGATCAGTAAAAATCCATATAAATATTCTTCTGATGATGTTTTATTTCAGGTTTTTGCAGATAAAAATGATTTAACCCAATCTGAATATGAAAAATCCAGAGAACAGTTTTTTTCAAAAGGTCAGGCCTGTTTTCGCGCTTCACCTTTAACCAAAAGATATGGTTGGGGAATTCACAATGATGAAAATGGAAAAATCGCCTTATACGGAATGGAAACTCCCGAATACCAAAAACTCTCAAAAGATAAAAACCTGAAAGTCGTAAAGGCAATGCGAACTTCGAGAAAATAAAGGATTGAAAAATGCAAATCTTCGAAAGCAAAAATTCAAAATTTGCTTTCGGAGATTTTTTATTTAAAAGTCATTTTTTCCATTGAATATTTAGAACAAAAAAACTATTTTAGCCAAGCCCAAAAAATAATATTTAAAATCTAAATCAACCTGATTTACAGCTTAAAAACTGTAATCAATTTTAAGATAACCTATGAAAAAAAACTACTTCCTGTTTCTTGTATTATTGATGTTTGTTCCTGCTATTTGTATTTCTCAAACTTCGGTTGCAAAGGCGCCAATGCCAACACAGCAAAATACTATTATTGTCAATAAAATTATTGATGTAACGAATTACAAAACCTATTTTGTTGATTATTGCTTAACCAAAATAAACGAAACGGCTTATAAAGAAAAATGGAACGAGCAAAAAACAGTTCAAATAACTGAAACCATCAACTTTAAAAACTTTAGGGATGCGGTTTATAATATGTTTGCCTTTTACAACGAAGTAGAATTGGAAACGTTATTAAAAGAATATCAAAAAAATACTGCTTACCAAACCACAAACGCAATGACAACCAACAAAGTACTACTTAACAATCTGGACATTTATGCCAAAGATGTTGTTGAAGGTAAATATTTATTGGTTAAGTAAGGCACAAAGGTTCAGAGTTGCAAAGGTTCAAAGGTTTTTTCTAACCTTTGAACTAACTTGAAACCTGAAACTTGAAACAAATCAAACTATTTTGTTGTTGGCTTGAAAACCAATTTTGTCGAAGTTTTTATAATTTCTTCTTTGTTCAGTTTCATTTTTCTGAATTTTCCGTGAACAAACATATCGGCCTGATCGTCGTAATGCTTGCTAAAAGGGTTTCCCGATTGTCCGGTTGGTAAAACGCTCCAGCTGTTTTCAATATCTGCAAAATCAACGATTCTTCTGGTTGAAGGACCGCCTTTTACATAATATTTCCCTTCTTCATTATATCCAAAAAACTGATTGTTGATTACTTCATTCGATCCCGGATCTGCAAAGGGACCAACATTAAATAATTTTCGTAAAGCTGCTACTTTCCCCAACGGATGTTCGTGTTCTACGGTATGCACTTTTCCCCAATTCCAATTGGGAACATTGTTTCCTAATTGTTTTTTAAGTGCTGTGATCGCTTCGTGAAATGATTTTGATACGATTTCACTTCTGGTTTCTTTTACGTTTTTGGTTTTTATATTATCCCACCAAACCGAATTTTCGTTTACAATTTGTCTGGCTATAACTTGTTTTCCTAAACTCACTCCCAGAAATAAATTAAAATTATCAGATCCCATTTCGTCTTCAAAAGTATTCTTCAAATACAAATAAATCCATTTGTTGTAAATGGTTGGCGCAATATCTTCTAAATTATTGGTTCCTTTCCATGCTTTTAATACTCCAATTGCCTGTTTTTCTTCTATCGAAAGGGATTTTTTATTTAAACTCAAAATTAAATTTTGAGCAACGCCTGTCGAGATATCAGAAGTATTGTCATAAATCATTTTACTAACTTCTTCCTTATCCCAATTTGATTTTGCATCCATCAAAGAAGAAATTCTTTTTGCACGATCTTCCGGCAAATAATATCCCGGATATAAATAGCCATCAATAGCTTCCGGCTGATTATTGGCGGAATACACATAACCCCATTCAGGGTTTTCTGCCGATGGATTTTTGGAGAAATCCAGATATTCTGCAATATCATCTTTTCCGCTTGCGCCATCTAAAATAAAGTACGAACTCACGCCTTTATTGTGTTTGTATAATTTTCCCGTTGCCCACCAAGCCACATTTCCTTTGGCATCGCCGTACATTACGTTTAATCCCGGCGCCGCAACTAATTGTACTGCTTTTTTAAAATCATCTTTGCTTTTAGCGTGCGAAAGTCCGTAAACGGCATCCAAAATCTGAATCGGCTGTTGGGTATAAGTCCACGTCATTGCAATTGGATTTTTACGATCTAAACGTTCCAGCAAATCATTCATAATAGGTCCGTGTCGACTTGATTTTACACTTAAAACCACATCAGAACTATCTTTTATTTTAATTGTTTTTTTTATCAATTGATATTTGGCAAAACCATCAGGCGTTTGATATTGAGTTGAATCTCCGGCTTTATTTTTTTCCTGATAAAAATCGATATCATCATTTTCAAACATCGTTAATCCGTAAGCATAATCGCGATTGTGCGCCAATAACGGAAACGGCGTTCCGGCCAGATAGCAACCGTACAATTCATGATTTGGCGTTACCAAGTGCGCTTCATACCAAGTGCCAGGCTGCGAAAACCCAATATGTGGATCATTCGCAAAAATTACTTTTCCGCTTTTGGTTTTATTTGGTCCTGCAACCCAGCTGTTACTGCCCACAAATGGAGGAATTGGCGATTTATCCAGCAACGCTGCAACCGACTTTGAAATTGCCGTATATTCTTCAATATTTTCTTTTGAACTTTTGATTTGTGTCGTATTAAATTCGCCTTCAATTCCTAAATCTTTCAAATATTCTGCTCCGTATTTATTGCGAATATCTGTCAATAACGGATCTGTTTTTTGCGCCATTGCGAAACTAAAAGACATATATCCAAAAATATTATAAACATCCTCTATCGTAAATTTTTTCTTTTTCACACCAACCAGAGTAAATTCAATTGGCGTTACGCCTTCATCCAGATATTGGTTGATTCCGTCTAAATACGCCATTGTTAATTGATAACTCTGGCTGTTTTTATCCAATTTTGCTATGGCTTTCGCCGAAGCGTCTTCGATACCAATTCCGGAGAAAAACATATCATTTTTAAGCGCAACAGATCCAAAAATCTCTGATAATTTCCCTGGAGCAATTCGGCGTAGTAATTCCATTTGCCACAATCTTTCCTGTGCGTGTACATAACCTAAAGCTGTCATTGCATCTTTTTCAGAGTTGGCATAAATATGAGGAACACCAAAATCATCAAAATAAACGATGGTTTCTTTTTGAATGTTTTTAAGTTGTAATTCGCCTTCATACTTTGGTTTTAAATAAAAAATGTAACCGCACAAACCAATTCCTAAAACAACAATTAAAGTCAGTAAAACAAGTAAGATTTTTTTAATAATTTTCATATTCAAAAGATTAAGCAAATAACAATTATGTAATGATGTAACTTAATGATTGAATCATATAAGAAACATGACTTTTAAAAAGCCTAAATTTATGTATTTAAAACCAATACCATAAATGTCAATCTATAAAAAAATAGCAATCGGTGTCATTTCAGTCTTTCTTTTTTTGATTTTAATCAATTTTGGGTTGAATATTTGGATAAAAAAACAATTACCGATTATTATTCACGAGAAAAACAAAACAGTCTACAACATCAACTACGAGAAAATCGAAGTATCTCTTTTTTCCCGAAACATCTATGCCGAAACTTTATTGGTTCATCCGAAAAACCAGCCTAAAGACAGCAAGAATGGACTTTTCTGTAAAATCGAATCTATTACAATACAACATTTTAATATTTGGGATTTGGCTTTCCGCGACATTATTCAGGCCGAAAGCATTATCATCAATAAACCAAGGGTTATTTTATATAAAAAAGGCGAAAAACTTTTGAATAACAGTAAAAGTATCAAAAATGAAATCATTGCACCGTTTCGTAAAATAATTGCAGTTTCAAACATTTACCTGAATGACGCATCTGTGGATGTTGTTTCCTTAGATTCTCAAAAACCAATTTTTAGTATTAAAAAAATGATTTTAAAACTGGAAGGTATTTTAATAACCGATGCAACCTTAAACGAAAAAATTCCGCTTCAATATAAAAGTTATGCTTTGGTTATTGATAGTTTATTTTACAGACCAAGTGCTTTTTATCATATTAATATTGGCAAAATAAGTAGTGAAAAAAACTTTCTAAAAATCAATAATTTCTCTAATCTTCCGCAGTTTAACCGACAAGATTTTGTGAAGCGTTTAGAGAAGGAAAAAGATATTTATACATTAAAATTTGATTCGGCTCAAGTAGCAAAAATGGATTGGGGTTTTAAAAATGATCGTTTTTTCTTTAAAGCAAATTCACTTGTAATTAATCATTTTGATGCCAATATCTATCGTGGTAAAATGCCAAAAGATGATTTAAGCAAAAAATATCTTTACAATCATTTATTACGAAATATCAAATTCCCACTTGAGATTGATACTTTGCAAGTCTTAAAATCGAAACTGGTTTATGAGGAAGAAATTGATTTTTCAAAAGGTCCGGGTGTTTTAAACTTTGATCATTTTAATCTGCAGGCAACAAACTTGAAAAGTGGTTTTGGATTAAAAAAAACTGATGATGTAAAAATCAAAATTAATTGTGTTTTCATGAAAACGTCACCTTTAAATGTTAATTGGAATTTTAATGTTTTAGATAAAAAAGATAGTTTTCATATTCAGGGCGTTATCTCCAATTTTGATGTTGCGGCTATTGGCCGATTCAGTAAACCTTATATGAATGCTTCATTCACTGGTGTCTTTAATAAATACCGTTTTAATTTTTATGGAAATGATAATATTTCAAAAGGAAATGCTTCATTAGATTATGACGATTTGAAAGTCAAATTATTCAAAAAGAAAAAACCGGAGAAAGAAGCTAAATTAAAATCAGCCATTGTTAATTTACTTGTCAAAAATGATTCAAAAGATAAAACAAAAAATGCTGATGTTGAAGTAGAAAGAATTCAGGAAAAATCGTTTTACAACTTTTTATGGCGAAATATCGCAGAATCTTTGAAGAAGATTTTGATTTAGTATTTTTTAGCCACGAATTACACAAATTACCACGAATTAATAATTTCAACTTTATCTAAATAAAAATTTGTGTTAATTTGTGTAATTCGTGGCAAACATTAATTCTCAAACCTGACAATTATCAGGTTTTCAATAATTATTTTTTTCAACATTTGTTTTTATTTTAATTTGAAAACAAATGACAAAAAGGCCTTTACATACTTTTCATATTCCGGTAATGGGACTCGCTTATACTATTGACAGCCCAATACGAGTGGCGCAATATGGGATTTCGTCTGTAATTTCTATAGCCGACGATGATTTAATCGAAAAGATGCGTAATTTTTACAGCACTAAATTCAATTTTCCATATGAAGAAATCACGCAAAAATTTCACGATTACCGTGCGGAAAGAATTACTTCTTACCTTAATTTAGTTGATACAATTGTAAAACAGAAGTTTGAAAGTTTTAAAACAGAATTAGCTGAAAGTAAAACCGCTGTAGAAAATTTTATAGCAACATTACCCAATACTTCTGACATTAAAAAGGGTTTTCAAAATTTACTGGAAGATGGAATTTTATTCAAAGAAAACATTCAAAATTACATCGAATCCAATCTTTTTCCCGGCGAAATTGATGTGAATATCATGACGAAACTAGATAAAGATAATTTTGTAAAAAACGAACAGCTTCCGATTGAATTTAATGACGCTCACGCCGCTTTAAGAGGATTTGCCAACAGTAACCTGGAATCTTCAGTAGTACTTTCTGCAGGAATGAATCCAAGACTTTACAGTTATTTTGAGAATTTTCCAGACTTTTTTCCAAATCAAAAAAACGAACTCAAAAAGAAAATTATTCTAAAAGTTAGTGATTTTAGATCTGCAATGATTCAGGGAAATTTTTTAGCTAAAAAAGGACTTTGGGTTTCTGAATATCGCATAGAATCAGGTTTAAATTGCGGCGGACACGCTTTTGCCACCGATGGCCTTTTATTAGGAACTATTCTGGAAGAATTTAAACTAAAAAAAGAGCAATTAGTTCAATCTGCCCATGAATTAATGGTAAAAGTGCTGCAACAAAAAAATGCACCTATTCCTGATCAGCCTCTGCCTTTAAAAATTACAGTTCAGGGCGGCGTTGGAACTGCTGAAGAACATGAATTTTTATTAGAAAAATACGAGGTTGATTCTGTTGGCTGGGGTTCTCCTTTTTTATTAGTTCCCGAAGCAACATCTGTAGACCAGACAACCCGAAATTTATTGATAAATGCGAAAGAAAAAGATTTGTATTTAAGTCATATTTCGCCATTGGGAGTTCCTTTTAATACCGTGAGAGGCACATCAAATGAAATTTTAAAACAAAAACGAATTCACGAAAATAAAGCAGGAAGCTCTTGCCCTAAAAAATTTCTGGCGCTGAGTAAAGAATATGACCCACACGGAATTTGTACAGCTTCAAAAAAATATCAGGATATAAAATTAGCCGAATTAGATAGTATAAAAAATACAATTTCGATTAATGCTTTTGAAAATGCTAAAACTAAAATCACAGAAAAATCATGTTTGTGTGTTGGTTTAGCCAATTCATCTTATTTAGAAAATGATATTAAAATAAAAGGACAGGACCAGGGTGTTGTTATTTGTCCAGGCCCCAATATGGCGTATTTTGATCAAGAAGTTTCACTGACTGATATGTTGCAGCATATTTATGGAAATACATCTGTTTTAAGGGCTAAAAACCGTCCTAATTTATTTGTAAAAGAATTAAAGATGTATATTGATTATTTTAGAAGCGAGATTGAAACTATTTCCGGCGAAGTTACTGCCAACCAACTTAAAAAATGGAATAGTTTTAAAGCTAATCTTCTGGAAGGTATTGATTATTATCAGAATTTATTTGAATCTGGCTTATACTTTAAAAGCGATACAGAAAAAATCAAATATCAGTTCGATTTTTATAAACTGGAATTAGCAGCAATCAAAATTCCAACGCCGCAATTGGTATAAAAACAAAACCCCGATTTAGAAATCTAAATCGGGGTTTTATATATAGCGCTATTTAGCTTACTCTTTTTTATTTTTACTATCAATAACAGCACCTGTTCCAGTACCTAAAGCAGCACCGGCCAAACCACCAATAATGGCACCTTCTCCTTTTTTCTTACTTACGATTGCTCCGGTTGCAGCACCAACTCCCGCACCAATTACAGCACCTTTAGCAGTAGCACTCCAGCCTTTCTTTTTGGTTGTAGTTGTCGTTGTTGCAGTTCCATTCGCATTATCTTGTTGATGAACGACCACAACTTTTTGCGATTCTACTCGTTGCTCTTCTTTTATTTTTGCCATCTCAGTTTTCATCGAGTCCATTACTCTTTGTTTCTCGATTTCAACTTTCATAGAATCTATACTTGCCTGTTTTGCCTTCTTCATATCTGCATTCGATTGATTCTGACAAGAAACAATTGATATAGCGATCAATATTACATATAAGGTTTTCATGATTGTAGTTTTATTAGATTTATACACTACAAAGTAAAGAAGATGTTTTTTGCTGATGTTATATGATTTGTACAAAACATTATAGAATTTGAAGATTACTATGATAGTTTGAACGCGGATTAAAACGGATTTTTTAAGTCAATACCTAAAAAGATCAGAAGTCGAAAATTTCAATTATTGGCCGTATTCTGCACCAATTTGTCATTTCGACTCAGGAGAAATCTCCGCGAGAAGCTCAACCAAGATTGGATTCTCGTTGCGGAGTTACTTGTGGAGATTTCTCCTGCGTCGAAATGACATAAAATGAGATAAAACTTTGTGACTTTGTTTTACTTCTCTAAAATTCCCTTTTTCAGAATTTGCCCAAAATCATACATATCTTCATAGGAACAATACAATGGAACTGGTGCGAGGCGAATTACATTAGGTTCACGCCAATCTGTAATAACTCCGTTTTTCATTAAATAATCGAATAAACTTCTTCCTTCTCCGTGTAAAAAAACAGACAACTGAGAAGCTCTTTCTTCAGGGTTTGAAGGCGTAATGATTTCAAAATTACCTTTTACTTCCTTATCAATTTCATGCAGAATAAACTCTAAGTAAGATGTAATATGATCTCTTTTAGCGATTAAAGCATCCATTCCAACCTCAGCAAACATTTCAACTGAAGCCAGATAAGGTGCTAATGAAAGAACTGGTAAATTACTAATTTGCCATCCTCCTGCACCATGAACAGGATCGAAAGTTGGTTCCATTTTAAAACGACGTTCTTTATTATGTCCCCACCAACCGGCAAATCTTGGTAAATCAGCATCATTGTGATGTTTTTCGTGCACAAAACATCCGGAAGCATTTCCCGGACCTGAGTTCATATATTTATAACTGCACCATGCCGCGAAATCTACATTCCAATCGTGAAGTTCCAATTTGATATTTCCAGCAGCGTGTGCCAAATCCCAACCCACTTTTGCTCCGGCTTTGTGTCCCGCAGCAGTGATAGTTTTAATATCAAAAACTTGTCCTGTATAGTAATTTACTCCGCCAATTAAAACCAAAGCAAGTTCATCTCCAACTTCTTCAATTTTTGCCAGAACATCTTCCAGGCGAATATTATGTTCTCCCTCACGTCGTTTGATTTCTACAATCGCATCTTCTGTTTTATATCCATGAAAATGAACCTGACTCTGAAACATATATTGATCTGAAGGAAAAGCTTTTTCTTCGCAGATAATTTTATAACGTTTGCCTTTTGGCTGATAAAATGAAACCATCAATAAATGAAGATTTACTGTCAAAGTATTCATCACCGTAACTTCTGATGGCAAGGCACCAACAATTTTGCTCAACGGTTCTGCAAATCTTTCCTGATAATCCCACCATGGTTTTTGAGCATAAAAATGACCTTCAACGGCTAGTTCTGCCCAGTCATTCATTACTTCATCAATATAAGCTTTGGTGCGTTTTGGCTGTAAACCTAGAGAGTTTCCCGTAAAATAAATTACGCGTTTGTCATTTACTTTAGGAAATATAAATTGATCCTGATAATGATTTAAAGTATCTTGTGAGTCAAGTTGTTTCGCGAATTCGCGTGTATTTTGAAAAGTCATTGTGTAATTTTTGAAAGGTAAAAATAACAACTTTTAAAGTATCTCAAATAAAATTAACATCTTTTGAATTAATTCAGTCGCAGTCTCAGTTTTTAGTTTTCCAGAATCAATTCTAAAACCTTTGGGGAGGGGAAAAAATTTTACCGCAGAGAACACAAAGATTTTTCGCAAAGTTCACTAAGATTTGAGTTGTGTTTACACAGTCTAAGTCCGCAAAGCTTTGTATTGATTTAGCTTTGCGAACTCTGTACTTTTTAAAGTATTCTTAAATAAAATCTTTGTGTTCTCTGCGGTAAAAAATTATTAGTGAGCATAATTTATGTTTCTCCATAACATTTAGCGTTGATCTGAAACAAAACAAAAAACCCGACAGGTCTTAAAACTTGTCGGGTCTTTTTATAAGATAATTCTAATTACAGGATCAACATTGCATCTCCGTAAGAATAAAATTTGTATCCTTCTTTGATTGCTTCTTCGTATGCTTTTTTCATTAAATCATGTCCACAGAAAGCAGAAATCATCATTAATAATGTTGATTTTGGTGTATGGAAATTTGTAATCATACAATTTGCAATACTAAAATCGTGAGGAGGAAAGATAAATTTATTTGTCCATCCTTCATAAGGATTTAAAGTGTTTTGAGATGAAACAGAACTTTCAATAGCACGCATTGAAGTTGTTCCAACAGCGCAAATACGTTTTTTGTTTGCTTTTGCAGCATTTACAATATCGCAGGCTTCTTGTTTGATAATCAATTCCTCAGAATCCATTTTGTGTTTTGATAAATCTTCAACCTCAACCGGATTAAAAGTTCCTAAACCTACGTGAAGTGTTACTTCTGCAAAGTTTACTCCTTTGATTTCCAATTTTTTCAAAAGGTGTTTTGAGAAGTGCAAACCAGCAGTTGGTGCCGCTACAGCTCCTTCTTCTTTTGCGTAAATTGTTTGGTATCTTTCTGCATCTTCAGCCGTTACTTCTCTGTTGATATATTTAGGAATTGGAGTTTCTCCAAGTTCTGTCAATTTGTTTCTGAATTCTTCGTAAGAACCGTCATATAAAAAACGTAATGTTCTACCACGAGAAGTTGTATTGTCAATTACCTCAGCAACTAACGAATCATCGTCACCAAAATAAAGTTTGTTTCCGATACGGATTTTTCTCGCCGGATCAACCAAAACGTCCCAAAGACGTTGCTCTGAATTTAATTCTCTTAATAAGAAAACTTCAATTCTTGCTCCTGTTTTTTCTTTGTTTCCATACAAACGTGCAGGGAAAACTTTAGTATTGTTAAGAATTAAAACGTCTCCATCATCAAAATAATTGATAACATCTTTAAACATTTTATGTTCTATAGTTTGTTTTTGACGATCGATTACCATTAAACGAGACTCATCTCTGTTTTCTGCTGGAAATTCCGCTAAAAGTTCTTTTGGTAAGTTAAATTGAAAATGTGATAATTTCATATTGGCATTGTGATTTTTAGAGTGTAGATTTTAGATTTTTTATCTAAAATTATAAATCGTGTGCAAATATACGATTGTGAGATAGGCGTTGTCAAGTGTTTTGCTGTTTATTTTCAAAAGTCCTTGATTTAGTGGTGTTTCGAGTTGATTAAAAAATGTATTTTCCACCATATAAGTTATATAAGTTCATTTAATTTGAGTTTTTTATTAATTTGAGTTTTTTGTCAATTTCGACCGAACGGAGAAATCATATAAGAACTCCGTTATCTAAATCGCCAATCTTTGTCAAGTTACATGTGTGATTTCTCCCTTCGGTCGAAATGACAAAACATAAAAAAACCTCCAATTAAAAACTGGAGGTTATCAAATTATGCTCATTTTATTTAAATGAACTTATATAACTTATATGGTGAAAATTTACAATTTTGAAACTTCAAAATTTAATTCTTTTAAATCATTCCAGAAATCGGGATATGATTTTGAAACTACTTCGGCATTTTCGATAATAATTGGAACTTTCAGGGCTAATGGCGCAAATGCCATTGCCATACGATGATCGTTGTAAGTAGCAATTTTTACATTATGGTTAATGTTATGTGAAGCCACTAAAGTTAAAGAATCATTTGTAACAGAAATATTAGCTCCCAATTTTGTAAGCTCAATACGAAGCGCTTCCAATCTGTCCGTTTCTTTGATTTTTAGAGTATGAAGACCTGTTAAATGACAGCCAATTCCTAAACCTAAACAAGTTACAACAATTGTTTGCGCAATATCCGGAGTATTATTTAATTCAAAATTGACATCTTCAAACTTAAAATTCTTTTGTTTTACCAAAGTCATTTTGTTGTTTTGAAACGTAGTCTGAACGCCCATTTTCTCATAAAGCGATACCAACTCTGAATCGCCCTGCAAACTGTCTTTTTTATAACTGCTTAATGTAAGTGAAGCCGAATCAGACAGCGCCACCAAACTAAAAAAGTAAGATGCCGAACTCCAGTCAGATTCTACAACCATTTCTTTAGCTGCAACTTCTGTTTTTGGATATACTTTAATTACATTTCCTTCAAAACTGGTTTGAATATCTAAATCATTTAGCAAAGCCAAAGTCATTTTGATGTATGGAATTGAAGTGATTTCTCCTTCTAAGGTTAATTCTAAACCGTTGTCTAATTTTGAAGCGACTAACAATAAAGCCGAAATATACTGACTGCTTACATTTGCCGCCAAAGTTACTTTTGTAGCTGTAACTTTTTTTCCTTTAATTCGTATTGGCGGATAACCTTCTTCTTTTTCATAAGAGATCTCAACTCCTAATTGTGCCAAAGCCTCAACCAAAATTTTTATCGGGCGTTCCTGCATTCTGCTTGAACCTGTCATTACGACTTCTCTGCCTTCGTTTACAGCAAAATAAGCCGTTAAAAAACGCATTGCAGTTCCTGCATGATGAATATCTACAATTTCGTCATTTCCAATTAACGCTTTTTGCATTACTTCGCTGTCATCAGAATTTGAAGTATTGGCTAATGTAATGTTTGGAAATAATGCTTTCAGTAATAATAAACGATTGGTTTCGCTTTTTGATCCGGTTATATTTAATTGAGAATTATCAATGGTGAATGGTGAATTCGTGCTTAATTTTAAATTCATTTTTTTTATTGTAAGTGGTGAATTTGAATTATGATGGTTAGAAACCTAATTCAGGCATGCAATTTACCACTCCCCATTCATAATTCAAAATTCAAAACTCATAATTCAAAGTTTATAACTGATATTTCACAATTATTTCAATTTATCGTTGTTTTTGTGACGATCTTTATCCCTAACCGATTTTAAATCCATTTTTTTATCAAAAGCGGCCTGTAAATCTATACCGGTTTGATTTGCCAGACACAAAACCACAAAAACAACATCGGCCAGTTCTTCGCCTAAATCTTTGTTTTTATCGCTTTCTTTTTCTGATTGTTCGCCATATCTGCGGGCAATAATTCTGGCAACTTCACCCACTTCTTCGGTAAGCTGCGCCATATTTGTTAATTCATTAAAATAGCGAACTCCGTGTTCTTTTATCCAGGTATCAACGTCTAGTTGTGCATTTTTCAAATCCATGATTATATTTTTTTAAGGACAATTTTTTCATTTTGACTGGCGATTATTTTCTGGAAAAACTCTTTCAGCATATCGTAGTCGCTTGCTGCAAAAATAGCTTTGTTTATTCCTTTTGTCACCTGAATTTGTATTTTATTTTCTTCAGTATTCATATTCATTATATAAAAACCATCTTTACCTTCTGTACTAATGCGTATTGGTTTTGGAAGGGATTCTACAGCATAGCCATCCGGGATTTTCAAGAAGATATTGTAAATATTTTGATCTGGATATCCAAAATAAATTGGCATTTGTCTTTCTTCCTGAATAAGCGGATTGGAACTGTCTGTAAAGAAAAACAAGGGTTTTAAAAATATTTTCCCGTTAATCATATCATATGCATTGCTCCATGAAAAATTAAATTTCTCTACTACTGGTTTCGACAAATCTTCATTCTTATTTTCCAATAAATAATCTTTAACTTCGATTTTGCTCAACTCATTTTCTAACTTTTCAAGATAAGCGTCTTCATCATTATTGCTCACTTTTAATTCTCTAAATTGAAGTGCCGAATAATCTGCTCTTCTAATTCTAACTTGTCCCTGAATTTGTCTTAATTCAGGATCTATAGTAGCTATTATTGTATAACTGGCTTTTGAAGGAGATTCAGGAATAAGATCAATTTCCTGCGAAGAACCATCTTGTTTTATAAGTCTTCCTTTCCAGTTTAAAAGATTTAATGGTAAAACATTCGGCGTAGTAAACTTATTTGTTGCATCTAATAAAATTTTCTTTCCATTAATTTCTGCAGCAGCAATAACACAGTTAAAAACAGTACGATTTGGAAATACAGGAACTCCATTTTCAAGCGTACTAACCAAAACCGGACTCACTTCTATCCCCGCAGTTTTTAGCATCGAAATCAAAATGAAATTTATTTCTGCGACATTTCCTGTTCTTGCTTCATATGCTTTTTTAACTCCTTTGTCTACAAAATATCCATTTTCTTTATTCCAGTTCATTCTATTCTGAACAAAGTTAAATATCGCATTTAATCGTTCTAAAGGCAGAATTTCATTTGCTAACAAAGATTTTAAATCTTCCGAATAATAGTTTTTTAGTTTAAGTTCTTTTCCGAAGCTCTCATTTTCATAAATACTGCTTGCAACTCCTTCCCAGGTCTTAGTTAAATCTACAATAGGTTCACTTGGAAATCGCTTTCTTTCTAATTCATTTTGTATAGAACCTGAATAATTGCTTATGTTATCGACAAATTTTTCATTTTTTAGAGCAGGAATATTTTCAGAAGTATAAAGACTGTTAATTTGTTTGTAACCCGTAGCAAATATTTGTCTACTCTCTACTACTTCATTACTTGACTTAATATTTACCTGGCCAATAAGTATTGATTTATAGATCAGAAATTCAGGAATTTCAGTTTTATACTCAAAAAAAGCAACAGGAAAAGGATATTGAAAATCGAAATCAGGAAGCCTAATCAGATTTTCTGATTTCACAACATATTTAAATTCGATAACAGACCCAACTTTTACGTTGGGCAAAGTAATAATTGCCTGATTCCAATATTTATTTATGTTGCTATTAAAAATGCCTTCACGATTTAATTTTGTTTTTACAATGACACCATTTTCCAAATTATATGTCACTGCATTTGAAAAACTAACACTTTCATCATTCCTGTTTTCATATCCTATGTAGTAAGAAACTTTATGGTTTGCCAGGTTAAGTCCTTCTTTTTTGTATATTTTGATTTTAAATTCATAAACATGATTAGCCGTAAAACCTCTTTCAGATGTATAAGTAAAAAATGTTTTTCCTTTTTTAAATAAAACTGTTGCAGCTGCGGTAGTATCTTTTGCATTTACTTTTTGCTGTAATTCTTCAATTGTCACTTTACCTAATTCATAATTTTGAGCGTTAATTTTTGAAATACTTAAAAGTAAAAAAGCAAACAATACTAAACCGTAAAATCTCATATTATATTCTTTTTAAAACTATTTTCTCTGTTTCTTTTGCAATCATTGCTTTGTAATATTCTTTTAGCATTTCATACTTATCAGTTCCTACAATAGCTTCATTAATCTGATGTGCAACAACCAATTGCAAAGAATTTCCGCTTATTGCAATATTATATTTGAAAGTACCTAAATTATCCTCCATTGTCATTAATGCCGGCGCCGGCAGACTCTCTACTGAAAAACCTTCGGGAATTTGAATGGTAATATTATACTTGTCTGCAAATGGAAAACCAAAATCAACCGGATATTCTCTAACTTCCTGCTTAAAAGGATTTTTTTCATTTGTAAAAAATAACATCGGATTAATATAGATTTTACCTCCAATTTGCTCGCATAAATTATTTCCTGTAAAAGAATAGGTTTCCACAATTGGCAATAAAATTTCTTTTTCGTTTGTTCTGGAATATTCGCTTATTTCTATTTTATTATTTTCGTTCTCCAGTTTTTCCAGATATTCTTCTTCTTTCAAACCAGAAATATTATCCCTCGTTATCATTGCATTATACTCTGTGCATTGTCTTCTGGTTTTTCCGGTAATTTTACCTTCGCTGTCAATACTATAATTAATAAAAACATTATCACCTGATGGCTTTCTGGGCATTAAATCAACATCTTCTGATGTTCCGTCTTTTCTAATTAGTCTTCCCTGCCAGTTTAGTGTTCTTAATGGCAAGATATTAGGTGTTGAGAATTTATCGGTTGCGTCCAGTAAAATATTTCCATTTGGAGTTTCGACTGCAGCAATGACATAATTAAAAGCTGTTCTGTTTGGGAATAAAGGAATCCCGTTTGAACGTGTGCTTACCAAAACCGGATTTGCCGTTAACCCCGCATAACGCAACATTGCCGTAAGCATTAAATTGATATCACCAACATTTCCTGATTTTTCTTTGTATGCTTTTCGAACACCATTATCGCAATCATAACTGTAATAATTATTCCATTTTACAGTTGATTTTACATGATTTAGGATTGCCAAAATCTTTTCCTCGTCAGAATTTTTATTGACTAAAAGAGCTTTTACATCATCTTCAAAATAACCTGTTTTATTTAGCTCAGGTCCAAAAGTCTCGTAATCATAAATTGTTTTTACTACCGAATTCCAATCAGTCGAAAAAGGCTTTAAGGGTTCATTTGGAAATTGTACCATTGCTAATTCATGCTGAATACTTGATGTATAGTTATCAATGTTATTTACAAAAGCCTCATCTTTCATCGCAGGGAAATTCTCCCCAACATATGTAGTTTTTGTTTCTATATAATCAATTTTATCCTGAGAAAATTCTGTTCTTGTACCTGCTCCAAATCCATTTCCAATTCTTTCTTTAGAAGTTATAAGTATGGATTTACTGTTTTTCTCAACAGTCATTCTAGGAAAAACATATCCCTTTTGTCTTGCATTAAAAGTATAATATTCTGGAACAAAAGTTACAAATTCAGAATAATTGACCGGAATACTGGTTTGAAAATCCCATTCTCTAATCATTCTGGCGGGACTTCTAATGGTATATCTAAATTCGATAATTGAACCTTCTTTTACATTAGGCATTGTTATCTTTTTTTGTCCGCTAAATTTATTGCGGATTTCATCAAATATTCCTTCGCTCTTTAATTTTGTTTTCTCGATTTTGCCATCTACTAAATTATAAGTAATCGCATCACTAAAAGAAACTTTCTCTGATAAATTAGTAGTATTATAATACCAAACTTTATGAGTAACCCAGCTGTAACCTTCTTTTTTATAGATTTTAATTCTGGTCTCAACATCAGTTACTGTAACAAACCCATCGTTTTGATTGTACTCTATTCTTGAACTTCCTTTTTTATATAATATCGCTGCTGCAGCTGCTGTATCTTTTGGATGAATTTTTTCCTGCAATTCTGCAACAGAGACTTTTCCTAATTTAAATTCCTGCGCATTTACATTTGAAATCAATAACAAAAGAATTGAAATACAAAAAGGTTTAATAAGTTTCATATTATGGTTGGTTTAGTTATTTCAGATACTTGATTAGTTCCTGGTTAAAATAATTTTGGAATTATCGTTTCTGGATACTTGTTCCATAAAAAGGCGATATTCATCATATTCTTTATTCGAATATTTTCCCTTATTTAAAAACATAGAACGCTTGTAAACAAGTTTGTTATTTTCTTTTTTGATAATTTCGGTTTTGTATTCACCGAATTTCCCTTTCAATTCATAGTTTGCAGGCAAAAATTCAATCGTAAAACCATTTGGTAAATTGATTTCTATTTCATCAGAATCTAAATATCCACGTTGAATTTGAAATGGATTTTTTCTGTTTCGAATTCGTTTAATGTTATTTGCATTTTGATTAAATGCATCAACCGGAAAAATTAATTTGCTGGCAGCAAGTACACCATAATTTATAGCACTTAACTGAATGTTTTCTGTAAATCGAATATTCTCTTTATCGTTAGCAAAAACTATTTTCTCAAGTTTTAAATTATTGATATTGCCCCAATATTCTTTATAATGTTTTTCTTTTTCTGTAGGTTGCAAATGTTCTATTCTTGATTTTGTACTGTATTGTGATCCCTCTGAAATGATAGACAATGATCCTGAAAAATTTCCATTTTCATCAATCGTATAATTGCCCTTATCAATTTGTGTATTGCCTTTATCGGTATAAATATTCGTCCGAACAATTTCTCCTCCTTCGGGTTTGATCACCAAAACATCTCTGTCATCTGTAAAAGTTCCCTGATATCCAAAAGGATCGTCCTGACTTGTGCATTCCAGCCATGTATAATGATTTCCGTTTGGGATACACAAAATCATGTGATTTCCCTGCATGGCAACAAAATCGGCTTCAATATTGGTTTTATAACGATCTCCATATAAAACTGTATTATACGAAGGAACATCAACAGCTTGCAAAAGTGCTTTGGTATAGTTCGTTAAAGCTTTGCAATCGCCATAACCTAATCGGTCGACATCTGTAGCCAACATAGGTTTCCAACCTCCAATTCCAACCTGGATACTAACATAACGGGATTTTTTTTGTACAAAATCATAAACTAATTTTGCTTTTTTAATCGGATCTTTTTCATCTCCAACAACAGCTTTAATTTTTGCTTTTGTTTCTTCAGTCAAATCTGTTGTTCCGGATAATATTTTTTCAGAATACCATTTTCCAAAATCAGTCCAGTTTGCGGCTGTTCCGTCAACACCTTCGAGGTGAAAACGCTCTAAACCCATCATTACTTTAGGAAATAAATCTCTGTAAGACGGACTGTAATCTTCTTGTTTTTGAGCCAAAATATTGCTGGCAGTATAGGAAAGTTGTGTATCGGTATCTGTTATTTTTTTTATATTAAATCCTGAAAACTGAATTTCTTTCTTTTTGAATCCTAAATCTGATGAATAAGTAACATTTAAAACCGCTTTTTCAATGCTTGTATTGAATCCTCCCAAAGGCATCCATTTTGGAATAAAAGCTGTTGAAGAAGTTTGAACTTCACTAGTAAACTCAATTGTAAAAGGATATGAAATTGGCGTATAATCTAAAAAAAGATAACGATTATCAGAAAAAAGCGTGCCCCCGTCAGCAACACTTTGATCTTTGAAATCTTTTCTTCTGATTTTTTTTATTTCCTTGCCTGAAGCATCATAAATTATAGCTTCGATATTTTTGATTGAAGTTGATTTATCATAGAATTCGTAAGCGCTAAGGTCATCAAAACCTTTTTTATTAAAAACCGTCACAACCCAATGGCTTTTGGTATTTAAACTGCGTTGAGACACTATAGTGATATCGGTCTGGTCTAATCGTACTACCGCATCAGCATTTTCTTTAAGGCTGTCTGAAATCGCAGTTATAGGATATTCGCTCTTTTGAGCAGAAGAAATAAGTGTAAAGAGAAGAAAAAATAACGCAAAAACGGGGTTTTTCATCAGTAAGGAATTTCGCCAAATATATATTATTTTTAGAAATCCTTAACATTTGTTTATGATTTTTTACTCTCTGTTTTTGCTATCTATCAAAATAGTAACAGGACCATCATTTAACAAACTAACTTTCATATCCGCGCCAAAAATTCCGGTTTGTATTTTTTTATTGAATTCTTTTTCAAGAGACTGAACAAAATTCTCATACATCGGAATTGCGAATTCTGGTTTTGAAGCTTTTATATACGAAGGACGGTTTCCTTTTTTTGTAGAAGCATGAAGTGTAAACTGACTAACCACAATAATATCCCCATCTATATCCTGAACAGAACAATTCATAACGTCATTTTCATCACCAAAAATTCTCATTTTAATGATTTTCCCAACAAGCCAGTCAATATCTTCCTGAGTGTCGGAATCTTCAATTCCAACTAAAACCAATAATCCTTTTTGAATATCGGCAGTTTTATTTCCTTCCACAGTTACTGAAGCTTGGGAAACTCTTTGAAGAACTATTCTCATATTTTCTAATGATTTGGTTTTGCCACAGATTACACGAATTAAAAGATTTTAAATTCTGACGTTAGATGCACTGCTGTGCATCTCTACAATAAAACTTTGCCGCAATTTGGAATTTCTGTATTGGAATTTACTTTTGGTTTCTCGTTTCATCACTAATTTTACGATCCTCATCATAAGTGTCGGTACGATAATTTTCTTCATCGCCTTCGAGAATCTTCAAATAACTATTATAACGGGACCAAGCGATCTCGTCTCTTTCTAAAGCTGCTTTTATGGCGCAATGCGGTTCTTCTTTATGTAAACAATTGTTAAACTTGCATTGATCTTTCAATCTGAAAAATTCAGGAAAATAACCACTGATTTCTTCTTTTTCCATATCAACAATTCCAAACCCTTTAATTCCGGGCGTATCGATGATTTTGGCATTAAAAGACAAATCATACATTTCAGCAAAAGTAGTTGTATGCTGACCTTGTTTGCTGGCCTCAGAAATAGTTTTGGTTTTAAGATGCAAAGAAGGTTCCATAGCATTTACCAAAGTCGATTTTCCAACACCGGAATGTCCTGAAAACATACTTACTTTACCAATCATCATTTCTTTTAATTCGTCAATACCTTTCATTTCTGTTGAAGAAACACGAAGACATTTGTAACCAATTTGCTGATAAACATATTGCATATACAATTGATCTTCCAGAGTTGGCTCATCAAAAGTATCTATTTTATTAAAAACCAGAATAGTCTCGATATTATAAGCTTCGGCAGTTACCAAAAAACGGTCTATAAAATTGAAAGTAGTTGGCGGATTATTAATCGTAATCAATAAAAAAACACGATCAATATTCGACGCGATAATATGCATTTGATGCGAAAGGTTAACCGATTTACGAACGATGTAATTTTTTCTTTCGTGAATATTAAAAATCGTTCCGGTTACAGCGTCCGAAGTCTCTTCGAGTTCATAATCGACAATGTCGCCTACAGCAATAGGATTTGTACTTTTAATACCTTTCATCCTAAACTTCCCTTTCATACGGCATTCTATAAAATCGCCTTGTTCCGATTTTACGGTGTACCAACTTCCTGTAGATTTATATACGAGTCCTGTCATTATTTAATTTTAGATTGTTGATTTTAGAATTTAGATTCAAACTCTAAATCTTTGCAAAGATAAATGAATAATTTTTACCATATAAGTTATATAAGGGAATATAAACAAGCCTGGATTTCATCTTTACGATTAGTACGTTCATAAAATAATAAAATCTCCAAATTTCACTGAAACATGGAGATTTACTAAAGAATTACAACAAGTGATATAAGAAAACTTAAATTCAATAAAATAAAAAGCTTAAAATACTTATATCACTTATATGGTTTAAAAAATATTATGCGTTGAATATTTTCTCCTGGTGACCAATACTTTCCTGGTGAATTGCTTTGAACATTCTCAAAACAAATTCTTCAGTAAGACCTTTTTTCTCACCTTCTAAAATCATCTTTCCTAAGATTTCGTTCCAACGATTGTTTTGAAGAATTGCAACGTTTGCATCTTTTTTCACCTGACCAATTTCGTCAGCTACTTTCATACGTTTTCCTAAAAGCTCTAATAAGTTAGCATCAAGTACGTCGATGTTTGCTCTTAGTTTAGTCATTTTTTGAGTGTACTGATCTGTAGTATCATCCGTTTTTCTGATAGTCAAATCTTTAATGATTTGTTTCAAAGCATCTGGAGTAACTTGTTGAGCAGCATCAGACCAGGCGTTGTCCGGATCGTAGTGCGTTTCGATAATCATACCATCGTAATTCAAATCTAAAGCTTCTTGTGTTACTTCAAAAATCATTTTACGATCTCCTGTAATGTGAGATGGATCGATGATTAAAGGTAAATCAGGAAATTTATTTTGCAATTCGATAGCAATCTGCCATTCAGGGATATTTCTGTATTTTGTTTTTTCGTAAGTAGAAAAACCTCTGTGAATAACTCCTAATTTCTCAATTCCAGCCATGTGTAAACGCTCAACACCACCTAACCATAAAGCCAAATCCGGGTTTACAGGGTTTTTAACCAAAACGATTTTATCAGTTCCTTTTAATGTGTCAGCAATTTCCTGAACTGCAAAAGGGTTTGCAGTTGTACGTGCACCAACCCATAAAACGTCAATATCATGTTCTAAAGCCAGTTTACAGTGCGCTGCAGTTGCAACTTCAGTACCCATTAATAAACCAGTTTCTTTTTTAGCTTTTTGCAACCATTTTAAACCAATTTCTCCAACACCTTCAAATCCTCCCGGACGCGTTCTTGGTTTCCAGATTCCTGCTCTGAATACACTAACTTTTGAATCTTTCAATTCATGAGCAATTTTCAATACTTGATCTTCTGTTTCTGCACTACATGGTCCTGCTATCACAAGTGGGTGATTTAAATTGAAATCTTCTAACCACTTTCTCATTTCTTTCTTATTTTCCATCTTAATTCTAATTTACTTTTTAGTTGTTGTTAATCCGTTTAGTATTTCTTTTATTTTATTTGTGCTTTCCATTTCTTCAAAAATGGCGTTGTAATTTTCTTCTTTCAGCAAATCCCTAAACCGACTGAGATTTGAGATATATTCTTCCAATGTTTCAATAACATGTTCTTTGTTTTGCTTAAAAATTGGTGTCCACATTGCGGGAGAACTTTTTGCTAAACGAACAGTACTTTCAAATCCACTTCCCGCCATATCAAAAATATCCTGTTCGTCTTTTTCTTTGTTCATTACTGTTTTCCCGAGCATAAACGAACTAATGTGCGACAAATGCGAAACGTAAGCAATGTGTTTATCGTGCGAAATCGGATCCATATATCGAATTCTCATTCCTATTTCTGCAAAAAGCTTCAAAGCCTTTTCCTGCAATTTAAAAGTGGTTTTTTCTACTTCGCAAATAATATTTGTCTTTCCTTGAAACAAACCTTTTATCGCTGCCGAAGGTCCAGAAAATTCCGTTCCCGCAATTGGATGCGTTGCGATAAAATTTCTTCTTTTCGGATGACTTGCCACTGCTTCACAAATTGGTTTTTTAGTTGATCCCACTTCAAAAACAATCGTTTTATCTCCAACCAAATCCAGAACTTTAGGTAGAACAGTCAGCGCCACATCAACCGGAACTGAAACAATAACAAAATCGGCTTCAGCCAAATCTTCAAAACTTCCTGCTTTCTCAATAACACCCAAATCAATTGCTTCCTGCAAGTGTTTTTCGTTATTATCTATTCCAAAAATAGTTGCGTTTGGATGCTTTTCTTTGATGTCCAGCACCATCGAACCGCCTATTAACCCTATTCCTATTACGTATACTTTCATATTTATTTTTATTAGAAGCTGATTCCTGCTATCCGCTGTATCTTTTGTGGTGAACCCCACCACAAAAGGATGCCGCTTCTATCAGGGCTAGAGCTTCTTGTTTTCATAAGAGCTTTACATCTCCTGCAAGGTTTCCAAAACCTTGTAGGTCTAAATAATTAAGACCTTCAAACTCATACCTACAAGGTTTTGGAAACCTTGCAGGAAATCCTAATACTAAAATCGATCTATCGCTTCTTGCACTTTTTCTTCTTTTACACATAACGAGAATCTTATATATCCTTCACCATTACTTCCGAAGATTGTTCCCGGCGTTATGAAAATGTGTTTCTCATATAATATTTCGTCAATGAACTTTTCTGCTGATTCGATTCCTTCCGGTAATTTCGCCCAAACAAAAAGCCCAACTCCTTCTTTATAAACTTTGCAACCTAGTTTTTCTGCTAGTTTTTCTGTCAATTCACGACGACGTCTGTAAATCTTGTTTTGATCTTCGAACCATGATTTATCGCAATTTAAAGCAGCAATTGCTCCTTTCTGAATTCCGTAATACATGCCGCTGTCCATATTGCTTTTTACTTTTAAGACTGCATCGATAATTTCAGGATTTCCTAAAACCATTCCTACTCTCCAGCCCGCCATGTTGAACGTTTTACTAAGAGAGTTTAATTCTAAAGCCACATCTTTCGCACCTTCAATCTGCAATAAACTCATCGGATTATCATTCAAAACAAAACTATACGGATTATCATTAACCAATAATATGTTGTGTTTTTTAGCAAAAGCAACCAATTTTTCAAATAACGCTAAACTTCCTCTCGCTCCTGTAGGCATGTGCGGATATCCCAGCCACATAATTTTTACTTTCGAAAGATCTAATTTTTCTAAAGCTTCAAAATCCGGTTCCCAGGCATTTGCCTCTTTCAAATCATAATAAACCGGAACTGCTCCCACTAAATTCGTTACCGAAGTATACGTTGGATAACCTGGATTCGGAATTAAAACATGATCGCCTTCATTTAAAAAGGCTAACGAAATATGCATAATTCCTTCTTTTGAACCCATCAAAGGCAAAATTTCGTTATTCGGATTTAATTCAACACCAAATTGATTCTGATAAAAATCTGCCATCCCTTTTCTCAATTCCGGTAATCCCTGATAGCTTTGATAACCATGTCCGTTTTCATCCTGAATTGCTGCGGCAACCGCTTCAATTACTGCTTTCGACGGACTCAAATCAGGGCTTCCAATTCCCATATTGATGATAGATTTTCCTTCAGACTGCAGTTGTCGAACTTCTCTTAATTTTGATGAGAAGTAGTATTCTTCAACTGTATCTAATCTTTTTGCTGTTGTAATCATTTTTTTTTTGCTTTACGCTTTAAGCTGTAAGCTTTAGGCTCTTTTTTAACTTCTATCTTTTCACTAATAACTTCTAACCGATATAAGGCTTAGTGTCTTTATATTCTCCTAATACTTTGAAATATTCTGCCATTATGTTTAGTAATGATTTTGCTTTTGCGTAATCTTCGTAACTTTCAAATGTCACATCTACGAAAAACGAATATTTCCACGGAGTTTCAATTTTTGGAAGCGACTGAATTTTTGTCAAATTCAGTTTGCAGTCGCTCATTACATTCAAAACCGCTGCAAGACTTCCTCTTTTGTGATCTAATTCAAATTTGATAGAAGCTCTGTTGATTTCGTTTTCAGGCAAAAATGAATTCTGTTTTTTGATAATCACAAAACGAGTCATATTGTTTTTGATCGTTTGTATTTCCGGCGCGATGATTTCTAAATCATACATTTCAGAAGCTACTTTACTTCCTATAGCTGCAATTCCGGTTAATTGTTTTTCCTGGATTCTTCTTGCCGTTTCGGCCGTATCTTTATCTTCAACCAATTTGATATTTGGATATTGTTTCAGGAAATCCATGCATTGCAATAATGCCATTGGGTGCGAATGAACTTCTTTTATATCTTCGATCTTCTGACCTTTTAATGTCATTAAATTTTGGTGGATACTTAAATAATGTTCTCCAATTATGTGTAAATTATTCTTGTCAATCAAAGCATAATTCGGAATAATTGGCCCTGCAATAGAATTTTCAATCGCCATAACCGCCTGATCAGATTTTCCTGAAAGCAGACTGTCAATTAATTCCTCAAAAGACAAACATTCATCAATAGCCACATTTTCAGAGAAATACTCTTTCACAACCTGATGATGAAAAGAACCTTTTATACCTTGTATTGCAATTTTAGTTGTCATATATTCAAAAAAAAATCCTGATTTGCATCAGGATTGTATATTAGTTTTATTTGTATTTTATATTTTTCAAATAACCATAGCACAATCCTCACTTCTACTAAAGAAGAAATAAAAAGAGTTGCTAAAATAAAAACGGTTATTAGACATTTTGTTTGTGTTTTTCAATAAATTCTCTGCGAATGTATAAATTATTTTCACTGCACCAAAAAAAATATTGCATTTTATGAAACAAAAGAGGATTTCTTAACAAATTTATCAAGTTTTGTATGATAATGTAAAAAAAGCAGCTTAAAATGTGGCTTTGAGAAGAGGTTCTAAGATTCTGAGTCGCTAAGATGCTAAGTTTTTTCCCCACGAATTCACGAATTAATACAAAACAATTGAGTGTAAAATTAAATTTCCCAAATTACAAAATAAAAAATTCGTGAATTCGTGGCTATTTTTTGCACCTAAAATAACCCTGAAATCGGTTTATTCCTAATCCCAATTTTAGAATAATCGAAATTCATTTTTTCTTTTAATAAAGAAGCATACACACTTCTGAAATCAATTTGATGTTTTAAATCGCCATTGTTATCTAGTTCTACTAAATTTGGATTATCCCCTAAAACTCTTCCTTTATTATTTCCTCCAATTATGAACATTGGCGCAGCTGTTCCGTGATCTGTTCCGTTACCGTTGTCTTTTACACGTCTTCCAAATTCTGAAAACACCACAACTGTTACATTCTGAAGCAATTGAGCCTGTTTTAAATCCTGATAAAAACTATATAAAGCATCATTTAATTCTGTCAATTTTCTTTCATGAATAGAAAGCTGATTATCGTGCGTATCAAATCCGTTAAGCGATGTATAATAAACTTTCGAATTCAGATTCCCTTTCACCAATCGCGCAATCCATTCCAGATTTTTAGACAATCCTGTTTTAGGATAACTAATTTCGGTTTTCGATTGTTTTAGGGCTTTTTGAATACCATCTGATCCTTGTATAACTGAGTTGGCAATTTTTCGAACAAAATCCAATTGCGGATTGTTTGATAATTTTTCATTTTCTTTATTTGATTTTACCTTAAAACTATCTGGATCTTTTACCGTGATCGAATTAGGTTCCATTCCTTTTAATGCCAGATTATCTATCGAATCCAGGTTGATTCCTGCAGTTGGCTGATGATCGTGACATTGCAAATCTAAATATCTGCCTAACCAGCCTTCGTTTATATACTTATTAGAATCAACAGCTGTCTGCCAAATTTCCTGACTGCGGAAATGCGAACGATTAGGTGATGGATAGCCCACATTCTGGATTACTGTTAAATCTCCGTTTTGTTGCATTTGAGCAAAATCTTTTAATGCAGGATGAAAGGCCATCCCTTTATTTTTACCAACAACTACTTCTTTATTTAGGGCAATTTTGGTCCTGAAATCATAATACAGAGGATCTTCATATGGAATAAAAGTATTCAATCCATCGTTTCCTCCATTAAGCTGAATAAAAACAAGACATTGTTCACCAATGACCAAATTGTCCTGCGTTCCAAAAGCATGCAAAAAACTTGGAAGCACCAACATACCGCCGGTAAAAGTTCCTGTTAACGTTAAAAAATTTCTTCTGTTCATAATGATAGATTTTTAAATCAACTGATATTCCGGCAGCTTAGTGATATAATTAAACACACGAATTACTGCATCATTGGCATTAGGATTTTTAGGGTCAAAATCATATTTGAGTAAATTTTCCATATCTTTTTGCATCGAATCATTGACAGTAAACAGTAATCTATTAGACAATTCAGCAATAATTGTTTTGTTATTTCCCTCAGAATCAAAATCTATTCTAGCTTCTACTTTCTCAGACTCCTTTTTTTTGTCCTGATTTTCCTCAATCATTGTATTTGCAGCTTTTTTTGAAACATTTTGTCTCTTACAAAGCAAATCTGAAGTATTGTTTCGTTGCAAATATATCTGCGAAGTAAGCCATGAATTCCCACCGTCCCAGCCCTTTACATTAATTTGACTGTAGAAATCCATTCCTTGCTTTCTTAAAAATGCAATTATCATTGTTTCATTATAATCTTTCACATTTAATTCATCAATGAGTTGAATAATATAAATGAGGGGATCCTTGATTTTATTTCCTGAAATATTTTTCGCATATTCTTCAGTAAAGATTATAGTAAGAAGAGGTTCGATTTCAAAGTTCACTTTTCTAAAATAATCGCCATAATAACGCACCGATTCTTCTGATGGGTTATCGTATAGAAACCATTTTAGAATTTTTCGTGTAATTAGATATGGTATATTTTTTTGTTCGAAAATAATATCAACTAAATCATCTGCTTTCCAGTTTCCTGTTCTTCCAAAATAGGTTTTATTACTATCATCTTCTAAATTCTTTTTGTAAACCGCACCATCATCACCATAATTTAATCCTGCCAAAGCTCTCGCGCCGTTTTTAATATCTTCTTCTGTGTAGTTGCCGATTCCAATTGTGAATAGTTCCAGCAATTCTCGACTTAAGTTTTCGTTATATTTACCTTTTTTATTATCGATATTATCCAGATATTTAACCATTGCATTCGATTTCACAATTTTTTTTGTTATTTCCTTGAAATTCCCAAAAGCATTCTCCCGTAAAATCATGTTGTGCTGATAAATCCAGTAAGTGGTTGTTATCTTACTAGAACTCACCACAAAGTGGTTGTGCCAAAAGCAAACCATTTTTTCCCGCAATGGAAATTCATCATTTTCCATTTTTTCAAACCACCATTTTTTTAATTCACCTATAGAATTAGTCACTTTTTTTTGAATTTTCATTCTTTCTTCAGGATCTAATTTTTTTAAGTACTGTGTGTATTCTTTTAATTCGATTAATGTTTTGGGACTATCTTCTAAAAAAGCAGGAAGTTGTGTATCAACTTTTGAGTCATAAGATTTCTTTAGAAATTTTTCTAATCCAAATTTTTCAATTTCATCGGCTTGCTTGCCGGAAAAACCCAATCGTAGCGACCAAAGATTACTTTTTTTCATAATTCAGGAATTATTACAATAAGACTTAATTTTTCTATAAAGGTTTAATCTTTAGATTCTAAGATGTTGAGGCACTAAGATTCTAAGTCTGAAATATGTTGTTGGTATTAATAAAACGGGGATTTTTTGGAGATATTGCTCATTATATGTTGAAACAATTATAATCATTATAATCATTATAATCATTATAATATACTATTGAAAACGTGGGCAGTATTAAAAAGAGCTACTTATGGAGGTTTTTTCTTTCCGCAGAATTTACAAAAATGAAATCTTTAATCAATAATAAGAAATTCATCGACAAAGTTTTTTCTTTCATCGATATATAAAATGTAATGACCTATATGTTTTTGTTCATTCTGATGTTTCAATTCTAATTTTATTTCAACACAAGGAATTGGAATAAATTGATGATCAATTACTATAGAAATCGATCTTGGAACAATAAAATATTCTTCTAAATATTCTTTATCAATCTTATTGTAATACTCAATAGCTAGACTGTAGAGCTCTTCTTTGTTTTTAATAACACTTTTATGTAAATCCATTTATTATTTTAAAATCCTACAATTTACGCCAAATCTATCTGCGGCCTTTAAAAATTATTGAGCTACATTTTCATCTTCGATTTCTAGAATTATGATCTGATCTTCTAAAAGCATATCAGCATTTGTTTTAGACTCCAATAAAGACAAACCAAGCTTTTCATATTGCAATTTAGTTAGAGACACCATCTGTAATCCTTCTCGCCAACTTTCCATTATTACTTTTGCCATAAATATTTTGTTTTATTTTCCCCTAGCCCCGATTGAAGTGGAAATCCTTTTTTTATTTTTTCTTTAAAAAATAAAAAAGATTGAAACGGAAAGCGGGAAATGGCTCCTAAAAAAAACAAAAGCAGCTATCATTACAATAACTGCTTTTATAATTCTAAAAATCTAAAATCTCAGATCGAAAATCTAAAATTATTAAGACCCACACATTTCACAATCCTCAGGATCTGCCGCTTGAGCTTTCAAAAGCATCGCTTTATAATCTTCAACGTTGATTTCTTCAGTTGCTGCAACTAGAGTTGGAACTTCCTCTTTTTTATCGTTGTTTAATGTGAATTTAATAGCATCTACTGCTGATTTAGTTCTCAAGTAATACATTCCTGTTTTTAAACCAGATTGCCAAGCGTAAAAGTGCATTGACGTAAGTTTAGAATAGTTTGCATCTTGCATGAACAAATTCAACGATTGCGATTGATCAATGAAATAACCTCTCTGACGTGACATATCGATAATATCTTTCATCGACATTTCCCAAACTGTTTTGTATAGCTCTTTTAAGTCTTGTGGAATCACATCAATATTTTGAACTGATCCATTATGACGCATGATTTCTTGTTTCAAAGTCTCATTCCATAAACCTCTTTCTACTAAATCATGAAGCAAGTGCTTGTTTACTACAATGAATTCTCCAGACAATACACGACGTGTGTAAATGTTTGATGTATATGGTTCGAAAGCTTCGTTGTTTCCTAAAATTTGTGAAGTTGAAGCTGTTGGCATCGGCGCAACCAATAATGAGTTACGAACTCCATGCTCCATTACTTCTTTTCTTAATGAAGCCCAGTCCCAACGACCAGATAATTCTTCATCTTTCATTCCCCACATATTATATTGGAATTCTCCTTTAGACATTGGAGATCCTTCAAATGTAGAATATGGACCTTCTTCTTTTGCCATTTCCATAGAAGCGGTTACGGCTGCGAAGTATAATGTTTCGAAAATTTCCTGGTTCAAAGCTTTAGCTTCATCACTTGTAAACGGCATACGCAACATGATAAAAGCATCTGCCAAACCTTGCACTCCCAATCCAACCGGACGGTGACGCAAGTTAGAGTTTTCAGCTTCTTTTACCGGGTAATAGTTTCTGTCGATTACTTTGTTCAGGTTACGAGTTACACGTTTTGTAACGTTGTAAAGCGCCTGGTGATCAAATTTTCCGTTTTCAATAAACATTGGCAACGAAATAGAAGCTAAGTTACAAACTGCAATTTCATCTTTAGAAGTGTACTCCATAATCTCTGTACACAAGTTAGACGAACGAATTGTTCCTAAATTCTTGTGGTTCGACTTACGGTTTGCAGCATCTTTGTACAACATATAAGGCGTTCCTGTTTCGATTTGCGATTCAAGGATTTTCTCCCATAATTCACGTGCACGAATCGTTTTTCTACCTTTTCCTCTAAATTCATAATCCAAATACATGGCTTCGAATTCTTCTCCGTAAACATCATATAATCCAGGACATTCGTTCGGACACATTAAAGTCCAAGATGCATCTTCCTGTACACGTTTCATGAATAAATCTGATGTCCACATGGCGAAGAATAAATCTCTTGCACGCATTTCTTCTTTTCCTGTATTTTTCTTTAAATCCAAAAATTCGAAAATATCAGCATGCCATGTTTCGATATAAATCGCAAAACTACCTTTACGTTTTCCACCACCTTGGTCTACATAACGAGCCGTATCGTTGAAAACTCTCAACATTGGCACAATTCCGTTTGATGTTCCGTTTGTACCACGAATATAAGATCCGGTTGCACGAACGTTATGAATAGAAAGACCAATTCCTCCAGCTGACTGAGAGATTTTAGCCGTTTGTTTCAAAGTGTCATAAATACCATCAATACTATCATCCTGCATTGCCAAAAGGAAACAAGAAGACATTTGTGGTTTTGGAGTTCCCGCATTAAACAACGTTGGTGTTGCATGCGTAAAGAACTTTTTAGACATTAAATCGTAGGTTTCTATTACTGATTTTAAATCGTCTAAGTGAATACCAACCGAAACACGCATCAACATATGTTGTGGTCTTTCGACGATTTTTCCGTTAATTTTTAACAAATACGAACGCTCTAAAGTTTTAAATCCGAAGTAATCGTAATTAAAATCTCTTGTATAAATGATATGAGAATCAAGGAAAGCAGAGTTTTCCTGAATCACTTTAAATACTTCATCCGAAAGTAGCGGTGCTTCCTGACCGTTTCTTGGATTTACGTAATTGTACATATCTTTCATCGTTTCTGAAAACGACTTTTTTGTATTCGAATGTAGGTTTGAAATCGCCACACGAGCTGCCAATTGTGCATAATCAGGATGCGCAATAGTCATAGATGCCGCCGTTTCTGCTGCAAGATTATCAAGTTCAGATGTAGAAACTCCGTCATACAATCCTTCGATAACTCTCATGGCTACCTTAACAGGATCTACGAGTTCATTTAACCCGTAACACAATTTTTTGATTCTTTCTGTAATCTTATCAAACATTACGGGCTCTTTGTGGCCATCTCTTTTTACTACATACATAAGCTTACTTTTTTTAGTTTATTGAAAAAATGAAAGTCACTAGAAAACGAATTCCGGGACTTAAACATTGTGTGTTTTTACATTATTTTTTGAGAATTACGGCATTCTCAATAGCCACCCTATTCCAATCTGAAATCAGACCGAAAATGCGTTGAAAATTATTGAATCTTCGATTTGGGAAAAGAGATTCTAAAATGTTTTTGTTATAAAATTGTAATCGTTATCAGTGTTTATTTGGGGAAAACACTAAAATATTTTTTGTTGTCTAAAAATCTGCATCGAATGAAATTTTCTGAGCATCACTATCTGTGTTCATCACACCAGATTTTTGATATTCTGCAACACGTTTTTCAAAGAAATTAGTTTTTCCCTGAAGAGAAATCATATCCATGAAATCAAACGGATTCGCTGATCCATAAACACGTTCACAACCTAATTCTACTAATAATCTGTCAGCAACAAATTCTAAGTATTGTGTCATTAAAGCTGCATTCATACCAATTAAACTTACCGGAAGAGATTCTGTTACAAACTCTCTTTCAATATCTAAAGCATCAACGATGATTTCTTTAATTCTGTCTTTTGGAACTTTGTTAATCAAATGATGATTGTGAAGGTGAACTGCAAAATCACAATGTACGCCTTCGTCACGAGAAATCAACTCGTTAGAAAAAGTTAAACCTGGCATTAAACCACGTTTTTTCAACCAGTAAATAGAACAGAAAGCTCCAGAAAAGAAAATACCTTCAACCGCAGCAAATGCAATTAGTCTTTCAGCAAACGAATCAGATTCAATCCATTTTAAAGCCCAGTCTGCTTTTTTTCTGATAGCTGGAAAAACTTCCAAAGCATTAAATAATTCTGCTTTTTCCGCTTCATCTTTCACGTAAGTGTCAATCAATAAAGAATACGTTTCACTGTGAATGTTTTCCATCATGATTTGAAATCCGTAGAAAAACTTCGCTTCAGCATATTGAACTTCGTTTACAAAGTTCTCAGCAAGGTTTTCATTTACAATTCCGTCTGATGCTGCAAAAAACGCAAGGATGTGTTTAATGAAATATCTTTCATCATCATTAAGCTTGTTATTCCAGTCCGTCAAATCCTGATGCAAATCGATTTCCTCTGCAGTCCAAAAACTAGCTTCCATTTTCTTATACCATTCCCAAATATCATGATGTTTGATAGGAAAAATAACGAAACGGTTCTTGTTTTCTTGTAAAATTGGTTCGACTTGCGACATGGCTTTTATGTTTAATTTTTTTACTGATTTTTTGCTTTTTCAGAGTAGTACAAAGATTGTCATTTATCGCTAAAAATGAAAGCCAAACTTATTCACAATTTGACGTAGTTTTTAACAACGGCAAAAAAGTAGTCTATTTTTCAGACAATATTTAAAATATTGAAAATGAGTATTTTAAAATCATCTATTTCACCTTAAGTGCCGTAAAATATAGACTTTTTACAATAAAAAGCAAGAAATTTTTAATTGTTTTTAAAAGTTTTTTTAGAGTTAAAACTTTAATTCATTGAGTTAAAAAATACCGTATAAAAAGCGTATTTTTTACAGTTATTTTTTTAAGAATTTTTAAGTTCCTGAGCTACTTTTTCAAGCTCCATATACCAATCTTCGCCAAAGCGACGAATCAGGGCTTCTTTTACAAACTTATAAACCGGAACTTCCAATTCTTTACCCAAAGAACAGGCATCATCGCAAATATCCCATTTGTCATAATTAACCGCAGCAAATTCTGTGAAGTCTTTTACACGAATTGGATACAAATGACACGAAACTGGTTTTTTCCAGTCAACTATTCCCTGATTATAGGCTTGCTCGATTCCACAAAGTGCAGTTTTTCCATCGAAAATTACGTAAGCACAATCTTTTTCGTCTATTAAAGGTGTTTCAAGCTCGCCGTCGGTTCCTTTTACCCAGGTTCCCTGCGCTTCGATTGCTGCAATTCCTTCTTTACGTAAAAAAGGTTTTACTTTAGGATAAATCTCTTCCATTATTTTGGTTTCAGCTTCGCTTAAAGGCGCTCCGGCATCTCCATCAACACAGCAGGCTCCTTTACAAGCCGACAAGTTGCACACAAATTCTTTTTCAAGAATATCTTCTGAAATAATGGTTTTACCTAATTGAAACATGATATTGAAATACTGAAATTTATAAAATGCAAAGATAGTCAAAGAAAACAGATAAAATACGTTCAAATTTTATTACAGTGCCCGGTAAGGTTTTACCACAAAGTTTTTTCACAGCGTTTCGCAAAGTTTAATTTTATCAGGAACGCATTTTTTAAGTTTACAAAGATTTGAGATTTTACTTTCGTAAATCTAATAAAGACTTTGTGTGACTCTATGAAAATCTTTGTGAATCCCTGTGGGAAAGTTATCAATTGTTACAAATATCACTTTTTTAACCAATAAAACGTGTTTTTATAACAAAAATACATCATGTCGAAAAAACACCTACCTTTATTATCTACCTTTGCAAAAATTTTAAACGCTTAAAACCAAAGTAATATGTTAGAAATTGACTTCAAAGAAATTGTTACTGTTAGCATGGTGCTTTTTGCTGTAATTGATATTGTGGGCTCTATTCCGATTATTGTGAATTTAAGAGCAAAGGTTGGTCATATTGAATCTGAAAAAGCCACTATCGTTGCAGGAACTATTATGATTGTTTTTCTTTTTGTTGGAGAAGGCTTTCTTAATCTAATAGGTATCGATGTACATTCATTTGCTGTCGCAGGTTCTTTTGTCTTATTTTTTCTTGCTTTAGAAATGATTTTAGGACTTAGAATTTTTCGCGACGAAGAACCCGGATCTGCTTCTATCGTTCCTTTGGCTTTTCCGTTAATTGCAGGAGCCGGAACAATGACTACTTTATTATCACTTCGATCTCAATTTCATACCATTAATATTGTAATTGCTATTTTGCTAAATATAATCCTGGTTTATATCGTTTTAAAATCGTCTAAAAAAATTGAAGATTTATTAGGAGAAAACGGACTTGGCGTAGTTCGCAAGGCATTTGGAGTGATACTTTTAGCGATTGCTGTTAAATTATTCGCTGCTAATGTTAAAGGTTTGTTCGTCTAACATTTATTTTTATAAATTTACCCCCATTAAAATTTCTAAATACAACTTTAAGACAATTTTACGTCAAAAGGTTTTACTTATTATTTTAGACAAACAAAATAGCCATATGAAAATTTTCACTTCCATATTAGTACTTTTAGCTTTAGCTTTAATCGTTTTCAACATTACATTGTTAGACTTTAAAAATCCTTTTCAGGGAGATAGTGCCGTTGCTTTTATTGGAATAGCAGCTTCTTTTTGTGCCGTTTTAATTCTTTTGATTTTTAGAATTTCAAAAAGAATTGAAGAAAAAATGAACGGTAGATAATATGTTTGATATTTTAATTATTGGCGGAGGCGTTTCTGGCATGTCCTGTGCTCTCGTATTAGGTTCTGCCAAAAACAAAGCTTTTGTTGCCGATAAAAAAATCGGGATTTTTACACACCAAAAAAATTCTTCTTTGCAGGAAGCAATTTTCTACAATGCTTACGGAATTACGCCAGGCAAATTAGGATCTGATTTACTTATAGAAAGCACACAGGATTTGGCTCTGACTTATCCTCATATTACTCAGATTGCAAATGAGAAAGTAATTAAAGTTGAGGGATCTTTTCCTGAATTTACTGTAATTACAAATAAAAACTCATACAAGACTAAAAATATCGTAATCGGAATTGGTTCTGCCAATACTTTTGATATCGAAGGTTTAATGCAATATATTGAACCACACAAAAAAGCTTTACCCGAAAAACAACGTATTCAGCTAAAAAACGACGATCATAAAGTCGCTGATGGCATTTATGTTATTGGAACTCTTGCAGGCTGGAGAAGTCAACTGGCTATTGCCGCAGGAAGTGGCGCCGCTGTTGCAACCGATATTCTGACTTTCTGGAATAACGGAGTACAAACTCACGCTCACGATAGCATTCGGTAAGAAAAATTAACCATATAAGTTATATAAGTTCATATAAAATACTTTGCGCATAGATTATATGAACTTATATAACTTATATGGTTAAAAAATAAATTTATGTTATTATTTCACTGAAACAATCTCTTGTACTTTCATGTGTTTTTCGTCGTCAGTTTTCCAGATTTCTCCTTTTAATGAAACCTCATCTCCTATTTTAACTTGCTTGTAGTTTTGAGGCCCGCCGACATTTACAATGCTGATTGTCGCGAAATAAACTTCTTTTGTATCAGTTATAACTTTTGCTGTGTAACCATCCTTTCCTGATTCTATTGATTCTACTTTTCCTGAAATGGCCTTGTTCGTATCTTTCATAGCTGTACAAGAAATTACAAATGCCATTAAAATTAATAATGCACTTATGCTTTTTAAATTTTTCATATTTTGTTTTGTGTGTATTTAACCGCAACGAACACTAAGATTTACGCAAGGTTCACTAAAGTTTTATTTTGAATTTATAGATACAAAGTTCGCAAAGTTGGAACGAGTAACGTTACATTATATTTTAAAAAATTATTATTATTTAATTATTGCAAAACGACACAGCTTCCGGCGATTACCTGAAGATCTTCATTAAACTGTTTCCACACTCTGATATAACGGTAAGCACCACCTAACGGATTACCATCATAAGTTCCCCTTAATGAAACGGTTACTGCAACAACTGCAACATCATCTATAATAGTAATAAGTTGATCTGAAGCTTCCAACGTTTCAACTTTCATTTTACCCAAACGATACGATTCCAAATCAAATTCTTTGGTAATGGTATTTCCGTCAGGAAGATTGAATAACAAATCGTCATGGAGCATTTTTTCTAAAACTGGAACATCTGCTTTTTTGATTGCCGTTAAAAGTTCGATTTCTGCATTAACAACTTCTTCTGTTTTCATATCAAAAAAAATTAAATTATTTTTTCTTCGGATTTAAAACTGTTTTAATCATTGCATCTTCCTTCAAAATCACATCATAATAATACAGTTCTCCGTATAATTGTCGGGCAAATTCTGCTGTAATGTAGCGATTTACCAACGCTTTTGTTTTGTCTAATTTTAAGTCTAAACCTGTCATTAAAATATAGTTTTGAAACTTTTTGAAATAGGCATCGGAACTTTTCATTTTGGTTAAAAACTCATTAAAATGAAGTCCGGCAAATGCATTTCTGTTTTTATCTAATTCTTCAAAAACAAAGTGTCCTACTATTCCCGTTTGCAATAAATAAGCAACATTTTCATTTCCGTGTTCCGCTTCCATCGGTACAAAAACATCCGGAACAATTCCGCCGCCGCCGTAAACAATTTTCCCTTTTGGTGTTTTAAACTTTAAGGAATCGGCTACTTTTATACTGTCTTTTGCATAAAGTTCTCCAGATTTTATACGATCTTCAGATTCTTTGTAATATTCTTCGTTTCCTTTTTTATACGGTTTTTGAATGGATCTTCCTGTTGGCGTGTAATATCTTGCCACGGTTAATCGAACTGCAGATCCATCGTTGAAATCCATTTCACGCTGTACTAAACCTTTCCCGAAAGAACGTCGACCAACAATAGTTCCGCGATCATTGTCCTGAATCGCACCGGCTAAAATTTCACTTGCCGAGGCACTATTTTCATTAATTAAAATATATACCTTTCCAGTTTCAAAACTTCCGGCCTGTGTCGCATATGTGTTTTCGGTTGTTCCGTTTTTGTTTTTGGTAAAAACAATCATTTGTTTATCTTTCAAAAACTCATCGGCAATAGCCACAGCTTCTTCCATATAACCGCCTCCATTATCGCGAAGATCAATTACAAGTGACTGAATTCCGTTCTGTTTTAATCTTGTCAACCCAGTTTTGAATTCTTTATAAGTAGTTTCGGCAAAACGATTGATCTTAATGTAACCCGTTTTATTATCCAATAATAAGGAGGCGTCGACACTTTTTAGCGGAATAACATCTCTCTTAATTTTAAACTTGAGTTTCTTCTTTTCCGATTTTCTAAAAACGGTTAATTCAATCTCAGAACCTTTTATGCCTTTCAATTTCGAAAATAAACTGTCTGAAGGTAATTTTCGTCCAAATAATTTCGTTTTTCCGGCAAATAAAATTCGGTCACCGGATTTTAGTCCGGCTTTCGCCGAAGGTCCATTTTCAACCGGCCTGATAATCGCCACAGAATCGCGGTACATATAAAAATTGATTCCAATTCCCACAAAATCACCTTTCATGCTTTCGGCAACTTCTGCCTGTTCGCTTGGCGGAATGTAAACAGAGTGCGGATCTAATTTTGATAAAATATTATCTACGGTAAGATTTACAATAGAGTCTGTGTTCACTTTATCAACATATTCATTATTGATAAAATCAATCAGTTTATTCAGCTTGGTTTTTGAACTGGTTTTAGCCAAAAGCTGGTCATCGGCAGGAGCATTGGTCATGCTTCCTACAATAATACCAAGAGCAAAAGTAGCTCCTATAATGATGGGTAAATATGTTGGATTAAATTTCATTTATTCTTCTAAAACAGGAATATGTTCAACTTCGATACCTGCTTTTATTAAAAACTGAATTCCCGAATCGTCACGATAACCATCCTGATAAACGACTCTTTTTATCCCAGACTGATGGATTAATTTACTGCATTCTTTGCAGGGCGAAAGTGTAATATACAATGTCGCTCCTTCGCAGGATTGTGTCGATCGTGCTACTTTTAAAATCGCATTTGCTTCGGCATGCAGAACATCCCAGCGTGTTAGTCCTTCTTCGTCTTCGCAGCAATTCTCAAATCCAGATGGCGTTCCGTTGTAACCATCAGAAATAATCATTCGATCTTTTACGATAATCGCACCTACTTGTTTACGCTTGCAATAAGATAGTAAACTCCATTCTTTGGCAATTCGAAGATACGCTTTATCGTATTTATTTAATTTTATTTCCATTTAATTTTATCTGTTCCAAATTGGGCTTTCTACAATCATCGGAATTACAACTCCGATAATAAAAGCCGACATTACAAGTGCCCAATCGCGTTTTGAAAAACGAAATACGGTTTGCACTATATATGATAATAACAAAACTACAAAAACAACAACTAGTTGTGCCGCTTCGATACCCAACGCAAATTCTCCTAAAGGTAGTAATTTTGACGTTGCACTACCTCCTAAAATTGTTTTAAAATAATTAGAGAATCCAAGTCCGTGAATTATCCCAAAAAACAATGTTACAAAAAATATCAAATTCAGTCCGTCATTTTTAGTTGCTTTTCCTGCTGTAAAGAGGTGATAAAAAGCAGTTATCAGAATCGTAATTGGAATTAAAAACTCAACCAGACTTACTTTGACAGCAATGATTCCAAAAACAGAAAGTACGAGAGCTAAGGTATGACCAACTGTAAAAACGGTAACCAGAAGTAAAATTCTTTTCCAGTCTTTAAAGGTGTAAGGTACTGTTAATGCGATTAAAAAAAGAACGTGATCATAAGCGTGAATATCTAAAACGTGCTTTAATCCTATCTGAAAATAAATCCAAAATTCTGACATAGGTATGATGGTATTAATTGATTAAGGGGTGGTAAACTTACGATTTATTTTGAAAAAACTGAGAAACCCCGATATTAAATCAACGTGGAAAATAAAGTTAAATTTTATGAGAAAATTAAAATTATTAATTTAAAATAACTTTTATCTTTGTTTCATAAAAACTAATTAATTATGTCATTTTCAGATTTATTCGATAGCGAATTCAAACAAAGAAACAAAGGTCACTTTTCAGCAATCGTTCGTGTAGCATTAGCAGACGGAATTGTACTTCCTGAAGAGAAAAGTTTCTTGGATAAATTAGCTGCACGTTTAGAAATTTCAGAGACTGAATACGAAGAAATTCTAAGCGATCCATTAAAATACCCAATTAACCCTCCTTATTTACATGTTCAACGATTGGAGCGTTTATACGATTTAACGAGAATGGTACATGTTGACCATCATCTTGAAGACCAACAGGAGGTAATGTTAAGAAAACTAGGAATTGCTTTAGGTTTTACGCCAAGCAACGTAAATTATATCATTGCAAAAGCATTGTCATTAGTAGACAAAAAAGTAGATGCTGACACTTTTGTTTACGAAATGCAGCACATGCATAAATAGTAATCAGTTTCAATCTCAGTTTACAGTTTTGCACTAAGTCTAAAACTAAGATCGAAATTAAGGTATAAACCCGACAGATTTTTAAAATCTGTCGGGTTTGCTATTTAAAGTCCAAACTGAAAACTGAGACTGAAAACTACTCAAATGATAAACCCGACAGGTTTTTAAAACCTGTCGGGTTGCTGTAACTGAAAACTGAGACTGTAAACTATTGAGCTTCTGCCATAAACTGTTCTGCTTTTTCTACCATATTTTCGCTTCCGCAGAAAAAAGGAACCCTTTGATGCAATTCAGTTGGCTGGATTTCCATAATTCGCCCAAAACCGTCTGTTGCTTTTCCTCCAGCCTGTTCGGCAATAAATGCCATCGGATTACATTCATATAATAAACGTAACTTTCCTTTTGGTGCTTTTGAACTTGTTGGATAAATATAAATCCCGCCTTTGATCATATTTCGATGAAAATCAGAAACCAGACTTCCTATGTATCTTGAAGTATAAGGTCTGTCATCTTCTTCACGCTGGCAATATTTAATGTAGTTTTTTACGCCTTGCGGAAAGTGCACATAGTTTCCTTCGTTTACCGAATAAATATGTCCATCTTTTGGAAATTTCATATTTGGATGTGACAAATAAAATGTTCCGATTGCCGGATTCAGTGTAAAACCATTTACGCCAAAACCTGTTGTGTAAACCAACATGGTCGATGTGCCGTAAATTACATATCCTGCCGCCACCTGATTTACTCCCGGTTGTAAAAAATCCTCGCTTGTAACCGGAGTACCAATTGGTGTTATTCTTCTAAAAACCGAAAAAATAGTTCCCAGAGAAACATTGACATCAATATTTGAAGATCCGTCAAGCGGATCCATTAAGATCACGTACTTATTATTATGACAGTTGTCGCTCCCCTGAACTGTAATAAAATCGTCGTTTTCTTCTGAAGCAATTCCACAGACAATCTCACGGTTTATTAACGTCTGAATAAATACTTCGTTGGCATACACATCTAATTTTTGCTGCTCTTCTCCCTGAATATTTTGTTCGCCCACGGCGCCAATAATATCCACTAACCCGGCTTTGTTCACTTTATAGTTGACGACCTTTGCCGCCAAACGTATAGAGTTGAGTATTCGGGAAAGTTCTCCCGACGAATACTGAAATGCTTTTTGGTTCTCAATAATAAACTCTCCCAGTGTTTTATTGCGTTCTTCCATTGCTATATCGTTATAGTTTTAATTTTAAGTCACAAATATCGCTTATTTTGTGAGAATGATTTAAAAATTATTTTGTTAGTTTGCTACTATTGTATATTTGCTAATTAAAGGCAAAAAGAATACAGGAAAAGCATATTTTTTGGCTTATAAATAATTAATAATAAGAATAATGAATATTAGAAAGGGAAATCCTGAAGACATGAAAGCGGTTTTGGAACTGATACAGGAGTTGGCAATATTCGAAAAAGAGCCTGAAGCTGTTGTGATAACCGAAGAAGATTTAATACGTGACGGTTTTGGCGAAAAACCATTATTTAATGTTTTTGTAGCCGAAATTGAAAGTGAGAAACAGCAAAAAGAAATTGTTGGAATCGCATTATACTACTACCGTTATTCTACCTGGAAAGGAAAAACAATTCACCTTGAAGACTTAATTGTAAAGGAAAAAATGCGTGGTACCGGTTTAGGATCTGCACTTTATGCCGAAATTATGAAACAGGGGAAAAAAGATAATGTGAGAAGAGTGGAATGGAATGTATTGGACTGGAATACACCAGCTGTAAATTTCTACAAGAATTCTGGCGCAAGAATTCTTGACGGATGGCAGGTTGTTCAAATGGACGAAACAGGAATTAATTCTTTCTTAGAGAAAAATTAAAAAATATTTAGCCACAGATTATTAGATTAAAATGATTTTAAAATCTTTGTCAGTTTGCCACGAATTTCACAAATTGGCGCGAATTAAATTAGTGAAAATTTGTGCAATTCGTGGCTAAAAAAAAATCTGGAAAATCATTTTAATCTGTGGTAAAAAAACATAAAAAAATAGCAGTTTTCAGTTAATCTGGAATCTAAAATTAAAAATCTAAAATTAATAATGAGAGTATTTAAATTTGGTGGTGCATCGGTAAAAGATGCTGCGGGAATTAAGAACGTATACGACGTTTTACAAAAAGTGGGTTATGAAGATGTGATTTTGGTAGTTTCGGCTATGGGGAAAACCACAAATGCTCTTGAAGTTGTGATCAAGAATTATTTTGATCAGTCACCAGAGTTGAATACATCTGTACAGGAAATTAAAAATTATCACAATCAAATAATATTAGATTTATTTGAAAATGAAAAACACGAAGTTTTTGCTGCCGTAGATGCGCAGTTTACTGAATTGGAATACTTTTTGGCACATAATAAATCTCCAAATTACAATTTCGTTTATGATCAGATTGTGAGTTTTGGAGAATTGATTTCGACCACAATTTTAAGTCATTTCATGAATTTTATGGGTATCCAGACGAATTGGCTTGACGTTCGTAATTTCATTAAAACAAATGCAAACTACAGAGATGCCGAAGTAGATTGGGAAACAACAGAAGAGCTTATCAGCAAAAATGTACCGAGAAAAACTTTAAATATTACACAAGGATTTTTAGGTGCCGATGAAAACAACTTCACAACAACTCTTGGTCGTGAAGGTTCTGATTATACTGCCGGAATTTTTGCTTATTGCCTTGGAGCCGAAAGCGTAACAATCTGGAAAGACGTTCCTGGAGTTATGAACGCAGATCCGCGTTATTTTGAAAATGCGAGTTTACTAAACCAAATTTCCTATCGTGAAGCAATCGAATTGGCTTTTTACGGAGCGACGGTTATTCACCCAAAAACATTACAGCCTTTACAGAAAAAAGAGATTCCGTTGTATGTAAAATCTTTTATCAACCCGTTATTAAAAGGAACTTGTGTTTCTAAAGGTGTTGATCTTGAGCCTCAATATCCTTGTTTTATTGTAAAAAGAGAACAACTTTTGATTTCTCTTTCATCAATAGATTTCTCTTTTATTATGGAGGAAAATATTAGTGAAATTTTTGGTTTATTCCACGAATTCAAAATCAAAGTAAATTTAATTCAGAACTCGGCGATTAGTTTTTCTGTTTGTGTGGAAGATAAATTTGGGAATTTTAATGATTTGAATGCTATTCTTTCGAAAAAATTCAAAGTTGATTATAGCGAAAATGTGACTTTATATACCATTCGCCACTTTACAGAAAATGCCGCGCAGACTGTTGAAGAAAACAAAGCTGTTTTATTGAAACAAGTGAGTAGAGAAACAATGCAAATTGTGACTAAAGAACTTAATTAAGAGTTTTAGAAGGTAAGTAACGCTAACATATTTCGCACAAAGACGCGAAGACGCAAAGTTTTTCTCATTTTATGTCATTTCGACGAAGGAGAAATCACATCCAGTATTCGACAAAGATTGGCGAATTTCTTTGTGGAGTTTCTCCTGTGATTTCTCGTTCCTCGAAATGACAAACAAAACAGGTTAATTTAAATTCATGGTAAAAGGTTTCACGGAATGTGAAACCTTTTTTTAGTTTTACCTCGCCCTATTATTCTCCGTCTCCCCAATCTCCGATTTCTTATAATTGGTTTTCTTCGAATTCCCAAAACTGTATGTTGCAACAAGCTTAAAATAATTTGTTGTGTATGTTCTGTGATAATATATTTCGGTTTGCCCGACTGTATAATTTCCTGAAACCATGAAGTCGTGAAAAATATCGTTTACTGTAAAGTTTAGTTTTAAAACATCTTTAAAAAAGTTTCTTTCGATTCCTAAAGTAACGGTCGATCGGCTGTTGTCACTTCGTAAACCATAACTTTTGTCACCCAAATACCAGGCAAGCAATTGAATTTTAAACCAATCCGGAATTGTAAAAGTATTATTCGAATACAAATATATTTGTGGTTTTACAGGTCCCAAAGCGTAAGCGTATGCATTATCAACTGCTTTGGTTAAATTCATACTTATGGTATTGGTAGAAGTCCACCATTTTGAAGTAAACGATCTTGAAATTGAAGCAAAATAAGTGTGCTCTTTTTCCAGATTTAAAGATCTTAAAATATAACTGTTTGGTGTATCACCACGCAAAGCTGCGGCAGAAATTGGATCTGTTTTATACGTATAACCTATTTTAAAATCAAACTTTTTGTACATCACTCCAATTTCAAAGGCATGAATTTTTTCGGGTAATAAGTTCGGATTTCCTTCTATTGTCGTAAACGGGTCCTGATAAATAACATATGGATTTAATGCCTGATATCGCGGCCTTGTAATTCTGGAAACATACGAAGCATGCGCTTTTAAATCATCCGAGAAATCGAAATTTAAAAGCAGGTTCGGAAAGATATTGCCGTAACTTTTACTAAATTTTCTATTTCCGTTTGCGTTGGTGAACAATTCATAATTTGTGTATTCACCGCGTGCACCAACCGAAAAATTAAATTTTTCACCAAAGGAATTTCCATAATTAAAATACGCTGCACCAATTTTTTCTTTATAAGAGAAATCACTTGAGAGTTCATTATCCAACTCAAAAACTTCGTCTTCCGGATTTGAAATTAAAAAATCTGTACCCGAATTTATAGTGGCATGACTAAACTTTGCTCCTGTCTCTAACTTTGTACTTTTATTATTTTTTTTAGAATAATCCACTTGTGCCATTACTATATTTATACCATTAGCAACATTATTCTTCAAATATTTTTCAGTATTAATCTCATTTTCAAGACTATTTTCGTCAATAAAGTCATGTATGGTTCCATTATAATTTGAATATTGAGTTCCTATAAATAATGATGAACCTTTGGCATCTGTGGCAACATTATAATTTAAATTGATGAACTGATTTAGTAAAACATCATTTTTAGCAATATCCGTCGCATAAAAATTATTTCCTGTATTATCTTCAATTGAATTTCGGCTTTCAACAACTCCGCCCAAATCTTCAATATTTCCGCTATAAGCCAGAGAAATATAATCTTTATCAGAGAAAGCATATTGCAGTCCAAAACCAAAATTGGAGTAATTATTAAACTGACGTTTCCAATCTGTGGTAAGTTGAGATCGCATAAATTCATCAGGATTTGGCCGCGTTCTTGTTGTGTATAAAAGTTCTCTGCCCTTTCCCAATTGTAATCCGTAATTGGTTATAAAAGAGAATTTTCCTTTAGTGTAATTAAAATCTAAAAGCGTGTTTGTGCTTGTTCCGGCAAATTCTGAATTTGTAATTTGCTGCGTCACCGTTCCCATTTGTCCGTTTTCGATATTTCTTTTGGTAATAATATTGATTACTGCTTTTCCTTCGGCATCATATTTTGAAGATGGATTGGAGATCACTTCTATTTTTAAAATTTGTGAAACCGGAATCGCGGCAAAACGTTCGTAATTAATCAAGATTCCGTTAAGGTAAATAATGGCTTCTCCTTTTCCCAGAACACTAATTTGTCCTTCGGCAACGACAACGTTTGGAACTCTGCTTAATACTTCATTTAGAGAACTGCTTGTAGCCAATAAGGTATTGGCAACATTTACATCAATAGTTCCGTTTGCACCATATTTTAATAGTGAAGTTTGTCTTTTTATTACAACTTCGTTTAACTCATTATTTTGAGGTTCGACTTTCGCTAGAATTGCTGGTTTAGTTTGTGCTTTTGCATTTGTCGAGGCAAAAACAAAACAATAAATAAAGATGAAAACTGAGATTAAAAACTTCATAAATTTTGCGATTGAGGATTTGACTTTTTGTAGTGACAAAAGTCAGCTCAAAACCGCGAAACGAGGTAATAGAAAGGGAATTCAGGAGTACGAATTTATAAATTAAGACTCTGTTTAAGGCTGAAATCCCTGGATTTGAAAGCTTAAAGGCGTTGTTCCGGTATGTTTTTTAAAGGCTGCAAAAAATGTTGATTTTGAATTAAAACCAACATCATAACCTATCGATTCCAGAGTCAGTTTATCATTCGAAGCAATAATTGAGCAAGCTTCATTAATTCTAAACTCATTTACAAAACTTGTAAAGTTCTTGCCCAGATTGTTATTTAAAAACTGCGACAATTGATGACTTGTTATATTTATTTCTCGGGATAAATCCTGTAAACTCAAATTCGGGTTTTTATACAAACTCTTTTCCAGTATTATATTTTCTAATTTTTCAGATAAAATTGATGCTTCTTTTGGATCTAATTTTTTTCCTTTTTGGATATTCAACACAAATAAATCATCTGTTTTTTTTCGATGCAAGAGAATTAGAAAAGCCAAATACAAAACAAACGTAAACGACAAACAACCTGTAACACAAGATATAAAAGGAACTCTGACAAAGCCAAGAAAATAAAAAAGAAATATAATTGCGTTACCTGAGAAAATCATTCCGAACCATTTTTCGGCCGGAGTTGTATCATTATAATTTTGAATCATTTTTTGAAGCAATATTCGACTTTCAAAACCTGATATAAAAAGGTAACTAAACCATTGCAGAAAAATCATTGCCACAAAATAGTCGTTCCATAAAACCGGATAATTTTGATACGGAAATAAAAAACCAATCACGAATATAGCAATGACCCAAATCATCAAATGATATTTCCATGTTTTAGGAATTTTATTAATCGAATGAATTCCCGCTTTTAAAAAATAATATAAAAACGGGCCAATTAACAAACAAGACGAAAGTCCGATTTGAAGATACGTTTTAGGTAAAGCGTTATTAAAATATACAAAAACCGTAACTGCGATTCTGACACTTAAAGCCAAAAGCAAGGAGCCTAGAAAAAGATTAGTCAAATATTTTTTTCTGGTAAAAAATAAAAAGTACGCACTCAGAATAAATCCATTGAATGCGCCCAAAGCACCAAAAAAGAATAATATTTCTTTACCAATATTCATAACCTAAGTTTGTAAAGCCTGAAGCTGATAATTTAGAGGCGTTGTTCCGGTATGCTTTTTAAAAGCTGCAAAAAATGTCGATTTTGAATTAAAACCAACATCATAACCTATCGATTCCAGAGTGAGTTTATCGTTTGAAGTAATGATTTTACAAGCTTCATTAATTCTTAATTCATTGATAAAACTCGTGAAATTCTTCCCTAAATTATTATTTAAAAACTGTGATAATTGATGACTCGAAATATTAAGTTCCTGTGATAAATCCTGTAAACTCAAATTCGGGTTTTTGTATAAACTTTTGTCGCTCATTATTCTTTCTAATTTCTCCCATAATATTTTGGCTTCCGCCGAATCTATTTTCCTGCCTGAATACTTTTGATTGCTCAGCAAAAATAAATCGTCGGTTTTTTTTCGGTATAAAAGAATAGAAATAATCAAATATAAAATAAAAGAAAACACAACTGCGCCACTAATATACGTTGCTCCCGGAGCACCCATAATCGAAAGGAAATAAAAAAGAAACAAAAGAAAATTACCCAGAAAAAGCATTCCAAACCATACTTCGGCAGGGCTTGATTTTTGTCTAGGATCGATTATTTTCTTCAGAATTGTTCGAATGGTATATCCTGAAAAAACAATATAAACAAACCATTGAAAATAAATAAACCTAATTAAATAGCCTCCCCAAAGTTTTGGATAATCTTCATAAGGATATAAAACGCCAACAGTAACAATGACGATTCCCCAAAACAGTAATGCAAATTTCCATGATTTTGGCATTACATTTATTTCTTCAACCGCCGATCTTAAAAAGTAATACAAACACGGACCAATAAAAAAACAAGCCGTTAACCCAAATTGTAAATACATTTTTGGCAAGGCCGGATGAAAATATACAAATACCGATTTGCCAATTCGAATGCTTAAAGCAAATAATAGTGCGCCCAAGAAATAATTAGTCAGGTATTTTTTCTTTGTAAAGAAGAAAAAGTAAACCCCAAGAATAATTCCGTTGAAAGCTCCCAAAGCACTAAAAAAGAATAAAAGTTCTTTGCCAGTATCCATAATTGAAGTTTTATATCTGACAAAGCTAAAAAAAATTGATTCCTGTCAGAATAATTTTGAAAAAGTTTATTTTTAATTTTACAAAAAATAAGATTATTCCTAAATTAAAAATATTTAACTAAATTTACTTTGTACCAAAAGAATAAGTCGATAAATATCAATCCTTTACGATTATGCGAAATGATAACGAACCTAGCGAAGAAACTAAAAATGAGTGGGAAAACGATCCGGATAACTGGATATGGGGAATGTTTTATTATAACCCAAAAGACAAGAGATCTTATTTTCCAAAAAGGATAAAAGAATTTGGCTGGCATGCTAATTATGCAGATCCTAATTACATTGTTATTGTCTTATTGTTAGTTGCAGTAATAGTTCTTTTTATAAAATATGCCAGATAATCAGCATTAATCCATTATAATTACTGCTAAAACTAGAATAGCAGCCACAACATTTCCCAATTATAAATACTACTTTTGGCTTTTTTAGAGTTAAAGTGTTTATGTTGAAAAAATTACTGTTTTTTACGGTGCTTATTTGGTTTTCTGGTCTTCGGGCGCAGGAAACGGAATCATCGTATCAGACAAAAAAAGTAATTGTAACGCGAGATACAATTCACTTAGAAAAATTCAGCATTAATTCGAGCTTTTTCGAACTTTTAAATACTAAAAATGAACCCATTGATTCGACATTTTATAAAATCAATTTTCAAAAGGGAATTTTACTTTTAAACGAAAAATTCTCTTCAAATTCAGATACTTTAGTTGTCAATTATTTAAAATATCCTGACTTTTTAACCAAAGAATATTCGCTTTACAAGGACAGTCAGGTTGTGAGTAACGATGTTGGCTCAGAAAAATTATATAAACTTGAAAATACAAACACCAAAAAAGTGACTCCGTTTGACGGATTGAATACTTCCGGAAGTATAACGCGTGGCGTAACAATTGGAAACAATCAAAATACAGTTTTGAATTCGAATCTTGATCTTCAGATTACTGGAAAAATATCTGATAAAGTTAGCTTGAGAGCTTCACTTCAGGACAGCAATATTCCGCTGCAGGATGGCGGATATTCTCAAAAACTGGATCAGTTTGATAATATTTTTATGGAACTTTTTACCGATGACTGGAATATTCGCGCAGGCGATGTTTTCTTAGAAAATAGAAAAACACAGTTTCTTAGTTTTAATAAAAAAGTTCAGGGACTTTCCACAAGTTTTGATTTTGGCGGCGAGGATAATAAAACCAATGTTTTTGCATCGGTCGCTTTTGTAAAAGGACAATATGCCAAAAGTACTTTTACGGGACAAGAAGGCAATCAGGGGCCCTATAAACTGAAAGGTCAAAATGGCGAATTGTACGTTTTGGTTATTTCGGGTTCTGAACGTGTTTATGTAAATGGTGTTTTGCTGAAACGTGGCGAAAACAATGATTATACGATTGATTATAATGCAGGCGAAATTGTGTTTACGTCGCTTTTTACGATTACCTCAGAAATGCGTATTAGTATTGAATACCAATATTCTGAACGAAATTATAACCGACTTGTTACGTACGCCGGCGCGACACATCAAAATAAAAGCTGGAGTTTTGGCGGTTATTTGTATTCTGAAAATGACATGAAAAACCAGCCTTTGCAGCAAAATCTTTCTCCAGAGCAGGTTCAGATTTTGAGTCAGGCGGGAGATGATCAAAACCGAATGGTAGCGCCATCTGCTTACGAAGATGCTTATGCTGATAATAAAATTTTGTACAAAAAAACGATTATTAATTCTGTAGAGGTTTATGAATATTCGAATAACTCGAGTGATGTTTTGTACAATGTAAAATTTAGTCTTGTTGGCAATAATCTTGGAAATTATATTATTCAAAACAATAACTCTGTCGAGCGTATTTACGAATATGTTGCGCCTGTAAATGGCGTTTTGCAGGGAAATTATGAGCCAATTGTAAAGTTGGTTGCTCCTATGAAAATACAGGTTGCGACTTTTTTAGGAAAATATAATCCTGATGAAAAAACGCTGGCTGATTTTGAAATTGCCGTGAGTAATAATGATCAAAATTTATTCTCAAATATTGATGATGCCAACGATGACGGAATTGCTTTTAAAGCTAATATTAAAAAACGCCTTTTTACCAGAGACTGGACTTTGGATGGTTTTGCCAATTATCAATTTGTTCAGGAAGATTTTAGATCTGTAGAACGTTTGTATAATATTGAATTTAACAGAGACTGGAATTTAAGTACGACAACACTTTTGGGCAATCAAAGTTTGCTGGTTACGGGATTAAATTTTGATTTATTTTCGAAAAAGGAAACTACAAACATTGGTTTATTTACGTATCAATTTGAAAAACTGGATTATACTGAAAGTTATTCGGGAGCACGACATACAGCGAATGCATTTTTTAAATTAAATAAATGGACAATTGAAAATCAGGGCAGTTTCCTGAATTCTGATGCTACGACTTCTACTTCAAAATTCATTCGAAATCTGGCTAAAACCAAATATCATTTTGGCAAAAACTGGGTTGGAGGAAGTGTTCAGATTGAAGATAATCAGGAGAAAGATAAAGTTACAAATGAGTTTTCGGCCCTGAGCCAAAGGTTTTCAGAATATGGCGTTTTTGTTGGACGCGGCGATAGTACAAAAGTTTTTGTTGAACTAGGATATTTGCAACGTCGCAACGATAGTTTGCAAAATGGTTTATTACAACATGTGAACGATTCACGAATGTATGTTTTAAAATCGAAATTGATTCAGAACAAAAAAACAGATTTGGCGGTTTATGCCAGTTACCGAACGTTGAATTTTACGGATGTTTCGCGAAAAAACGAACCTTCATTAAATTCGAGAATTCTATACAACGATCGTTTTTTTAATCAGTTTATGCAAATTGGTACGGCTTACGAAACGAGTTCGGGAACTATTGCGCAACAGGAATTTACGTATGTCGAAGTTCCAACGGGACAAGGCGTTTATACCTGGAATGATTATAATGGCAACGGAATTCAAGAACTGGAAGAGTTTGAAATTGCTCCCTTTCCCGATCAGGCTAAATTTGTACGCATCTTTTTGCCAAATCAAGTTTATATCAAAACCAATCAAAATAAGTTTTCGCAATCTGTAACTTTAAATCCGTTGCAGTGGCAAAACGAAACCGGTTTCAAGAAACTGGCTTCTTATTTTTACAATCAGACATCTTTTATTATGGATCGCAAAGTAAAAAGTGAGGGCGATCGTTTAGAGTTAAATCCGTTTAGTTCGTCTGATGAAAATATGCTGGGATTAAATTCAAGTTTTAGAAACAGCTTTTATTATAACAGAGGAAAACAAAAACATTCTGTTACGTATTCTTACCTTATTAATAAAGGGAAAAACTTGCTTTCTATTGGTTCTCAAAATGTCACCAACAATTCGCATCAATTGCAATACACACATTTGCTGCAAAAGAGCTGGTTGTTTAATTTCTTTACTAAAACCATAAAAACCACTTTAGTTTCTGAAGATTTTACCGAGAAAAATTATGATCTGGATGGCTATCAAATTGCTCCGAAAATCAGTTATTTATTCTCGAAAAACACAAGTCTGGATTTCTTTTATGAGTTGCAAAACAAGGAAAATAAAATGGGGAATTTTGAAACACTGCGTCAAAATAGATTGGGAACTTCTTTTTCTTATGCCGGCGAGAAAAAGATAACAGTAAATGGCGAGTTTTCTTTTTATGAAAATAAATTTGAAGGAAATGAATTTTCATCTGTAGGATTTCAGATGCTTGAAGGGCTTCAGGCTGGTCAAAACCTCGTTTGGAAGCTTCTATTACAAAAAAACATAACACAATTTTTAGACATTAACTTAAATTATCAAGGAAGAAAAAGTGAAACCGGAAATACGGTTCATACAGGAAATATTCAGCTTCGCGCTTATTTTTAATACTTTGAGAACAACATTACTATAATTTGATTATTTTTAATTGAAATTTTAACCTCTCAACTTATGAAAAAATTATTTTTAATCTGTTTCGTGTTTGTTCTTTCCGGTAATTTCTACGCTCAGGAAACAACAACAAAAACGACTAAGTCGAAAACAGAAACTAAAACGAAAAAAGCAAAATCTGATGCAGACAAAGCTGCTGCTGATGCGAAAAAAGAATCTGCAAAAGCTAAAAAAACATCAGACAAAGCAAAATCTGACGCTGACAAAGCAACTGCTGATTCAAAAAAAGAAACTGCAAAATCTAAAAAAGCAAAATCTGATGCTGACAAAGCTGCAAGTGATGCGAAAAAAGAATCTACAAAAGCTAAAAAATCTGCAGATAAAGCTACTGATGCCTCTACAAAAGCTCAAAATGCTGTTGGAACATCAAAAAAGTCTACTACCAAAACTGTAAAAGAAACTACAGAAAAAGCACCCAAGGTAGCAGATAAAGTTACTGGAGAGTATAACGGAAAGAAAGTATATACCGGGCCTAAAGGTGGTAAATACTACATCAATTCAAACGGGAACAAGACGTATATACAGGATTAATTAAAGCTACTGAGGTGCTAAGGTACTAAGGTGCTAAGATTCAATCAAGACTAAGAAGCCGAACTTACGTTCGGCTTTTTATTTGCTGAGAAAAAACTTAAAACCTTAGTACCTTAGCACCTCAGTATCTTAAATAAGAGTTAATAATTTAGTAATATGACCGAAATAGCAGAAAAGACTTATTTATATATCTTCGTCAAAAAGCAAACTTGATATGAGTATTGAATATTCGGCAAACAAAACTATTTTAGTCGCACCGTTAAACTGGGGCTTGGGCCACGCCACAAGATGTATCCCGATTATAAAAGCATTACAGGAAAATAATTTTATTCCGATAATCGCTTCTGACGGAATTGCACTGGCTTTGTTAAGAAAAGAATTTCCATATGTGCAAACTTTAGAATTGCCTTCTTATCATATTGAGTATGCTAAAAATGGTAAAAATTTTAAATGGAAGCTGATTAAAAATCTTCCTAAAATGATTACAGCCATTCGTGATGAAAAGAAAATGGTAAAATCATGGGTTAAAAAACACGGCATTGATGGTATTATTTCAGATAACAGATTAGGTGTTTTTAGCAAAAAAATTCCATCGGTATTTATAACGCATCAATTGAATGTGATGACCGGAAATACCACATGGTTTACGAGTAAATGTCATCAGCATGTTATAAAAAAATACACAGAATGCTGGGTTCCTGATACGAATGAAAAGGTAAATCTTACCGGCGATTTAGGGCATCTTGAAACCAATGAACTAAACTTAAAATATATTGGGCCTTTGAGCAGAATGCGCAAAAAGGAAACTCCAAAGGTTTATGATTTGATGATTATTCTTTCGGGACCGGAACCTCAACGTACTTATTTGGAAGAAAAATTAAAGAAAGAGGTTGTTAATTATGAAGGAAAAGTTGTGTTTGTAAAAGGTGTGGTCGAAAAAGACCAAACCAAACTAGAATCCGGAAATGTTACTTATTACAATTTCATGAATTCAAAACAATTGGAACAAACCTTCAACGAAAGTGATATGGTTTTGTGCCGTTCGGGTTATACTACCGTGATGGATCTGGCAAAATTGGGCAAAAAAGCTTTTTTTATACCAACTCCGGGGCAATATGAACAGGAATATTTAGCGATAAAACTTCAGGATGAAAATTTGGTACCGTATGCATTGCAAGACGACTTTACCATTGAAGATTTATCAAGAGTAAAGTCGTTTACAGGTTTTTCTCAGTTTCAGGATAACATCGACTGGGATTCTTTATTTTCTATTTTTGAGGATAAAGCTTAGAAGTTAAACTGCGCTTGCAATCGCAATAAGTTTCCTTGTTGTCTGTTGATTGGGAGCGCACTGTCTTCAAAAGTTCTGTCGGCAATAACATATTCTGCCGTAAGTTCGAATGCTTTAAGTGGCTGCCATTCTACACCAATTTCGTAATCACGTACAACATAACTTCTGGCGTCTTTTTCATATTTTTTTCCTCCGTCATAATACTGAAATTTGGCGAAAGGGTAAATATGCTGTTTTTTTATGTCTAATTTATAATTCAAAATTACATAACCACCGTTTAGATCTGTTTCATCAATAGTGTTTGTTAGCGTATTATAGCGAGGTCCGGTTCCAATATTGTATTCCGTTTGAATTCCGAATGGCTTTGGATACAAAACAAAAGTTGCCCCAACTCTCTGGTCCTTTACATATTGAGGATCATTGACTGTAACGCCATTTGAAATTTCGCCTGTAAAAGCCCATTTTCCGGTATAGGCCTGAAGTCCCGGTTCAATAATCTGATTTCCGATAACAAACGGGTAAGTAACCCTGGCTACTACATTTAAATCTCTGTTTCCGTCAAGTTTATTAGCAATTTGTCCGTTGTAAACTCCAAAAGCAAAAACTCCAAAATCGCCGGAACCTTTATAACCATCTTTTACCAACATCGAGAAACGCTCCCTGATTTCGGCAGGAGCCCAATAAAAGAATAATCCTAAATCACGTTCGTTTAATATAGCACTGTTCATGGCGTCGTTTCTGTCTAAAGCCAATCGTTGCGAGCTAGATTGCATGTTTTCAAAACCATAAGGAATTTTACTTTGCCCAACACGCACACGATATTCCTTTTTCTTATCAAAAGAAAGATCAAAATACAAATCACGAATTTGAACGAAATTTTGGATTCCGGTACTTGGCGAACTGGCAAAATCTGGCTGGAAGTAAAAAAACACATTTGGATGCACTTGCCCAGAAAACACTAAACGTGCCCGTCTGATAAAAAGTCCGTTGTTTGCTTTTGCATCGGGAGCTGTAGAAGTTGTTCCCCATGATTTATCGCATTGTTCACAAGAAACATTATCGTTTGTAGAAAACAAACCATTGTATCGTATTTGTGCATAACCTCTTAAAGAAATTCTGTCGTACCAGTGTTCATCGTTACTAACGCCCGATTTGGTATCCGGCAGTTTGGCTTTGTTGATAGAATCAAGAAGACGAACTACTTCTTTTTTTACATCTTCTTTGGTTAACTCTTGCGCATTTGCTACACAAGTAATTAGCAATAAAATTGCAATTATTTTTCTTTTCATCATTTTTTTCTCTAATGCACTAAAATTCAAGGTGCAAAGATGTATCACTAATGTTAAGAAATCATTAACACCGTGTTATCATAATAAGAAGATTTGTTTAGAAATAGTTATGCAAATATTATTGGTCTTGTTAAACCTTATTCTTCGGCACTTAATAGCTATGAAGCTTACAATTTTTTAACTTCTACTTTCTGTGCTTTGTATGCTTTTTCGAGTGTAAAAGAGAATTCAGAACCAATTCCGAATTCACTTTCTACATATACTTTCTCTTTATGTGCCTCAATAATATGTTTTACAATGGCCAATCCTAAACCAGAACCACCTTCAGATCGGGTTCCGCTTTTATCGACACGGTAAAAACGTTCAAAAAGTCTTGGAATATTTTGTTTTTCAACTCCTTCTCCATTATCACTAATTCTAATTAAGACTTTTTTCTTGGTTAAATTAACGACTCCAACTTCGGTTAAACCACCTTCTTTTCCGTATTTAATTGAGTTTACAAGTAAATTTTCGAGAACCTGCTGAATTCTGTCCTGATCTCCGCGAACGATAACCGATTTTACATTTCTGCTTTCAAAAGCCAATTTGATTTTTTTCTTTTCGGCTTTCATTTCCAATAAATCAAAAACATTCTGAATCAGCTCAACGATATCAAAATCAGTCATATTCAAATCCAGATCACCAGACTCAAGTTTGGTAATCATATCGAGATCTTCTACTATATATATAAGTCGCTCTACTCCTTTTTCGGCACGCTTTAAATATTTTTTTCTGATGTGTTTATCATCCATCGCACCATCAAGCAAAGTCGAAACATAGCCCTGAACCGTAAACAAAGGTGTTTTAAGTTCGTGTGAAACGTTCCCTAAAAACTCCCTGCGGTATTCTTCACGAATTTCGAGCATTTCGATTTCGAGTTTTTTATCTGTAGCAAACTTTTTTACTTCACGCGAAAGCGTTTCCATATCTGTCGTTATAGGCTGATTGATAAGTGTTGTCGATTCTAATAACGAAACCTCATCGTATATTTTTTTTACTCTTCGGTATATAAAACGTTCTACACGATATTGCAAAACCAGGAAAGAGAAAATATAAATGGATAAGAGAAAAACTAATCCAAACCCTATTTGATGTTTCAGTTGATTTTTATAAAACAACGACATTAAAATCATTACAAATCCTGTCGCAAAAAGACTTATATATAATGCCGACTTTACAGCAAATTTGTATGTTTTTTTAAAATTAATTTTCATTGAATATTTAATAAACCAATTAGAGATTATTATTTTTCACCATATAAGTGATATAAGTTCATATAAAAGTAAAGCTTATTCTATAATCTCAAAAGTCAATCTTTGTCAAAGTTTAATTTGACAAAGATTGACTTTGATTATAAAAAGTACGGGGTATAATTTAATGTTAGATCTCAATAAAATACTTAAAAATACTTAGCAACTTAGTATCTTAGAACCTTAGCATCTTAAAAAGATTAAACTTCAAATTTATAACCTACTCCTTTTATTGTTTTAAAAAGATCTTCTCCAATCTTTTCACGTAATTTTCTGATGTGAACATCGATTGTTCTTCCGCCAACTACTACTTCGTTACCCCAAACTTTATCAAGTATTTCATCTCTTTTAAAAACTTTTCCAGGTTTTGAAGCCAGCAGGTAAAACAATTCGAATTCTTTTCTTGGCAATGCAATTTCTACATTCCCTTTTATGATCTTATATTCTTCGCGGTTAATTTCGATTCCGCCAACATTTAAAGTATCACTAACAACTTCTTGTTCTTTTAACCTTCTTAACAAAGCCTTTACTTTGCTTACCAATAATTTTGGCTTTATCGGTTTTGTGATATAATCATCAGCACCTGCATCGAAACCAGCTACTTGCGAATAATCTTCGCTTCTTGCTGTTAAAAATGTTATGATAACATTATTTAATTCTGGTATTTTTCTGATGTTTTCACAAGCTTCCATACCATCCATTTCTGCCATCATCACATCCATAATAATCAGGTCTGGTAATTCTTTCTGAGCTTTTGCAATCGCATCTTTTCCGTTTGAAGCTGTTACAATTTGATAGCCTTCCTGAGCAAGGTTATAGCCTACGATTTCTAAGATATCCGGTTCATCGTCGACCAATAAAATCTTGGTTTGAGTTTTTTTCATAAAATAGCAAAAATTGAGTTTTCTCATCAAATTTGATCCTAATAAATCTGATGGTTTTTAATTGCGATGGTAAATATAATAATAAATCGACGGTTAAAAATCGCGGTTAACGGTAATTTAATCTCGTAACAATTTGATAATCTACAGAACACAAAAACATAACAAGTGCGTAACATGAACTTTACAGGGCGGTTCTTTCTTTGCAAAAAAATAAATTAAACACAACTAAAATGAAATTCAATCTAAAATTTCTATTATTTACATTATTTATCTGCACGATTTCGGTCGCTCAAAACAAAGGTACAATTTCTGGTGTATTAACAGACAAAGAAATGAACAATCAATCGCTTCCTTTTGCGAATGTTTTAATAAAAGGAACCAACATTAGCGCAAATACTGACATTGACGGAAAATATTCTATATCTGTAAATCCTGGAAGCTATACTTTAATTTTCAGCTTTTTAGGATACCAAACTATAGAAGCTCCGGTTACTGTTAAAGCAAACGAAACTGTAACAATCAACAAAACACTTACTTCTGGAGAAGGTTATGCTTTGAAGGATGTTGTGGTGCAGTCATCTGCCGGAAACAGACAAAAGGAATCAGCTTTATTATTAGACCAAAAAAATGCAGTTTCTTTTAAAGCTGCAATTGGTGCCGAAGAAATAGCACGAAAAGGAGTTAATGATGTAGCAAATGCCGTTTCTAAAGTTAGTGGCGTTTCTAAAAACGAAGATTCAGGAAATGTTTTCGTAAGAGGATTAGGAGATCGTTATAATGTTACAACATTAAACGGACTTCCATTACCATCAAACAACCCTGCAAATAAAAATATACTTTTAGATATTTTCACAACAAATATTGTAGACAATATTGGAGTAAGCAAAACTTTTGAAGCTCAAAATTATGCAGATTTTGGTGGAGCCAATATTGACATCACCGCAAAAAAATTCAGCGGAAAACCATTCGTTAGCTTTTCAATCGGAACAGGCGCTAATACAAATGTTTTAGGACAGGATCATTTTTATCTACAGGATGGACCTACTTATACCGGATTTAAAAAAGTTGGAGTTCCAGACTCTCCATTACAACCATATAGCTATGCAACAAGCTGGGACAGGCAGGAAAACAAAAACATATTAAATGCTTTCTATACTGTATCTGCTGGTAAAAGATTTAATATAAATGACGAAAGTTCAATAGGTACTTTTGTTACTGGTTCATTTAGTGCAAAAAATAAATATACAGAAGGATACAGTAGAGGAGGAATTACTTCTGACGGAGATATCTTTTCTGACTTTATCAGAACGTCATACAAACATAGTACTACTACAACTGTTATGGGTACTGCTGATTATAAAATCAACAATAAAAACTCGATCTTATTTACTTCTTTATTCTTAAATTCAAGTGATCAGGATTACAGTGAATACGAAGGAACAAACCAGAATTTTGACGGTGGTGGAGACGCTCTTCAACAAATTACAGGTTTCATCAAACGTGGAACTTTTGAAAGAACTCAATTAATTGTAAACCAATTAACAGGAAAAAATAAATTCAACGATCAATGGAATTTAAACTGGGGAGTAGGATACAGTATGTCTAACAGTGCAATTCCGGATCGTATGCAAAACTCTTTTGTGTATGCTCCTAATGGTGTAGACTATACATTTTTTACAAACTCTAACATCAATAATCACCGATTTTTTCAGGATCTAAAAGAAAATGAAATCGCTGCAAATGTTGCCCTTTCTTATAACTTCAAAAAAGGCAATGATGATATTTACAAAGGAAAAGTAACTGTTGGTTATTCAGGAAAGTTCAAGAGTGTAGATTACAACATGGAACAATATTCATTTTTCCCAAACAGAACTACAATTTCTTTTCCTAAAGAAGACATACACCATGTAGACAATTATTTAGATCCTGCACATTGGGGTTCATCCTACTCAAACAGAATTAACCAATTGTATAATGGAAATTTAGATATTAATGCTGCATTCGTTAATGTTCAATACTCTTTAACGGATAGATTGAGTGTAATATTAGGTGCAAGACTGGAACAATTGACTCAGAATGTTTTCTATATCACAACTACAGTTCCTGCTGGTGATAATTCTAATGATTCGAAGTTTAACATTTTACCAAGTTTAATTTCTAAATACACCTTAAATGACAAACAGAATTTAAAATTCTCTGCAAGTAAAACCTATACGCTTCCTCAATTTAAAGAAAAGGTGCCAATTATTTATGAAGATGTCGCACAAGCATACGAAGGAAACCCTAATTTATATGCTTCAACAAATTACAACTTCGATTTAGGATGGGAATTTTTCCCGAAAGCAGGGGAATTAATTTCGGTAACTGCATTCGGAAAAATTATTCAAAACCCAATCAACGAAATGTTCCTTAACTCTTCTTCAAATGATATTTCTTATGCAAATACAGGAGATAAGGGAACAGTAGCAGGAGTTGAATTAGAATTTAGAAAAGATATTTTTGAAATTGAAAATAATAACAACCTAAAGACAAAACTTTCTTTTGACGCAAACGGATCTTATTTATACACCAACCAAGATCTAAGCAACGATAAAGTAAACAACGAAAATGATTTTGGAGCAAACTTTACTTTTTCAGAAAGTAAATTAACAGGAGCTTCTAATTTCCTTGCCAATGCTAACTTATCATTTTTAAATGAATTCAGAGAAGGACAGGATTTCAGTGCAACAGTATCTTACTCTTATTTTTCAGATAAATTAGCTGTTATTGGAACCTCAAGAGTAGGAAACCTGGTTGATAAAGCTGTAAATAAATTAGACTTTATCGCTAATACAAGTTTAACTAAAAACTTAAAATTAGGTCTTATTTATAATAACATCCTGAATCCAACTTTTAAACGTGTACAAGAGCAAGGAAAAGTACCAGGAAAAGAATCTGTTGGTGATATTACTGCAGTTTCATATAAAGCAGGTTCAGATTTCAGACTTACTTTAAATTATACATTCTAAGAAAAAACATTTTCTAAATAATATTATAAAGGTGATTAGGTAATTCTAATCACCTTTTTTAATTCAAAAACGGCAATGTAAATTTTACATTAAGTCAAGTCTTATTTACACCGAGATACTTAATGCATTGTTAATATCGCCTTAACTCAGCAAAAACATATGTTCGTTTACTTTGCCTTGAATAAATAAAACAATAAAACACAACAAAAATGAAAAAAAGTTTATTTGCAATGGCTGCAATATTAGGACTTGCTTTAACAAGCTGTAGTTCTGATGATAACAACAACAACAATACGAACAACAGTTCTTTTGTTTTAAAAGTTGACGATTTAAAGGGAGAGATTAAAGATGGTACTGTAACTTTGGACCCAACTCAAACTTATACTTTAACAGGTGGTCTTGTTGTTAAAGGTGGAGCTACTTTAGTTATTCCTGCTGGAACAGTAATTAAAAGTTCTGCTACTGCAGAATCTACTTCTTTATATATCGCTGTAGAAAGAAATGCTAAAATTAACATCAATGGTACTGCTGCTAAACCAGTTATTATGACATCTGGAAAAGCAACTCCTGCTCAAAGTGACTGGGGTGGATTAATTATCGCTGGTAATGGTAAAGTGAACACTGGAGACAATGGTACTTCTGAAGTAGGTTCTTTAAGCTATGGTGGTAATGATAATGCAGATTCTTCTGGAAACATCAACTTTTTAAGAATTTCTTACACAGGTTCTAAATATACTGCTGAAAAAGAATACAATGGAGTTTCTTTCTTCGGAGTAGGTTCAGGAACAGTAGTATCTGACATATACACTTTCGAAAGTGGTGATGACGGAATTGAATTCTTCGGAGGAGCTGTAAACGCTTCTAACTTAGTAATTGTAAACTCTTATGATGATTCTTTAGATTTTGCTGACGGATGGCAAGGTACTGCTACAAACGTATACATTAAAGGTGTTACTAAAGCAGGTGTTGAAGGATCTACAAACGCAAAAGATCCAAGTGGAGCTGTTCCAATGACTAACGCTAAAATCACTAACATCTCTATTATTAAAGGTGATGCTGCTTTCTTAGCTGACGAAAAAGCAATCAATTACAAAGAAGGTGGTGGAAAACAAGCTTACACAAACTTATATGTTGCTGATGGAATGCCTAAAGACCTTGCTAAATTATCTGCAGATGCTGGTGCAGTTGCAAATATCGCTGCTGGTAACTTTACTATCACAAACTATACTTTTGGAGCTTCTGTTACTGCATTTGATGGCCCTAAATTATCTGGAACAACTACTGGTGCTTTAGGTGCTGGTGCTGGTGAAGACTTACCAACTTGGGCTAACTGGACTAAGTAATTAAATGATTTGATTTTCTAATCACTTCACACATAAAATGTTAAAAACATCCTAAAAAATTAGGATGTTTTTTTTTGGCGTAGTTTTTGTATTTTTTTTTGTATATTTACAATAATCAAAACATAGCGATGGTAAAAAACTACTTTTATATTACATTTTTATTGGCTTTTTTCTTTACTACTATAACAGCGTCAGCGCAGGATAATAGTAAGCAATTACCAAAACCTCAAGACGGAAGTACCATTGAGGGCCTGAGCTTGTACCCTAACCCTGTTACCAACGGCAAAGTCTATATAACATCAAAAAACGATTTAGAAAAAGAAATAGTTGTTTTTGATTTGTTAGGAAAAAAAGTAATTCAGGCACATTTAGCTACCAGAGAATTAAATGTTAGTGATTTAACTCCGGGAGTTTATATTATTAAAATAAGTGAAGAAAATGCTTCGGCGACCAGAAAGCTTATCATTCGGTAAAACATAAAATATATCAAAAAGCTCCAAATAACATTGGGGCTTTTTTATTGCCGTTTTTTTTAGTTTCCAGTTACAGTCTGGGTTTTGAGACTCTCTACAGGAAAACTGTGACCTAAAACTGAAAACTATTTACATTTATACTTACCTTTGCACAAAAAAAGTTTTGATTACAGCCAACGATATATTTACCATTTCGAGTCAGAAACAATTTGAAAAAATAGCATTAAAAGTGTTTCGCTTTCAGCATGAGAACAATCAGGTATATCGTGACTTTTGCGACTTTTTAAAAGTAAATCCACAACAGGTAAAATCATTGGAGCAAATTCCGTTTTTACCAATACAGTTTTTTAAAAGTCATGATGTTGTTTCAAATTCTAATCCTGCCGAAGTAACTTTTACCAGCAGCGGAACAACAGGCATGATAACCAGCCGACATTTAGTGACCGATGTTTCCCTATATGAGGAAAGTTACCGCAAGGGATTTTCTCAGTTTTATGGAAATATTGAAGATTACGTTGTTTTAGCTCTTTTGCCGTCTTATCTTGAACGCGATGGATCTTCGCTTATTTATATGGTCGAAGACTTAATAAAGCTATCCAATCAGCCCGAAAGCGGCTTTTATTTACACAATCACGACGACTTAATTAAAAAACTAACCGTTTTAGACGAATCGGGACAAAATGTGATCTTAATTGGCGTTACTTATGCTTTATTAGATTTAATCGAAAAACATCAATTCAACCTTCAAAATACCATTATTATGGAAACTGGAGGAATGAAAGGAAAACGCAAAGAAATGATTCGCGAAGAACTTCATGAACAGCTTTGTAAAGGTTTTGGAGTTTCAGCCATTCATTCAGAATACGGAATGACCGAACTTCTGGCGCAAGCCTATTCTTTAGGCGAAGGCGTTTTCGAATGCCCATCATGGATGCATATTTTAGTGCGCGATCCCGAAGATGCGCTTACTTATGTAAATAATGGAAAAACAGGCGGAATTAACGTTATTGATTTGGCCAATATCAATTCATGCTCTTTTATTGCCACACAGGATTTAGGCAAAAAAAATCCCAACAACTCTTTCGAGGTATTAGGACGTTTTGATAATTCTGATATTCGTGGATGTAATTTGATGGTTTTGTAGTTTAATTCTAATCGTAAAAAAAACTAATCTTTAAACATTTACATATCTTGAAGTTTTTAACTCAATATAACGTTAATCTTTTCTCTTAATTCATACAAAACAATTTCCCGAAACCATTCATTTTTAGCTTGCCAGATATTATTTCTTGGTGAAGGATGTGGCAACGGAAAATATTGCGGTAAATAAGTAGAAAAATTACGAACCGTTTCCGTGAGAGTGCTTTTAGCATTGTCTCCTAAATAATATCTTTGTGCATATTGTCCAATAAGTAAAACGAGTTCTACATTTGGCATTAATTTCAGTAGTTTTTTATGCCATAATGGAGCACATTCTGCTCTTGGTGGTAAATCTCCTGTTTTTCCTGTACCCGGAAAACAAAATCCCATAGGCATTAAGGCAATTTTATCGGCATCATAAAATGTAGTTTTATCAATTTGCAGCCAATTCCTCAAGTTATCACCGCTTTTATCATTCCAGGGAATACCTGTATTATGCACTATACGACCAGGCGCCTGACCTATAATGATAATTTTACTCTTTTCACTAGCCGCAACAACAGGATTTACTCCATCTTTTAAGAAATTTTCACAAACACGACAATTTTTAATTTGTTCGAAAAGCTCTTCCATAAATTGTATACGTTTAAATTAAAGTACTAATTTTTGTATTGTTCAGCAAAAAAAAATCCGATTAAAACTTAATCGGATTTTAAAACTTGAAGAGTTTAGGAAAACTCGAAAATTACTTTGCTCTAATCACAAAATAATTCTTCTTTCCACTTTGCAACAAAACAAACTGATTGTTAATCAAATCATTTGCCGTAAGTGTAAAATCTTCCTTGATTTTTTCTCTGTTTACAGAAATTGAATTTGCTGTTAAAGCCCTTCTCGCTTCTCCATTTGATTTAAAGAAACCTGTTTTTTCGTTTAAAACAGAAACAATATCCAATCCGTTTTCAAGATCAGTTTTTGCAATTTCTGCCTGCGGAACTCCGTCAAAAACTTCTAAAAAAGTCGCTTCATCCAATTGTTTCAAATCTTCTGCAGTTGAACTTCCAAATAAAATATTCGAAGCCTGAATTGCTTTTTCTAAAGCTTCTTTACCGTGTACAAAAGTTGTAATTTCTTCTGCTAATTTTTTCTGCAAAACCCATAAATGCGGTGCTACATCATGTTCTTCAATCAAAGCATCAATTACATCTTTATCTAAAAAAGTAAAGATTTTAATATATTTCTTCGCATCAATATCTGTTACTTTCAACCAGAACTGGTAAAATGCATAAACCGAAGTTTTATCTGCATCCAGCCAAACATTTCCGCCTTCAGATTTCCCAAATTTAGATCCGTCTGCTTTTGTAATTAATGGCGTTGTTAACGCAAAAGCTTTTGCGTTTTCGCCTCCCATTCTGCGCACTAACTCTGTACCTGTGGTAATATTTCCCCATTGGTCAGAACCTCCCATTTGCAAAAGGCAGTTGTTGTTTTTATATAAATGATAAAAATCGTATCCCTGAATTAATTGATATGTAAATTCGGTGAAAGACATTCCTTCCCCTTCTCCGTTAATTCTCTTTTTAACAGAATCCTTCGCCATCATATAATTTACCGTAATACGTTTTCCAACTTCACGGGCAAAATCAATAAACGAGAATTCTTTCATCCAATCATAGTTATTAACCATAATCGGAGCGTTTGGTTCTTTTGAATTAAAGTCTAAGAAACGAGACAGAACACTTTTGATTCCGGCAACGTTTTTAGCCAAAGTTTCTTCGTTCAACAAATTTCTTTCATCAGATTTTCCGGAAGGATCACCAATCATTCCGGTTGCACCACCAACCAAAGCTACCGGCTGATGACCAAAATTCTTTAAATGCACCAATAAAATAATCTGAACCATGCTACCAATATGCAGCGAATCTGCCGTTGGATCAAAACCAATATATGCCGCCGTTACCTCTTTTAGCAATTGTTCTTCCGTTCCTGGCATGCTATCATGGTATAAACCGCGCCACTTTAATTCTTCAACTAGATTCTTCATTTTTAAAATATTTTGCGCAAATATAATCAATGGTAATGGCAATGGCAAAAAACAATAGCACTGTAATTTGCCACAAAGTCACTAAGACACAAAGAATAATTAAAAAACGTTGCATCTTTGCGCCTTTCAGGCAAAACAAAAAAACTTTGTGCCTTTGAGCCTTTGTGGCAAAAAAGCAAAAACTTATCTTTACAAAATGGTATTAGTAACTGGAGGAACAGGTTTAGTTGGTGCGCATTTATTACTTCATTTAATTGAAAATGGAGAAAAGGTCCGGGCTATCTACAGAAACCAAAACAACATTCAAAAAACAAAATCGGTTTTTGAATTGTATAAAAAAGGAGATTTATTCGAAAAAATCAATTGGCTTGAAGCCGATATTTTAGATGTTCCTTCCCTTGAAATTGCTTTTATCGGCATTGAATACGTTTACCATTGTGCCGCTTTAATTTCCTTTGATCCTAAAGATGAAGATGCTCTTCGAAAAACCAATATCGAAGGAACCGCCAATATGGTTAATTTTTCGTTGGCCAAAGGAATCAGGAAATTCTGCTTTGTAAGCTCAATTGCTGCTTTGGGAGATTTACCACCACATGAAACCTATATTACAGAAGAAACAGACTGGAATCCCGAAAAACCTCACAGCGATTATGCTATTTCAAAATATGGCGCCGAAATGGAAGTCTGGAGAGGCGTTCAGGAAGGCTTAGATATTATTATTATTAATCCGGGCGTGATTTTAGGGCCAATCCCCAAAACAAAAAAATGCGAACAAGGAAGCGCTGAGCTATACGTAAAAGTGGCAAACGGACTTTCGTTCTATACTCTTGGAAATACCGGATTTGTTGCTATAAATGATGTAGTGAAAATTGCTTACGAATTAATGAAAAGCACGATAAAAAATGAGCGTTTCACCTTAATTGCAGACAATATTGTCTTTCGGGATATTCTAAACACAATTGCAGAGGCTTTAAAAGTAAAAAAACCAAGTATTCACGCAACTCCGTTTTTTATGAATTTTCTTTGGATTGCCGACAGAATATTCTCGCCTTTATTTTTCCAAAAAAGACGTTTAACGAAAGCAACAGCAAAAGCCTCTTATTCGAAAAATTTGTATTCAAATGAAAAAATAAAAACCGCTCTGGGAACGGTTTTTTTAGATGTACATCAATACATTAAAGAAGTATCGAAGTTATAATTATCTTCTAGCTTTTCGTATTGCCTGTCTTATCGAATCAACATTGATTTTTTTTGCCGGTTGAGTTCCATCAATCTTGGGTGCAGGTCCAGCTGTTGTGCCTTTCTTATTTTTGTTTGCTTTTGCCGCTTTCTTCTCTTCGATCTTAAACAAAGAATCTGCTTTTTTCTGATTCTTTTCTAATCGTTTCGCAATTTGATCAAACATATCTTTATAGCTTTCATAATCTGATGCATAGTACATATTACTTTGCGCAAATTGCAAACTGTCTACTTTATATTTTTGAAGAATAAATCGCTTCGGGCTGGCATCAAGTGAATCCAAGGATAATGGATTGTGATATTTTATGGCATCCAAAACAGATAAATCATACATAATATCAATCATTTTTCCTTTCTCAATAAGTCGTTTGGGCTCTTTTACAAGCTCTTTTTTACAACTTACAGCAAAAAATAAAACCAATATTATAATTACAAAATTCTTCATCTTCCTATTTTATCTGTCAAACAATAATCTTTTTCCGCTGCGAACGTCTTTCACTTTAAAATTGTTATAAACCAATTCGCCGTTTACAAACGTATGGGTAATTCTCGATTTAAAAGTAAAATTTTCAAAAGGAGACCAGCCGCATTTTGATAGTATATTTTCTGATTTTACACTCCATGGCAAACTCGGATTTACAATTACCAAATCAGCAAAATAACCTTCTTTTATAAAACCTCTTTTTTCGATTTTGAAAATTTTCGCCGGATTGTGGCACATTTTCTCTACGATTTTTTCAATAGAAATTTTTCCCTGGTGATGCGCTTCAAACATTGCCACAACAGCATGCTGCACTAATGGCCCGCCTGAAGGAGCATTTAAATAGGATTGATTTTTTTCTTCTTTTGTATGAGGCGCGTGATCTGTTGCAATAACATCAATTCGACCGTCATTCAAAGCTTTCCAAAGTTCTTTTCTGTCTTCGGCAGTTTTTACAGCAGGATTCCATTTAATGAAATTTCCTTTTGTTTTGTAATCTTCATCGGTAAACCAAAGGTGATGTACACAAACTTCTGCCGTGATTTTTTTATCTTCTAATGCAATTTTATTCGTAAACAATTCCATTTCCTTCGCTGTCGAAAGATGGAAAATATGCAATCTTGCTCCTGTTTTTTTCGCCAAAGCCACTGCTTTTGAAGACGAAATATAACAAGCTTCTGCACTACGAATTAAATGGTGCGCCGTTACCGGAACATCATCACCGTATTGTTCTTTAAAAAGGGCAAGATTATTTTTAATTGTCGCTTCATCTTCACAATGAACCGCAATTAACATTGGTGTGCTGGAAAATATTTTTTCTAAAGTTGCTTCGTTATCTACGAGCATGTTTCCTGTTGAAGAACCTAAAAAGATTTTGATTCCGGCAACGTTTCTTGGATTGGTTTTTAAAACTTCTTCCAGATTATCATTGGTCGCGCCCATCATAAACGAATAATTCGCAAATGATTTTACGGCAGCAATTTGATATTTTTCTTCTAAAACTTCCTGAGTAACCGCATTCGGAACCGTATTTGGCTGTTCGATAAAAGAAGTGATTCCTCCCGCAACCGCAGCTCTTGATTCTGATTCTATATCACCTTTATGCGTTAATCCTGGCTCTCTAAAATGTACCTGGTCATCAATTGCACCCGGCATTAAATAATTTCCTTCGGCATCTATCACAATACAATCTGAAGTTTTTAGGCTGATACTGTCTGCAACTTCAACAATTAAGTCGTTCTCGATCAAGACATCGCCTTCAAAAATAGATCCTTCGTTTACAATTTTAGCATTCTTTATTAAAATCCTATTCATGACCGTGGTATTATAATGTATTGATTAATTTTTTTAATCGAAGTGAAATTACCCCAAGAATAGCTTCTTTAATAATGGCATTGCTCATTTTTGAAACTCCTTTTGTTCTGTCTGTAAAAATAATGGGAACTTCGGTAATTTCAAATTTAGCACAATAGGTTCTATACTTCATTTCAATCTGAAACGCATAGCCTACAAATTTTATTTTGTTGAGATTAATTTTCTCTAAAACTTCTCTTTTATAACAAACAAAACCTGCTGTAGCATCATGAATTTTCATTCCTGTAATAAATTTTACATATACCGAAGCAAAGTAAGACATTAATACACGACTTAAAGGCCAGTTTACCACATTTACACCTGTTACATAACGAGAACCAATTGATAAAGCGGCACCCCCAAAATGGCAGGCATCGTATAACTTTTCAAGATCATTCGGATTATGTGAAAAATCGGCATCCATCTCAAAAATGTAATCGTATTTGCGTTCCAAAGCCCATTTAAAACCATGAACATAAGCTGTTCCTAAACCTGATTTTTTGGCTCTCTGTTCTAAAAATAATCTGCCCGGAAATTCTTCCTGCAATGCAATCACCTTGTTTGCAGTATGATCAGGAGAATTATCATCAATAATTAAAAGATGAAAAGGTTTATGTTGTGAAAGTACGGCTCTTATTATACTTTCTATGTTTTCAATTTCGTTATAAGTGGGAATTATGACAATACTATCATTCATTTTTCTTGGCAATTTCATGGCAAAAGTAAACTTTTTATGCCATTTCATTCATAATAAATTTATAATAAAAGTATTGATCCAAAAAATTACTAATTTTGTAACGCTATGATTGAACATCTTCAACCCAGAATTCTAGAGAACAACGATTGGGCAACACTTTTATTTGTGGTGGCCTTTGCTCTCGTTGCTATTACTAAATCAACTTACGAAACGAGATTCAGTGAATTTAGCAAACTTATTTTTTCTGATAAATATGCTAAAATTTATCGCGACACCAGCAACCTGAAAGGCAGCTTTATTGTTGGACTGTTTTTTGTGCAGATTCTTTCGTTTTCATTTTTCATTTTGCTAACAATGGATATTTTCGGATGTAAATCTGCAAACGGATACAATACCTTAAAATCAGATTGGATCCTATACATTCAAATTGCTACATTTTTACTTTATTTTATTCTGGGAAAATTTTTAATCGAAAAAATCGTTGCAACTTCTTTCAACATTGATGAATTTGTAAGCCTTTTCAATCTTCAAAAAGCAACTTACAGAACTTACATTGGTGTTTTAATACTGCCTTTTAACGCAGTTTTGTTCTATTATGACAATATTCCGAAGATTGTCCCGCTAGTAATAATAGGCGTTGCGCTCTGTATAAGTCTATTTTCCTACTTTATTTCAATTAAAACGTATCAAAATATAATAATCGGTAAGTTATTTTATTTTATTTTATATCTTTGCGCTCTTGAAATAGCCCCTTATTATTTCATGTATTATTGGATAACAAAAGAGGCGGCTTAGTAAATGTTTATAATATGAAAGTGAAAACAATTTTGGTGTCACAGCCTGAACCTAAAGTGGAAAATTCTCCTTACTTTGAGCTCCAACAAAAACACAAAATAAAAATTGATTTCAGACCATTTATTCATGTGGAAGGGGTTAACGCAAAAGAGATTCGATTACAAAAAATCGACCTTAATCATTACACTGCGATTATTTTGACAAGCAGAAATGCTGTAGATCATTTTTTCAGAGTAGCAGACGAAATGCGCTACAAAGTTCCTGAAGGATTGAAATATTTTTGTCAATCTGAAGCAGTTGCGTTTTACCTGCAGAAATATGTAGTGTACAGAAAGCGAAAAATTTATGTAGGTGCTAAAGATTTTGCTGATTTATCTCCACTAATTAAAAAATACAAAGACGAAAAATTCCTGCTTCCGGCATCAGATCAGTTAAATGCTGACGCGCCTATTACCTTAAATGGTTTAAAAGTAGACTGGACCCAAGCTGTTTTTTACAAAACAGTAATGAGTGATTTATCTGATTTGGCAGATGTTTATTATGATGTTTTAGCATTTTTTAGTCCAACCGGAATTAAATCATTGTTCAAAAACTTCCCTGATTTTAAACAAAACGATACAAGAATTGCTGTTTTTGGAAGCACAACTCAAAAAGAAGCTTTAGATTATGGTTTAAGAATTGATATTCTTGCTCCAACTCCTGAAACGCCTTCTATGACAATGGCTTTAGAAAAATACATTAGCGAAGCAAACAAAGGGAAATAATTCCTTTTAAAAATATCAAATTTAAAAATTCCAAATTCCAACTTTCTTGTTGGGATTTGGATTTTTTTTTGTTCCAGTTTGTCATCCTGAGCGAAGTCGAAGGAACACAAAGAAACTCCGTAAAGCATGTTGCCAATCTTTGTCGAGCTACTCGCGGAGATCCTTCCTCCGTCAGGATGACAAAAATGCGAGTAGTAGCTTTGAACAAAAACATTTGCAAAAGTTCCTTAGTTGATTTAAAACTTGACAAAGATTAGTTTGAAGTTTGACATCACTTAATTTTTCTTAATCTCTTAATGGTAAAAAAACTCAACGTAAAGAACGCAAATTCAAATCTTCATTTTTTGCGCGCATCTTTGTCAAAGCTTAAAATTTTGACAAAGATTTAAAACGACAATTTTCTATTCAATTAAAACTTTAATCCTTAAATTTGATTTCTATTTAAAACCAAAAAACCAATATTAGTTTCAAACCACAACTCTCATGAAAATCAATTCTCTTTTAATCGAAATTGACGGTATCGACAAAGAAATACTTCGCTATTTAATGGATGATGCCCGAAAACCTATTTTACAAATCGCTAATAAAATTGGGATTTCTGGAGCGGCGATTCATCAGCGTTTAAAAAAACTGGAACAATCGGGTGTAATTTCAGGATCGAAATTTACCGTAAACCCAAAAGTTCTAGGTTATAACACAATGGCATTTGTTGGCGTTTATCTGGACAAAGCTTCCCGAAACTCCGAAGCCGTAAAGGATTTAAAAAAAATCCCCGAAGTTTTAGAATGTCATTATACAACAGGAAACTGGTCGGTTTTAATCAAAATAATTTGTCGTGACAACGAACATTTAATGCAGCTTTTAAATACCAAAATTCAGGCTATCGAAGGAGTTTCAAGAACAGAAACATTTATTTCACTCGATCAGCAGATTGATAGACAGATTCAACTTTAAAATGTGCCAATTAGGTAATTAGTCAATTAGATAATTCTTAAAACGCGTTATAAGCAATTGTCTACTTTTTACAAATAATAAACCCGACAGGTTTAAAACCTGTCGGGTTTGCTAAAATTATCTAATTGACTAATTATCTCATTTTCTCATTAATTTCTCCTGCTTCCAGAATAAATAGAGATATAGTACAACAACGTTGCGATTGATCCGATAGCGGCTACTACATACGTTCTTGCAGCCCATTTTAAAGCATCTTTTGCTCCTGCCTGCTCTTCTTGTGTTAGCATGTGTTTATTTTCTAACCAGGCAAGCGCTCTGTTACTTGCATCGTATTCTACAGGCAAAGTAATAATCGAAAACAAGGTTGTTGCAGCAAAAATGATTATTCCGATCAGTAACAATTGAGGAAAAGTTCTGATCATCAGGATTCCTGCAATCAAAATCCATTGTACATAATTTGAGGCGACGCTTACAATTGGCACTAATTTCGAACGCATTGTTAACCATTCGTAACCGATAGAATGCTGCACGGCATGACCACACTCGTGTGCCGCAACAGCAGCTGCAGCTGCATTACGATGGTTATAAACTGCTTCGCTTAAATTAACAGTTTTATCACTCGGATTATAATGATCTGTTAACTGTCCCGGAGTCGAGATAACACGAACGTCTCTAATACCATTATCTGCCAACATTTTCTCTGCAATTTCTGCACCGCTCATTCCATTTCGAAGTTGCAGTTTAGAGTATAATTCGAATTTGCTTTTTAATTTTGAACTCACCAGCCAACTGAACAACATAATGGCCCCGGCAATAATTAAATATCCACTTCCCATTTTTTTTGATTTTTTGATTGAAATTTAAAGTTACAAAACAAACAGCAATTTACGAACCAATTTCAAAAAATGTCATTTTGGCATTCAGAAGATTTTGTTAATTTAAAAGATTGTTCTTCAAGAGGAAAGTAATTAATTCGGCCACATTTTTTACTTTATATTTTTGAAGAATATTACGTCGATGCGTTTGTACGGTTAAAAAACTCAAAAATAATTCATCTGCAATTTCCTGGGTTGATTTGCCTTTTGAAAGCAATAAAGTAATGTCTTTTTCCCGACGGCTAAGACTCGGAATTCGATCTAAATCTTCAGATTGCGGCTGACTTATAATAGCCCGAACCTCGTCGCTAAACACAATTTCGCCTTCAATTGCTTTATGAATGCAATTTTTAAACTCTTCAAAAGAAGCACTTTTTAAAACATAACCATTTCCTCCATTTTGAACAAATTGCATAACCAGACTTCTCTCTGACTGGCTGCTCATCCCGATAATAATTATTTTAGGATATTTCTGTTTGATGGTTTTACAAAGATCAATTCCGTTTATCACCGGCAAAAAAATATCCATTAAAACCAAGTCCACTTCATTTGTTTCAATATAATCTAAAAGCGCAACGCCGGATTGCAATTTGCCAACAACCTCAACAATATGAAAATCTGACAGTAAACCCGAAATTCCGGAAATCACAATCGGATGGTCATCTACAATTACTGTTTTATATTTTTTAGTCATTTAGCGTTTCGTTTTTAGCCTTCAGCTCAATATATACCGAAGTTCCTTTATTAATTATGCTTACAATTTCTAATTTCCCGTTTAAAAATTCTACACGGTTTTTTATATTTCTTAAGCCCATTCCGGTATTACTTTTTTCCGAAACGTTAAACCCAATTCCGTTATCTTCGACCGTTATAAAAAAAGTTTCTTTATTCTGTGAGCATGAAACAAGGATCTCCGATGCATTTGCATACTTTAAAACATTATTCAATAATTCCTGAATAATGCGATAAATAAAAATTTGATAGTTTTTAGACAAGTTCAATTTCTTAATCAAATACTGAAATTCAATATTTGTGATTGTGTTTGAATTTGCCATACACAAATCCCGCAAAGCATGTTCTAAACTTAGTTTCAGCAAACTTTCCGGCATTAAGTTTTGAGAAATATTGCGGAGTTCTTTAATCGAATTATCCAGCAAAGTATTCACTTCTGTCGCATTTATATTGTCTTTCTCTGCCAGTTTTAAATGAATTTTCAATCCCGAAAGCATGCTTCCAAGTCCGTCATGTAAATCTCGCGCGATTCGTTTTCTCTCTATTTCTTCGCCTTCAATCAAAGCATTTGAAACGGATAATTTTTGCTGATTCTCAAGTGCAGTTAATTCCTGCTCATGATTAATTTCTTTTTGAAAACTTAGCTTCTTTTGGTTTTTATTCAAAATCCATAAAAACAAAACAATCAGAAACAATAAAACCGACAATACAGCAAACAAAAAAGAATTCAACCGATTGTTATAAACCAACAATGCTGCTTTTTCATTTTGCGATTGAAGAGCCGTTATCTTTTTCTCATTTTCGGCTTTTTTGTACTTTGCTTCGAGTTCTACAATCTCTTTTTGAAATTTTGTATTGTTCAGACTGTCGTTTACAATATTATATTTATTAGCATAAAAATAAGCTTTGTCGTAATTTTTAACAGCGCTGTAAACTTTTGACAATTCATTGTAATAGTTCTTTTTATCTACAACAAATGGCGTATTTTCTAAAAGATATTCCAGGTTGTTTTTAGCTTTTTCATATTCCCTTAACTTAAATAGTATTTCATATTCTGCAAATTTTAACCTGTTTAAGGCAATAGCATTCAGATTTTTATTGGCAGATTTTATTCCTTTTTCATAACTCGCCAAAGCTTGTGTGTATTTGTTTTGTTTGGCATAATATATTCCTTCAGAATAAAAATAAGAATCGTTTAGATTGGATTCAGGAAATTTTTTAAGTGTGAAAAAGGCTTTATCAAGTACTTTTCTGGCATCATAAAAATGTTTTAATTCTACTAAATTCTCGGCATTGATAATGTAAGTTTCCATTTTAGATTCTGCCAATGTGGGAGATCGTTTGGTTGCTTTTTCGATATAATTCTGTGCCTCATCCAAATATTCACTTGCTTTTTGACGTTCGTTATTATTCATAAAAATAATAGCAACTGCTTTATACAAACCGCTTATCAGCTCATAATCGCCGCTCTTTTTTGCAAGAGGAATGGCTTCGTTGACCAATAATTTCATATAGCCCTTTTCATTGTTTTTTCGCTGTTGCATAATGCCATAATTCTGCAACAGAATCGCACGGAGTCTAAAAGCTTCTGTATTATTGTATTGTTTTAATTTGGTATTGGCTTCTAATAATGTTTTTTCGAAACCTGCGATATCCCCTTTTTCAATGAAACTAAAGGAATTATAATAAATTGAGGCATCCTTTAAAAAGGGAAAATTAGATTTTAGTTTATTGGCCTGATTTAAGTATTCTTTGGATTTTTCAACATTCTGAACCATCAAAAACATTCTTGATAATCTAAAACTGTAAAGACATTTTATACTATCTGATTTTGTGTTTCTCGTCACTTTTGCAATACTGTCGATATAAACGGTATCATCATCTAAAGAAAGAATAACTTGCGAATTCGCAAAGGCAGATAAAAATAAAAATAGCGTCAAAAAGCAGATTTTCTTCATAAAGTGGTATTTATTCAAATTTATTAAATTAAAAAATGTTTCAAAAAGAATTCGGTCGCTTTTACCTGATATCAGGTAATAGAAATTACATTTTATCAGGTATTGCCAACTGTTTTTCAAGCCTGTAATTTTGTTTTAAACGAATATTAATTATTTAAAGAATTTATTATGAAATCAATTTTTAAAACAGCAGTGCTTGTAGTAACACTTGCTTTTACAGCAGTTTCATGCAGCAGCGACGATGATAACAACTCAGAACCAGTAACAGCATCAAGAGATGTAAAATATGAAATAACAGGAAATTTTACAGGAAAACTTGATGCAACTTATATGGAAAAAAGTGGTGCTCCGCTTATTGAAGATGTTACTTCATTACCCTGGACAAAAGAATTTACGGCTAATGCAGATTCTAATGGAGCTTTAGTACACTCAAGCGGTTATGGCGGTGTTGCAGGACAAACGGTAACAGCTAAAATTTATGTGGGAGGAAAAGTGGTTTCTGAATTAACTGGAACGGCAAATTCAGACGGAATTATTGTAGTACATCCAAACACTTATGTATTTCCGAGATAAGAGCCAGAGGTTAGAAATTTAATTTGATAAAAAAAAAGCTTTGTTTGATCGACAAAGCTTTTGTCATTTAATGTAGTACAACAATCGGAAGAATTTGTCATCATGAGGAACGAAGGATCACAAAAGAAATTCCGCATACAGAATCGCCAATCTTTGTAGTGTTACGAGTGTGATCCTTCGTTCAGGATGACAAACTATACTCAAAATCAAAACAAAAAAAATCCCAAACCCCAATCGTAAAATTGGGATTTGGGATTTATAAAATATTTGGAATTTTATTTATCCAACAAGGTTGATGATCTTCCCAGGAACAATAATCACTTTATTTGGCGTTCTTCCGTCAAGTTGTTTTTGTGTTCTTTCATCTTTCATTATGATTTCTTCGATTTGCGCTGCAGTTAAATCTAAAGGCAATTCGATTGTAAAACGCATTTTTCCGTTGAAAGAAACCGGATATTCCTTATTCGTTTCAACTAAATGTTTGGCATCAAAAACAGGAAAAGCAACCGTTGAAATAGAATCTTTATTTCCTAATTGCGACCATAATTCTTCTGCAATATGCGGTGCGTATGGTGAAACCAAAATCGCTAATGGCTCTAAGATTGCTCTTGAATGACAATTTTGAGTTGACAATTCATTTACACAAATCATAAATTGCGAAACTGAAGTATTGAAAGAGAAACTCTCAATATCTTCTCCCACTTTTTTGATGGTTTTGTGTAATGATTTTAAGTTGTCTTTTGTTGGTTCGTCGTTGTTTACGATTAAACCATTATTTTCGTCAAAATACAATCTCCATAATTTTTTAAGAAAACCAAAAACTCCCGAAATTCCTGCAGTATTCCAAGGTTTTGCTTGTTCTAAAGGACCTAAAAACATTTCGTACAAACGTAATGTATCAGCTCCATATTCTGCACAAATATCATCAGGAGTTACTACATTATATTTTGATTTTGACATTTTTTCGACTTCGCGGCCAACAATGTATTTTCCGTTATCATCTAAAATAAATTCAGCATCAGCGTAATCTTCTCTCCATGCTTTGAATTTTTGAACATCTAATTCATCAGAAGAATTAACCATTGAAACATCAGCGTGAATTGGTTGTACTTTATGATCTCCAATTTTATTTTTAGAAACAAAACTATTTGTCCCTTCAATTCTATAAACAAAAGCACTAGTTCCCAAAATCATTCCTTGATTAATCAACTTTTTGAATGGCTCTTCGGTTGGAGCAAAACCTTTGTCTTTTAAGAATTTGTTCCAGAAACGAGAATACAATAAGTGTCCGGTTGCGTGTTCGCTTCCACCGATATATAAATCTACACTTTCCCAATAAGCTAGAGCTTCTTTGCTTGCAAATCTGTCTTCGTTGTGCGCATCCATATAACGCATCCAATACCATGAACTTCCTGCCCAACCTGGCATGGTGTTCAATTCAAGAGGGAAAATCTCGAAATTATCAACCAAATCAGTATTTACAACTTCATTGTTTTTTGTATCCCAAGCCCAGATAGTTGCATTTCCTAACGGAGGCAAACCATCTTCGGTTGGTAAATATTTCTCTACTTCCGGCAAAATAACTGGCAAATGTTCTGCGGCGATCATTTTTGGCAATCCGTTTACATAATAAACCGGGAAAGGTTCTCCCCAATAACGCTGACGGGAGAAAACAGCATCACGCAAACGGTAATTTGTTTTTCCTTTTCCTTGCTCTATTTTTTCTAAGGCAGCAATTACTTTTTGAGTTCCTGTTTTATAATCTAATCCGTTTAAGAAATCAGAATCTACCAATTGAAAACCTTCTTTGGCTCCAAAAGCAGCTTCAGAAATGTCTTTATCAAAAATATTTTTGATTTCCGGCATTCCGTTTTGACCTTTAAAGAAATTTGCAAAAGCATAATCTCTTTCGTCTCCACAAGGAACCGCCATTACAGCTCCGGTTCCGTAACCTGCCAAAACGTAATCTCCAATCCAAACCGGAATTGGTTCTTTTGTAAAAGGATGTTCTGCATAAGCTCCGGTAAATACTCCCGAAATTGTTTTTACATCGGCCATACGCTCACGTTCAGAACGTTTTGCAGTTTTTTCGATATACGCATCAACGGCATTTTTTTGATCTGCGGTTACAATTTTAGCTACCAAATCATGTTCCGGAGCCAAAGTCATAAAAGTTACTCCAAAAATGGTATCAGGACGCGTTGTAAATACATCAATTACTTCATCATGATTTTTCACGTTGAAAGAAACCATTGCGCCCACCGACTTTCCAATCCAATTACGTTGACTTTCTTTGATAGATTCACTCCAGTCAATATCATTTAAACCTTGCAACAAGCGTTCTGCATAAGCAGAAATTCGCATGCTCCATTGGGTCATTTTTTTACGAATTACAGGATATCCGCCACGCTCAGAAACTCCGTTTACAATTTCGTCATTTGCCAAAACAGTTCCTAAACCGGGACACCAGTTTACTTCTGTTTCTGCCAAATAGGTTAATCGGTATTGCAACAAGATTTTTTCCTGCTCATCTGCTGAAAACGCTTTCCATTCGCCTGACGAAAAACTTTGAATGTTATCATCAGATACGGCATTGACATTTGCATTTCCTTCTTTTTCGAAAATAGCCGTCAAAGTCGAAATATCTTCGGCTCTGTTTGTTTCTTTATTGTACCATGAATTAAATAACTGAATAAAAATCCATTGTGTATGTTTGTAATAATCAGGATTTGAGGTACGAACTTCTCGCGCCCAGTCAAATGAAAATCCGATTTTATCTAATTGTTTTCTGTATCCGGCAATTTGTTTTCCTTCTTTATCTAATCCACCGTCAATATTTACGCGTGTTGTATCTTCCGGACGCTGCCCTGTCTGAATTGCATATTGTTCTGCCGGCAATCCAAAACTGTCGTAACCCATTGGATGCAAAACATTGAAACCCTGATGTCTTTTGAAACGAGAATAAACATCTGAAGCAATATAACCCAGCGGATGCCCAACGTGTAATCCCGCTCCAGATGGATAAGGAAACATGTCTAACACATAATGCTTCGGTTTTTCAGAATTGTTTGATGCAGCAAAAGTTTGGTTTTTAGCCCAATATTTTTGCCATTTTTCTTCGATTTCGTTTGGATTGTATTTCATTCTCTTTAAGGTTCAAAGGTTCAGAGTGACAAAGGTTCAAAGGTTTGTCACCGAATTAAGTCCGCAAATTTACATTTATTGTCGTTTGTACCAAAGCTATTTCACTGACAAACAAATAAAAAAACATATTACTTATTTTTAATTAAGTAAAAATACTTATATTCGTGTTTTTATACTTAGATAAATAGCGTTTTCAGAATCATGAAGAAAAGTTCCGGAGGAACGAAGAATATTGTAGGGCTGGATTTTAATCCAGCACAATTAAAGAATATTATTACACAATAATATCTATTTTTGTAAGATCACTAAAAGAAAAAAATGGATCATATCAAAAAATATTCTGTTGAAGTTCGCCTTTGGATTGAAGAAACTGAAGGTCCATTTCTGGGAATTGGGAAAATCTGGCTTTTAGAGAATATTCGAAAAACAGGATCTATTACCAATGCGGCAAAAGAAATGAAAATGTCTTATCGTCAGGCTTGGCAATTGGTTGAAGAGATGAATCAGCGTGCCGAAAATCCTTTGGTAGAAAAATTGCTTGGCGGAAAAGGCGGCGGCGGAGCAAAATTAACCGAAGCCGGAGAAAAAGCTATTCTTGTTTTTTATGAAATTGAAAAACGCATTAAGGATTTTGCTCTGAAAGAAACCCAAAATTTAAAATTTTAAATCCCATTTTCATTTTAAAAAAATAAAATAACCAAAACCAATTTTTACAACCATCAGTATTCATTTCAAAACATACTGAAATTTTTATTGTCTTATGAAACTAAACCTTTACACATTATTGTTTTTGATAAGTTTAAAAAGCGTTTCTCAAACTCAAAATATAAAAAAAGATCAGGACAGCATCAAAAAAGAAGATTTAAACGAAGTTGTGATTACCGCTTCCCGCCGATCTGAAAATATTATGCGTTCGCCAATAAGTATCGAGCAATTAAAATCGGCGGAAGCCAAAAAAATGGGTTCGCCAAGTATTTATGAAGCATTAGAAAATGTAAAAGGAGTTCAGATTATTACACCGAGTTTGGGTTTTAAAGTAATAAACACGAGAGGTTTTGCCAATTCGACCAACGTAAGATTTGCACAACTGGTTGACGGGATTGATAATCAGGCGCCACATTTGGGCGCTCCAATTGCAAATGCACTTGGAGCAAATGATTTGGATATTGATAAAATCGAAATTATTCCGGGAACGGCTGCGGCTTTGTACGGAATGAACGCTATTAACGGTTTGGCGAATATTCAAACCAAAAATCCATTTGAATACCAAGGCGTATGTGTTCAGCAATTAACGGGTGTCAATCATGTTGGCCATGTTGATCGGTTTTCACCGAAAGTATATTCCCAATTTAATTTACGTTTTGCTAAAGCCTTCAACGAAAAATGGGCTTTCAAAATAAATGCTTCAACCACAGGCGGAACAGATTGGGTTGCTGATGACCGAACCGATTTGGCTCCAAATGTCAATGCTTCGACCAATTTATATGGCACCGATAATCCGGCTTATGATGAAGTAAACGGTTACGGAAATGAATCGGCAAACAGAAAAACTTTAAACTTAAACGGTAAAAATTATGTTGTTGCCAGAACCGGATATCGCGAAACTGATATTACTGATTATGATATTAAAAATTATAAAGCTGATGTTGGTTTTTACTTCCGTCCGAAAAAAGGAAATGAGCTTTCGGTGACTTATAAAACGGCATTAATCAATACGATTTATCAGCGTTCGAATAGATTTAGATTAGACGATTATACATTGAATCAATTTGCGGTTGATTATCACACACCTGTTTTTCAGGTAAAAGCGTATGCCACAACCGAAAATACCGGAAACTCATACAACCTTCGTTCTTTGGCAGAAAATATGGATCGCGCTTATAAATCAGATGATAAATGGTTTGCTGATTATTCGACAGCTTATAAAAATGCCATTACAAATGGATCTGATATTGCCGACGCACACAGAATTGCAAGATCACAATCTGATCAGGGGCGTTTTGAGCCAGGAACTCCGGCATATGAAGCCAAGGAAAAAGAATTAATCGATATTAATAATTGGGATATTGGTGCGGCTTTGCGAGTAAAATCGACTTTGGTTCATGGTGAAGGATTGATCAATTGGGACAAAGCCTTTGTTTCTTTCTTCGAAAAAATAAATGCCAAATTATTAAGTGGTTTTGATTACAGAAACTACATTATTGTTCCTGACGGAAATTATTTTATCAACCCAAAAAGTGCTGCTGAAAACTTAACGTATCAAAAAACCGGCGCTTTTACACAATTAACAAAAGACTTTTTCAACAGCAAATTACGTTTGGGCGCCACAATAAGAATGGACAAATCTGATTATTTTGATGTTAAATTTACGCCTCAGTTTACGGCAGTTTATTCTCCAAAAGAAACTATTAATTTCAGGGCATCTTACCAAAACGGATATCGTTTTCCGAGCATTTTTGAAGGATTTTCGAATGTAAATTCTGGCGGTGTAAAACGTGTTGGCGGATTGAGAATTATGTCTGATGGCATTTTTGAGAATTCATTTACCAAAGCTTCAATTGATAAATTTCAGTCGCAGGTAAATAATGATGTAAATACTCTTGGAATTACGCAGGCAGTCGCAATTGAAAAAAACAAAACCATGATTCAGAAAAACCCGTATACTTATCTGGAACCTGAATTTGTAAAATCTTTTGAGTTTGGTTTTAAAGGAATGGCCTTAAACAAAGAACTTTTTATTGATGCCGATTTTTATTATAACTCTTATAAAAATTTCATCGCTCAGGTTGAAGCCAGCACTGTTAACACAACAGATGAAACACAAATTCCGACGCTTTTATATTCGAGAACAACTCAAAATCGTTACCGTTTATGGACCAATTCTAAAAGCAAAATTTACAATTACGGAGGAAGTTTGGGATTGAAATATCGTATTGATGAAACTTTTACGGCTTTAACAAATCTAACCTACACAAAATTGGACAGAACAGATGATAAAGACGGTCTCGAAGATGGCTTTAACACACCCGAATTTAACGTAAACGGAACTTTAATAGCTAATAATATCTGGAGAAATCTTGGCGCAAGCGCAACAGCACGTTATCAAAACAATTTTGATTATGTTTCTTTTTTAGTTTCCGGAACTGTACCCGCTTATTGGTCAATGGATGCGCAAATCAATTATTATTTCCAAAAATCGGGAATAACTGCAAAATTGGGTGCAACCAATCTTTTGAACAAACCCTACACTTCTATTCTTGGCGGTCCATCAATTGGGGGATTGTATTATTTGTCTCTGGTTTGGGAAACTTTTTAAGGTTTTATATCTGACTTCATAACATGTCTCCCGAGGTTAAAACCTCGCGCTATGTGGAATAAAAAAAAACAATACAAACATAGCTAGCGGTTTCAACCGCTGGAGCATAAAGCAAAATTTTAAAAATACGTCTCCCGAGGTTAAAACCTCGGGCTATATTTAAAAAAAATACAACATTAAAACGTGTAGCCAGCGGTTTTAAACGCTGGAGCATTCGCATGGTCAAACCACGCAGAGAAATAACGTTGCGCACTTGCGAATTGCAGAGATTAAATACAAACAACTTTACGCTCATTGCGTAAATCCTTGCTGACTTTGCGGTTAAATCGGCTTGCAGGATTTTTAATTCTTGATTAAATCCATTTGGAATCGTATATTTATGGTATAAAAGTCAAAACTTTGATCGTTATTAACTTTAAATAAAGAAATACTTTATTATTTTTACCACATAATTTAAGCATACTATGAGTTCTAACTTTGATAAATTTCAAAAGCGCAGGTTAATTTCCTCTTATTTTTCGGTTGTATTAAGTGTATTTCTGGTTTTATTCCTTTTGGGAGTACTGGGATTATTCATTATCAATTCTAAAAAACTGGCTGACGACTTTAAAGAAAAAATTGCAATGACGGTTTTCTTTAAAAACGAAGCCAATGATAGTGTAATAAAAGCTTTTAATACTGAATTGAAAAGAGCTCCTTTTGCAAGATCATATGTTTATGTAACCAAAGAAAAAGCTGCAAAAGAACATACTGATATTATTGGAGAAGATTTCCTTACTTTCTTAGGAGAAAACCCATTATTGAATTCGTTTGACATTCACTTAAAAGCAGATTATGTTGAAAGGGATAGTATCTTAAAAATAGAAAGCAAATTACGTCAAAACACCATGATTGAAGATATTGTTTATGACAAACAATTGGTAAATCTGGTAAACGATAATATCAAAAAAGTAAGTATGTGGATTTTGATAATCAGCGGTTTCCTTACCGTAATTGCTGTTTTATTAATCAATAGTTCATTACGTTTATCGATTCACTCCAATCGTTTTATTATTAAAACGATGCAAATGGTTGGTGCTACAAAATCGTTTATTCGTAAGCCATTTGTTATGAGAAGCGTTAAACTAGGAATTCTTGGCGCGGGATTAGCCATTGTTGCCCTGATTGCACTTTTACTTTATGTAGAAACAAATTTCCCGGGATTAGGAATTTTAGAAGACAAAATCTTAATTGGATTGGTTTTATTGGCCGTTTTCGGTTTAGGAATCTTGATTACATGGGTAAGCACGCACTTTGCAACACAACGTTTCCTGAATTTAAGAACAGACGATCTTTATTAATTTTAGATTTCTGACTTTAGATTTTAGATTTTTTAAAATAAAAACGCCTTCGACTTCGCTCAGGCTGACAAAAAAATAGCAATGAAAAATAACAATAATACAGAACAACAACCACAAAAACAGGAATTCCTCTTTGACGGTATCAACTACAAAATTCTATTAATCGGGATTGCAGTTATTGCCTTAGGATTTATTTTAATGTCTGGCGGGGGAAGCGATAATCCGAATGTTTTTAATGAAGATGTTTTTAGCTTTAGACGTATCCGTTTAGCTCCAACAACTGTTTTAATTGGTTTTGGAATCACGATTTATTCTATTTTCAAAAAATCTAAATAATAGATTTGTTAGATTTCTAATAAGAACGCCCTTCGACTCCGCTCAGGGTGACAAATCTGAAGTCTAAAATCTAAAATCTAAAATTCTACATGAATACATTACAAGCTATCATTCTTGCCATTATTGAAGGAATTACAGAATTTTTACCTGTTTCTTCAACTGGACACATGATTATTGCCTCTTCTTTTTTCGGAATTGCACACGACGACTTTACCAAACTTTTTACAATTGTTATTCAGCTTGGCGCAATACTTTCGGTAGTTGTTTTATACTTCAAACGCTTTTTTCAAACACTTGATTTTTATTTTAAACTCTTGGTTGCGTTTATTCCGGCCGTTGTTCTAGGTTTATTATTGAGTGATTTTATTGATGGCTTATTAGAAAATCCGGTTACGGTTGCTATTTCACTTTTAATTGGAGGTTTGATTTTATTAAAAGTAGACGAATGGTTTAACAGTCCAAATACAGCAGAAACATCTCAGGAAATTACTTATTTACAAGCTTTTAAAATTGGATTATTTCAATGTCTTGCCATGATTCCCGGAGTTTCAAGAAGCGGTGCGAGTATTGTGGGCGGAATGTCGCAAAAATTATCAAGAACTACAGCAGCTGAATTCTCCTTCTTTTTAGCGGTTCCTACAATGTTAGGAGCAACAGTAAAAAAATGCTACGACTATTATAAAAACGGATTCGAATTATCTCACGATCAGGTTAATTTGTTGATTATAGGAAATGTTGTTGCTTTTATTGTAGCGCTTTTGGCAATTAAAACCTTTATTGGATTTTTAACTAAAAACGGTTTTAAAGTTTTTGGTTATTACCGAATTATCGCCGGAATCATTTTATTGTTGATTCACTTTTTCATTCACCCGCTTACCATTATATAATGACAACTGAAGAATATTTAGACGGACAAGTTTTATTGATTGACAAACCTTTAAAATGGAGTTCGTTTCAAGCTGTCAATAAATTAAAATATCTTTTAATCAATAAAGTTGGACTTCCTAAAAAGTTCAAAATTGGCCACGCGGGAACTTTAGACCCTTTGGCAACTGGTTTATTATTGATTTGTACCGGAAAATTTACCAAAAGGATTTCCGAACTTCAGGGTCAGGCCAAAGAATACACGGGGACCTTTTACATTGGGGCCACTACTCCATCGTATGATTTAGAAACCGAAATCGACCAGACTTTTCCAACTTCGCATATCGACGAAGCTTTGATTCATGAAACGGTAAAACAGTTTTTGGGCGAAATCGACCAAAAACCACCCATTTTTTCAGCTATTAAAAAAGATGGTGTTCGCTTGTATGAACATGCACGCGCAGGAGAAACAATAGAAATTGAAAGCAGAAAAACTACAATTCATGAATTTGAAATTACAAGAATTGCACTTCCTGAAATAGATTTTAGAGTTGTTTGCAGCAAAGGAACTTATATACGCTCATTGGCTTTTGATTTTGGAAAAGCCATGAATTCAGGATCACACTTAACTGTTTTACGCCGAACTAAAATTGGCGATTATGATGTTAAAGATGCGATTGATATTACTTTATTTGAGGAAAGTCTGCAACAAAATTAGTCTTATGAAAAAGATTTTATTTGCCTTTATCATCATTCTGCTAGCTAGTTTATCTGTTAATGCGCAAAATAAAAAATTCACTTATCTTCAATTTGATGTTTCTGCCTCTTTGGCCGGAAATAATGAAAGATATGAATCAGAAGATTATCCGGATCAAAAAAATAAGGATTGGTTTGTTCCTGACGGTTTAGGATCAAAAATTGGATTTGGAATTCATTACAAAAAATGGATTACGTTGGGAATTCACAGTGGTATAGACTGGAAATGGGAAGATAAACTTGTGGCCGTTCCTGTATATTTAAATTTTAGTCTGAGTCCGAAAGTAGGCGAAAACACCGTGATTACAGCGCAAGCCGGTTACGGAAAAGGATTTGCATTAGGACGTGGAAATCTAAATGGAGCATATAGAAAGTTAAGAATTGGAATAGGTTCTGATGACTTTATTATTTTCATTGAAACTGCCCAATACGATATTACGCTCCACAATCAAAAAAATCTGAACAGCATCAACTTAGGAATATCTGTCGTAAATTTTGATTTGTAAGTTTTTTAAATGGAATTTGAAATTTATATAGAGAAACTCCAATAAATTTAGAAACACATTACAAAAGGTAGTGCTATTGTAATGTGCCAACTCCTAAATTAATTGTTTTGGAAATTAATAGTGTGGTACATTTTTTCCGTCAAACAATAATCTCGAAAAAAAATCATAAAATTTTTCGAATAACTTTTTCATAATAGTGGATTTTTAATAGTTAAACATTAAAATAAACACCAATAAGAGTAAATCAAAAAATAATAATAGAAGTGGGTTTTCTTATTACTAAGATACAAAACTTTATATTAAAACCAAATATTTTAATAAATTTTATGACTATACAATATTAACTATCAATATATTACATGAAATTGAGAATTACAGCCTATTGTATTTTATATTTTCCATAATCTGAACCAATTCTTCCTGAACAGAAATTCCTTTATCTGCCAAATACCACAATTGCAAATCGGTTTTTATTTTTTCATCAATTACGCCAAATTCTTTTTTATAATTAATCATTAATTCTGAGGCGCCTTTTGGCCTTGGGCCCCAATCAGCACGAACAATTCCGGCTTCTTTACAAATTACAATTACTTTTGGGATTGCTTTTCCGCCATTGGTTAGATACTGACTCATTAATTCGTCATTTTCATCCCTTAAAACAATTTTGAGATCTATTTTTTTATCAGATGCCAAAGCCATTTTATTAAGTATCGGAAGTATTTGTGCCGCATCGCCACACCAGCCTTCAGAAATTACAAGCCATATATAGTGATTGTTTAAGTTTTGCAGCTTCGAAATAACGTCTTCAGAAATTTTAATGGTTTTTTCCAGTCGGTTCATTCTCGCTTCATTTAAACTGGTATAGTGAGTGAGACTTTCAGACTGGTCGTTACCTGTTGATTTGCCTTGTGATAATAAATCTGTGACTAATTTTCGGTACTCAGGATAAGAATAACTATTGAATAATCCTTTGGCTACAATACTTTTCATATTTCTTTCGTTTTGATACGATAAAAATACAAATTTTAAAAAGACGCAAGAATGACTTTTGTCAGATTAGAGCGAAATAAATCTTCTTAAACTGAAAACTAAAAAGAACAAATTAATTTTTTTAAAACATTATTTTTAAAAATAAGAATATGTCTATATTTGCACAAATTAACGCAACAACACATGAAATATAAAAGAATTCTTCTAAAACTAAGTGGCGAGGCCTTAATGGGTGATTTACAATACGGAATCGACCCAAAAAGATTAGCCGAATATGCTGAAGAAATTAAGCAAATTCACAATAAAGGAGTAGAGATTGCTATTGTTATTGGAGGAGGAAATATTTTTAGAGGCGTTGCAGGTGCAAGTGCCGGTATGGATAGAGTACAAGGCGATTATATGGGCATGCTGGCTACTGTTATTAATGGCATGGCTTTGCAGGGTGCTCTTGAAGACAAAGGAATGAAAACACGTTTGCAAACTGCTTTAAAAATGGAATCTATCGCAGAACCATACATTAAAAGAAGAGCAGATCGTCACCTTGAAAAAGGAAGAATCGTAATTTTTGGTGCCGGAACCGGAAATCCATATTTTACAACTGATACAGCAGCCGTTTTGAGAGGAATTGAAATTAATGCAGATGTTATCTTAAAAGGAACACGTGTTGATGGTGTGTATGATTCTGACCCCGAAAAAAATGCATCGGCAGTAAAATTTGATACGATTTCGTTTGATGATGTTTTGAAAAAAGGATTAAACGTAATGGATACAACTGCTTTTACATTAAGTCAGGAAAACAAATTGCCAATCGTTGTTTTTGATATGAACAAAATTGGAAACCTTTTGAAAATCTGCGACGGTGAAAATATCGGAACTGTAGTTAATATATAGTCATCAGTAACAGGTTACAGTCGCAAAGCCGAACCGAACTGAACTGAAAACTGAGAGTGAAAACTGAAAACAAACAAAAGAAATGAGTGAAGAAATAGATTTTATTTTAGAAAGTACTGAAGAATCAATGAATGGTTCGATTGCGCATTTAGAAAAAGAATTCTTAAACATTCGTGCTGGAAAGGCTTCTCCTGCAATGTTGGGAAGCGTTTTCGTAGATTATTACGGATCTGCAACGCCGCTTTCGCAAGTATCTAAAATTAGTGTTCCTGATGCCAGAACAATTACTTTACAGCCTTTCGAAAAAAATATGCTGCAAACTATTGAAAAAGCCATTATGGTTGCCAATATTGGCTTTAATCCAATGAACAATGGTGATGTAATTATCATCAGCGTTCCGCCGTTGACGGAAGAGCGCCGTAGAGATTTGGCAAAACAAGCAAAAGCTGAAGCTGAAGATGCTAAAATTGGTATTCGTAACTCTCGTAAAGACGCTAATACTGATATCAAAAAATTAGAAAAAGAAGGAACTTCAGAAGATGTTTGCAAATCTGCCGAAGAAGAAGTTCAGAACTTAACAAATGCTTATATCAAAAAAATTGACGAATTATTGGCTGCTAAAGAGGCAGAAATAATGAAAGTTTAACTTTATTTGACACAAATTAAAAATCCGTTTAGTTAAAATTGTACTAGACGGATTTTTTTATTGCTATTTTTGCATACCGAAATTAAATTGTTTTCGTTTTGCAACTATAATCCTCTGTATGAAGCTATTTTGTTTATTGACTTTGTTTTTCACGCTTACTATTCAGGCGCAATTTCAAATAAATGGAATTGTAAGTGACTCGAAAAACAAACCGCTTCCTTTTGCTACAATTACCACTTCAGACAATAATAATACAATTACAGACGTCGACGGGAAATTCGTTCTTCATTCCCTGACAGATATTTCTTCTTTTACTGTTTCTTATGTTGGTTTTACTACCAAAACTATTACGGTCTTAAATAATAAAAAGTTCTATTCGGTTTTACTTTCCGAAAAAACAGATAATTTAAAAGAAGTTGTAATTGCTAACGAAAATCCGGCTTTGGCTATTTTAAGAAAAGTTATTGCGAATAAAAACAATAATAATCCGCAAAAAAAGCTGAATAACTTTGAATATAAAACCTATAATAAACTTATTGTAACGGCAAATCCTGATTCTATTGACGGCAGAATCGATTCTTCTGCAGCTTATAAAGATTTCAACAAAAAAGAAATCAACATCGATTCCTCTGATTATAAGTTTAAGGAAATAATAAGCAAACAGCATTTGTTTCAAACCGAAAAAGTATCACAATATCAGTTTGCAAATAATAAACTTAAAGAAACGATTCTAGGTTCTAAAATGGCAGGTTTTAAACAGCCCATTTATGAAATCATCGCCTTCAATTTGCAGTCTATTTCTATTTATGACACTAAATATGAGTTGTTTGAAACTAAGCATGAAAGCCCGATTTCAAACAATGCGATTGCCGATTACAACTACAAACTCCTTGATACTGTAGCTATTAAAGGAAGAAACACCTATATGATTTACTTTAAAAACAAAAAAAGAAGATCAAACAGACTTGAAGGCGTTTTGTATATCGATCAGGAAAATTTTGCTGTAGCAAAAGCCGTAATGCGAATAAAAGGCGTTTTGGATATTAGCGGAATTCATGAATTTGAATATGTTCCGAGCGAAAAATTATGGTTTCAAAGCAATACAACTTTTAAAATCGTAAAAGGAAAAAACGATGAGGATATTAAAATCTTAGGCGGAACTATTCAGTTTGATGCAGATGCCGAAGAAGATTATGAACCAAGAAAAAAAGTAGCTTCAGATTTTACTTATGTCCTTTCTGAAAGCAACAATTTTGACGTTCATTACAACAACAATCCATCAATAAAAAATCCATCACTTTATATTGAAATCAAGGATGATGCCAGCAAACAGCCCGAAACTTTCTGGAATAAATACCGAAAAGACAGCCTTGATTTAAAGGGGCAAAAAACATATCAATTATTAGACAGTCTTTCTATTAGTAAAAGAATAGAAAAACGACTGGGATCAGGAAGAAAAATCATCAATGGCTATTTTCCAATTGGCCCTGTTGATCTTGATCTAAAGAAAATAATAAGCTACAATAATTACGAAGGTTTTAGATTGGGTATTGGCGGAATCACCAATGATCGTTTTTCTAAAGGTTTTAGAATTGAAGGTTACACCGCTTACGGAACAAAAGATGGCGTTGTAAAATACAGTTTAGGCGGAGGAGCTTTATTGGATAAAAACACAAATACCTGGATAAACGGTTATTGTACTGATGATGTTAGAGAAATTGCAAGTACTGTTTTTGCAGTTGACAAACGTGTTTTTAAAATTTATGATCCGCGGCCAATTAACATTAGTACGTTTTATCACTACACAACCTGGAAAACCAATCTTCAAACCAAAATAATTCCTAAAACTGAAGCTGTTTTGGAATTATCAAGAAATTATATTGAGCCAAAGTTTGATTATCTTTTTAATTTAAACGGAAAATTATACTCAAGTTACATTATGACAACCGCAATGTTGTCTATTGTTTGGGCGCCTTTCAGTGAATTTATGCAAACTCCAACAGGTAGAAACGAAACTGATAAAAGATTTCCGAGATTTACTTTTCAGTACACACAATCATTGCCAAATGTATTAGGAAACGATTTTACCTTTGGAAAAATAGATTTTAAAACTGAATATGAAAAGAATTACCTCAACGGCCAAAAAACAAGTTTATTACTGCAGGGAGGTTATGCGATGGGCGACGTTCCAATAACACATTTATACAATACTGCTCCAAACAACTTAACTAAAGAAACGGTTGTACAGCGTATTACTTTTGCCGGAAGAAACAGTTTTGAAACCATGTATTTTAATGAGTTTTTCTCTAGTCAATATATCATGTTTCAGGTAAAACATGGCTTTGAGAGAATTAGATTATTAAGAAAAGTTCGTCCTTCATTGGTATTAGTGACCAGAATGGCATGGGGAAATATGGATCATCCGGAACAACAGGTTGGACCAACATATAAAACACTTAACAAAGGTTTTTTTGAATCAGGAATTGAGTTAAACAAAATCTATAAAGGGTTTGGTTTAGGCGGATTTTATCGCTACGGACCAAATCAATTAATGAGATTTGAAGATAATATAGCAGCTAAGATTTCTTATGTTCTTGATTTGGGACTTTAGGTTTTAAAATTCCAAACGCTAATTTGTCGTTGCGAGGAACGAAGCAACCACACTAACAATATGACAGAAGTTTGATTTAGCGAATAAAATTGCTTCGTTCCTCGCAATGACAAAACTATATCCGTAAAATCTTTGTCAAAGTTTAAAACTTTGACAAAGCAAAATTAAAAATCCCAAACCCCAATCGTAAATTGGAATTTGGGATTTTTTTATTTGAAATTTCCTTCGGAATTATGGTCTCAAAATCAAAACCGAAGGTGTATTATTTAACCATGTACTTTGAGATTCTATTAATTTTTTCCAGCTGTCTAAACTAATAATCATTAAGTTTTGGCTTTCTAAAAAATCTTTCTTGATTGTTCTGTCGTGCATAATCATAATATGATTTGGTGCAATTTGTTCGATCGAACGAATACTTTCCTGAATGTCGCGGGTGTTTTTTACTTCTCCACTGGCATCGAGAACCGTAATTTGAGAACCATTATTATTGATTAACTTCTTGGCATAATCTATCAAAAACGAATCTTCTTTGCTAAAAATTGGCATAAAGATCTGATTGACATCTTCGAGATCTTTATCGATAAAAATTCCAACCGGCATTTTTGTTTTAGCAATAATATGACGTGTTCTTTCATCAAAAGGAGAATTTTCGAACAAACCTTCTTTTCCGGTAAACTTATCAATTAAACGATCCGGATTTACAATTCTGGTTGTAAAACCAAGAATCTTACCCAATAAAGTTCCATCAAAAATAGATTGCCCTAAACCAACCAGTAATAAATCATATTCTCCCTGATTTGCCGTATCGATAATTTCTGTATCAATATCATTTGTTACTTTAAAAACACTAACCATATTTTGGTTCAAACGTTCAGATTCTGCTATAACCGGAAGCAGCATTTTGCGTTCATGATCTTTTACGTCAAACGAGTGAACTTCTGTACTTAAAGACAAGTGCATTGCCGCAACAATAGAATTATCAGGTTGTTTTTTAACCAAACTATTTGCAATTTTAAGCAGCTTTTTTCCTTTTTCAGGAGTTGCAAATGAAAGCAGAATCTTGTATTTACTTTTATTCCCTATTTCTTCAGGAATGGCCGTTACTTTATCTTTAAAAATATACCCAATAAAATCTAATGCTGGTCCTGTCATAAAAGTAGTGACCAAAGCCATAATGACCATCATGGTAAAAATTTCTGTAGAAAGAACACCTAAATCATAACCGATATTTAAAACTACCAATTCCATTAAACCACGCGTATTCATCAAAGCACCAATTGCGAGACTATCTTTCCAGTTTTGACCAACGAATTTTGCTGCCAAAGCACTTCCGAAGAATTTTCCGGCTACAGCCACAGCGATGATTACTGCGGTAACTTTCCATAAATAAGGATCGTTTAACAAACCAATTTGTGTACGCAAACCGGTAAATACAAAGAACAATGGCAGTAAAACAATTATGGCAACGTCTTCAACTTTTTCAATAAAAATATTTCTGAATTTATTGTTTTCCGGCATAATTGCTCCTGCTAAAAATGCACCGAACAAAGCATGAATTCCAATTAGTTCAGATACATAAGAAGAGAACAAAAGTGTTATAAAAAAGATAGCAACTACGGGTTTATTCAAACTTTCGCGAGTCGAATTTAAATCTCCGACACGTTTCAGGAACGGACGAACGATTTTCAACATTACGATTACGTATAAAATTGCCAAACCAATTACGTATAAAGCACTTGTAAATGAACCTGCCTTTACAATAGCAATTACTACTGCCAGAATACACCAGGCCGTAATATCATCTGCAGCGGCACAGGTTATGGCAATGGTTCCGAGTTTTGTTTTTTGCATTCCGCGTTCCTGAACAATTCTGGCCAAAACCGGAAAAGCAGTAATACTCATGGCAATTCCCATAAATAATCCGAAAGAGGCAAACTCCACCCCAACGGGAGCAAAAGTATGATAGATAAAATAAGCCAAACTTAATCCCAGTGCAAAAGGAATAACAATACTCGCGTGACTAATGACAACAGCATCATGAGCCTTGTTTTTAAGCACTTTTAAATCCAGCTCCATACCAATAACAAACATGAAAAGTATTAAACCAATCTGACTTAAAAACTGCAAGTTTCCTAATGATTCTTTTGGGAATAATAAAGCTGAAAATTCAGGAAAATACATCCCGACCAGAGATGGCCCTAAAACAATTCCGGCAATCATCTCACCAATTACGGATGGCTGCCCTATTTTTCTAAAAATCCATCCAAACAAACGGGCTACCAGAATAATAGTGACAATTTGTGCCAGTAAAATAGCAAGGGGATGCTGCAGGTTTTCAATCATAGAATGCAGAAAATCATTCCAGTGATTACTTTCTATTTTTTTGTGAACTATTCCGCGCCCTACTTCAAGCGAAGCTCCTTTTGAAATTACCCAATATATTAAAGCTGTGAAACCACCAATAACAGTAACGTAAAATACAGAGTTTTTAATATTATTCATAACTCGTTTTTTTAATTTATTGATGCAAATATCAGAAGTGAAAATTACCTGAAAAAGTAAATTTAAAGCTAATTTTCAATGTATGTAATAAGTCCGAAAAACTTTGTAATAAGTTAGATTTTGACCTTTTTCAAAAAGTCAGATCGATAGGTTTCGCTCAAAATTAAGGTACTATTTTTATCGTTTTTATCTAAATGATGCAAAACAATTTCGTTATGATTGAAGAATTTTATAGCTTTTACAGCAACAATTTCCTTTTTATTTACTCGACAGAAATCAGCATCAGGCAATTCATTCAAAAGAGTATCAAATTTAACGTTTTTCAGATTCATAAAACTGCCATCTGTCAAGAGAACCGTCTTATCACGGCTATCGCTAACCGCAGTTTTTATATATTGAATTTGATTAAAATACAGCAAAGTTTTTCCCTTGTCTGTATTGAGCTGCATAAATTTCTTTGCCGTCTCTGGTTTATGGAAACGTTCAAAAGCTTTGGAGATTGCTTTTTGCAAACGTTCTAATTTTACAGGTTTTGTAATATAATCTACGGCATCAATATTAAATGCCTCGGCGGCATATTCTTTATATGCCGTGCAAAAAATAACCAATTTATCCTGAATCATTTCAGCTAAATGCAAGCCATCAATTCCAGGCATTTCGATATCTGAAATTAACAAATCAAAATCGAGATCGGGAATTTCAGCCAATAGTTTCTCAGGATTATTAAATGTTTTTACGATTTCTATTTCAGAGATTTGTTCGCAAAGCATTTTGAGGTACATTAAACCCGGCAACTCATCGTCCAGTAGCAAGCATTTCAGTTTTGTATTCAAGTAAATCTATTTTTAGATGAGCAATATAAATGTCGTTTTCAACAAATCTTTCCAGTTTGAAATTATTCTTATAAATAATCCTCAAACGATGTTCTAAGGTAGTATTTCCTAAACCTCCCCGTTCTTTTTTTAGTACTTTTTTATCTGAAATTTTATTCGAAACTGTCATAAAAAAAGCATTGTCCTTGAACTCAAAAACTACCGAAATAAAAGCATCGGCACTTTGCAGATCTGCATGTTTAAAAGCATTTTCAATTAAATCAATCGAAATTAGCGGCGCGAGCAAAGGCTGTTCGTACAATTTGTCCTCTTTGTTGATGTTGGTTTTTATCTTCAACTCAAAAAGCGGACTTATTTTAATTTTATTGATTTCGATAAGATTCAATGCAAAATCAATTTCTTCTTTTGCTGTTACAAATTTCTTTTTGCTTTCGTATAAAATATAATCCAAAACATTGGCCAATTTATCCAGGGCAAAATAAGTTTGATAAGCGTGCGATTGAATCGAGTTTAAAATATTCTTAAACAAATGCGGATTCAGTTTAGACTCTAATGTTTCTAACTGCAAATCATTTACTTTCATTTCGAGTGCATAAAAACTTTTTTCAGCATCCTTTTTTCCTTTTTTAGACTGCATTAATTGATACACCATAAAACAAATGATGACAATTAGCAGTAAAATAATCGCTAAAAAAATAAAAGTGATGGTATTGTTTTCCTGCATTAAAACCTATTTTTTAATATTGTCTTGTAAAAGTAGCTAAATATTTTTTGCCTGCGGATTTTTACGGATGAAACGGATTTACACTGATTTTCTTTTTATAGTATTTTTCTATTTTCTTAAATCTGCGTGTTTTTTGCCACGAACTCACGAATTAAAATTTAATTAATCCTCGTAAATCTGTTTCATCCGTAAAACCCGTGGGCAATATTCTTAATGACTAGAAACAAACTTCAACCCAATAATTGAAGCAATTAATGTTGAAAGAAAGAAAATTCTCCAGAAAGTCGCCGGTTCTTTAAAGATAAAAATTCCAACCAAAACAGTTCCAACAGCACCAATTCCTGTCCACACAGCATAAGCGGTTCCTATTGGCAAAACCTGTGTTGCTTTGTACAATAAAACCATACTTATGGTAAGACAAACAAAAAAACCTGCCATCCAATATGTTGACACAATTCCGGTTGTTTCTTTGGCTTTACCTAAACAAGATGCAAATCCAACTTCAAAAAGTCCGGCAATAATTAATAAAATCCAGTTCATTTTCTTTTCATTTTTAAATTAATTGCAAATATGAGAAAAGCTGACGAGGAAATCATCAATTGTAAGGAAATTATCATAAAAATTACGCTGTTAATTTGTGTTAACATTAGGTAAAATAGTAGTCATTATTTATGATTTTGAGGTCTTTTCACTACATTTGCATCCATTTTAAATAATTTATGAAAAACGCTATTCAAGTTGGATTTTGGGAAAAAGTTGCCCGAATTATACTTAAAAACAGAATAACAATTTTGGTTTTGGTTGCGGCCCTGACAATTTTCCTTGGTTTTCAATGGAGAAACCTTTCCATGACTTATACCGAAGCTAATTTACTTCCTAAAGATCATGTTGCAAATAAAGATTATCAAAAATTCCTGGACAAATTTGGAGAAGAAGGAAACCTTATTGTAATCGGCTTTCAGGACAAAAGTTTCTTTACACCCAAAAATTATGCTGCGTGGAATGAATTAATGACCGGTCTGAAAAACTCAAAAGAAGTGGACTTGGTTGTTTCGTTAAATGATTTAAAAAAATTAGAAAAAGATACCATCAATGAGAAATTTGTTTTGTCTCCGTTTATCGATCAAAGCAAAACAATTGATCCTGAATATTTAAAAACGGTTCAACACGATTTATTCAACAACTTACCTTTTTATGAAGGATTGTTGTTTAACAAAGAAAGCGGAAGTGTGCGTTCGGCTATTTACATGAACAAAGCGCTTGTAAATACTGCTGAAAGAAAGACTTTTATTCTTGAAAATTTAGTTCCGAAGATCGATAAATTCGAAAAAACAACCGGAATCGATTTAAAAGTTTCGGGAATGCCATACATCAGAACAATCAATGCAGACAATATGAAAGGCGAAATTGGTCTTTTTATTGGTGCTGCTTTATTGACGGTTTCTTTGATTTTCTTTTTCTTTTTCCGTTCTTTCCGGGCAACATTTATTTCGATTTGTATTTTAATTGTTGGTGTAATCTGGTCGTTTGGAACACTTGGATTATTTCATTACAAAATCACGATTTTAACGGCTATTATTCCGCCATTGATTATCGTAATCGGAATCACGAATTGCATTTTCCTGATTAATAAATACCAACAGGAAATTAAATTACATAATAATCAGGCAAAAGCTTTACAGCGTATTATTTCGAAAATTGGAGTTTCGACTTTAATGACGAATTTAACAACTGCCATAGGTTTTGCAACCTTTATGATTACAGGAAACGACCTGCTTTTTGAGTTTGGTTTAGTAACTTCTATCAATGTAATTTCTGTTTATTTATTGACGCTTTTAATTGTGCCAATTGTTTACAGTTTTATGCCGGTTCCCGGAGAAAAACATTTGTATCATTTAACAAAAACCTACATTTCGACTTTGTTGGATTTTGTAGAAAATGTGGTAAGAAACAAACGAAAAGTAATTTATACGATTTACGGTTTGCTGTTGGTTTTTAGTGTTATTGGAGTTTCACAAATGAAAGTTTCGGGAAGTTTGATTGGAGAAATGCCAAAAAGCGCTTCCTTCTTTAAAGATATTTTATTCTACGAAAAAGAATTTAACGGTGTAATGCCGCTTGAGATTATGATTGATACCAAAAAGAAAAAAGGTGTCATGAAAGCGTCAACAATTCGTAAAATGGACGAATTGCAAAATACAATTGCCGAAATGCCGGAATTGGCAAAACCTGTTTCTGTGGTGAATTTGGTTAAATATTCGAAACAGGCGTTTTACAACGGAAATCCTGAATATTACCAATTACCAACTTCGCAGGAACAAACTTTTATTTTGGCATACGCCAAAAATGCAACCAAAAACAGCAAAGAAAACCTAATGAAAAGTTATGTTGATTCTACCGGCCAATATGCCAGAATCACAACTTTTATGAAAGATATTGGTACCGATGAAATGGCGAAAGTCGAGAAAAAATTACACTCTAAAATAGATGAAATTTTCCCGAAAGATCGTTACGAAGTTACCGTTACCGGAAAAGCATTGGTTTTCCAGAAAGGAACATCGTATTTGGTCGACAATTTAATTGAATCATTGATTTTTGCAATTTTGGTGATCGCAATTTTGATGTTGTATTTATTCCGTTCGTTCAAAATGGTTTTTGCATCGGTAATTACGAATGTTTTACCACTTTGTATTACATCTGGATTGATGGGTTATTTCGGAATTCCGCTAAAACCTTCAACGATTTTGGTATTCAGTATTGCGTTTGGGATCTCGGTAGATAATGCAATTCAGTTTATGGCGAAATACAAACATGATTTAATACAAAGCAACGGCAAAGTAAAAAAATCTGTTTTCAGTGCCTTAAGAGAAACGGGAATTAGTACTTTTTATACATCAGTAGTTTTGATTTTAGGTTTTGCTACTTTCACGCTTTCCAGTTTCAGCGGAACAATTGCTCTTGGCGGATTAATTTCTTGTACATTGGCCTTTGCAATGTTTGCAAATTTATTGGTTTTACCGGCTTTGGTTTTGACTTTTGAGAAAAAGAAGGCTAAGAAAGAGGATTTGGAGGGATTGGAAGGAAACACTAATTTCACTAATTAGCACGGATTAATATATTCGAACCTTTGTCAAAGTTTAAAACTTTGACAAAGGTAGATACACAATTTTGTCATTCCGAGGAACGAGGAATCTCCACAAGAAGCTCCATCCAGAGAATCGCAAATCTGTGTCGAGTTTCTTGTGGAGATTCCTCGTTCCTGGAATGACAAAAAATGAGAGAAATAACAATAAAAAGAATAATTAGTTCTTTTGAAAACGATTGCCCTAGCCCTGATAGGAGCGATATCCTTTTTCTTGCTCCTTTAGCAAGAAAAAGATATAGCGGATAGCAGGAAACAGCTTCAAAAATTAATTATTATCGTTTATATTTGCAATTCGATATAAAACACTGATTTTACTTTAATCTAAAATCAGCAATCTAAAATCTAAAATTAAAATGAGACACACAAAAGTTAAAGACTTATTAAACAGTACGACGACGCTACAGGAAGTGAATGCAAAAGGATGGGTGAGAACTTTTAGAAATAATCAGTTCATCGCGCTTAATGACGGTTCTACCATTAATAATATACAATGTGTTGTTGATTTTGAAAATACACCGGAAGAAACTTTAAAAAGAATCACAACCGGAGCTGCAGTTTCTGTAATTGGAACTTTGGTTGAAAGCAAAGGCGCTGGTCAGAAATATGAAATCCAGGTTACTAAATTGGAGATTCTTGGAGATTCTGATGCGGAGAAATTCCCAATGCAGCCTAAGAAACACTCTTTAGAATTTTTAAGAGAAAATGCACATTTACGTGTTCGTACCAATGCTTTTGGAGCAATTATGCGTGTGCGTTCGGTATTGTCATTTGCGGTTCACAACTATTTTCAACAAAAAGGGTTTGTGTATGTAAACACGCCAATTATTACCGGAGCTGATGCTGAAGGTGCCGGAGAAATGTTTCAGGTAACTTCATTGCCTTTGGATAATTTGCCTAAAAATGAAGAAGGAAACATTGATTTCAAAAAAGATTTCTTTGGAAAACATACCAATTTAACGGTTTCTGGACAATTAGAAGGTGAAACTTTTGCGATGGCTTTGGGTCAGATTTATACTTTTGGGCCAACGTTTAGAGCAGAAAATTCCAATACTTCTCGTCACCTTGCAGAATTCTGGATGATTGAACCGGAAGTTGCTTTCAACGACCTTGATGACAACATGGATTTAGCTGAAGATTTTATTCAGTACGTAATTAAATATGCTTTAGACAACTGTAAAGATGATTTGAAATTTTTAGAAGGAAGACTTCTTGAAGAAGAAAAATCAAAACCTCAGGCAGAAAGAAGCGAAATGGCTTTGTTGGAGAAATTGAATTTCGTTTTGGAGAACAACTTCAAACGTGTTTCATACACAGAAGCAATTGAAATTTTAAGAGATTCAACTCCAAATAAAAAGAAAAAATTCAGCTACATCATCGAAGAATGGGGAGCTGATTTACAATCAGAACACGAACGTTATTTGGTTGAAAAACACTTTAAGTGTCCGGTAATTTTATACGATTACCCAGCAAACATTAAAGCGTTTTACATGCGTTTGAATGACAACACAGAACCTGGAAGAGAAACAGTTCGTGCTATGGATATCCTTTTCCCTGGAATTGGAGAAATTGTTGGTGGTTCTGAAAGAGAAGAGCGTTACGATGTTTTGGTGGAGAAAATGAAAGCTTTAAACATCGACGAAGAAGAATTATACTGGTATTTAGACACCAGAAGATTTGGTTCTGCAACTCACGCAGGTTTCGGTTTAGGATTTGAGCGTTTGGTTTTGTTTGTAACAGGAATGACAAACATTAGAGACGTAATTCCTTTCCCAAGAACTCCTGGAAGTGCGGAATTTTAGAAAAAAGGAATTTGCCACGAAGGCACAAAGACACTAAGTTTATTTTTTAAACTGATTCAAAGACTCAAAAAAATTAAATAATACCACGAAGACACAAATTCAACAAGTATTATTTATGTTTCTTTGAGGACCAGAACATAAAAAATCTTTGCGCCTTTGTGCCTTCGTGGCAAACTCAAAATATTATGCTCTCTGAAAGAACGGAAGAAATTGGAAAAATAATTGTAAACTCAGCATTTAAGGTCCATAAGCAACTTGGACCCGGATTATTAGAACGAGTTTATGAAGTTTGTTTAGCTCATGAAATTACAAAAGCCGGTCTTGATGTAAAGCGGCAAATTGATATTCCGATTGTTTATGACGGGATTGAATTTGACGAAGGATTAAGATTAGATTTACTGATTGAAGATTCTATAATTATAGAAATAAAAGCAGTTGAACAAATAAATCCAGTTTGGGAAGCACAAATTATAAGTCAATTAAAATTGCTGAATAAAGATTTGGGCTTTTTAATTAATTTTAATGTTCCATTAATCAAAAGTGGCATTAGAAGATTTATAAACACAAAAAGAGTATTTTAAAAAACGAAATAAGCCTTAAAGGCAATTAGAAAAATAAAAACTTTGTGCCTTCGAGCCTTAGTGGCAAAAAATAGCGCCTTAACTATGCTAAAGCAATTTTTAAATTTAAAATTATCCCAAAAATTATCTCCACAGCAAATTCAGCTGATGAAGTTAATTCAATTGCCTACGCAAGCTTTTGAGCAACGTTTATTAGAAGAAATGAACGAAAATCCGGCTCTTGAAGCTGGAAAAGAAGATGAATACGAAGCTGATGAATTCGCGAATGAAGATTACGACGATTATGATGATGCTGAATCAGACAGAATCGAAGCAGACGACATTAACATAGACGAATATCTAAGCGACGATGATACTCCGGATTACAAAACTCAGGTGAATAATTATAGTGAAGACGAAGAACGCGAAACACCTTTTGCATCGCCAATTAGTTTTCATCAGGATTTAATCAATCAGCTGAATACTTTTATTCTGAATGATGAAGAGCGTGAAATCGCCGAATTTCTTGTTGGAAGTATTGATGATATGGGTTACATCCGCAGAAGCGTTCCGGACATAGTCGATGATATGGCTTTTACTCAGGGAATTTATACTGATGAAGCAATGGTTGAGAAAATGCTGCATGTGATTCACGAACTAGAACCTTCTGGCGTTGGTGCACGTGACTTGCAGGAATGTTTATTACTTCAGTTAAAGCATAAAACACCAACAGAATATGTTGATTTAGCAATTGATATTATCGAAAATCAGTTTGATGCTTTTACCAAAAAACACTACGATAAATTATTGCAGAAATACGGCGTTTCAAACGAACAGCTGAAAAAAGCCATTCATGAAATCGAAAGACTAAACCCAAAACCGGGTGGATCTTTTACCGGAAATAACAAAGTTACGGAGAATGTAGTTCCTGATTTTGCCATCAGAATTGTTGACGGCGAACTTGAACTAACCTTAAACGGAAGAAATGCCCCTTCCCTGCACGTTTCTAAAGATTATCAGGAAATGATGCAGACATATAAGGATTCCCGTGATAAATCTTCGGCACAAAAAGATGCGGTTCAGTTTATCAAACAAAAACTCGATTCGGCTAAATGGTTTATTGATGCGATTAGACAACGTCAGGAAACTCTTTTTGTAACGATGAATGCGATTATGCATTATCAGGAAGAGTTCTTTCTGGATGGCGACGAAACCAAACTAAAACCAATGATCTTAAAAGACATTGCGGATATGGTTGGTTTGGATATTTCGACGATTTCGCGTGTCGCTAACAGCAAATATGTGGAGACGCCATACGGAACAAAACTAATCAAAGAATTCTTCTCTGAAGCCATGAAAAATGATCAGGGAGAAGATGTTTCGACTTTAGAAATCAAAAAGATCCTTAAAAATACAATTGAAGAAGAGGATAAAAAGAAACCTTTACCAGATGATCAATTGGCCGATATCTTAAAAGAAAAAGGCTATCCGATTGCGAGAAGAACTATTGCAAAATATCGTGAACAACTTGATATTCCGGTTGCGAGAATGAGGAAGAAGATATAATCAGACTTTTATAAAATAATAAAACCCGACAAATTTAAAATCTGTCGGGTTTTGTTTTATAAAGAAGCAAGAAATTCGGAAGGAGTCATTGTTGGAATTTCCGAGTTTTTAAAATCTTTTTTATTCCGAGTTAGAATAATATCAGATCTATGATGCAAAGCACTGAAATATTGAACTGCATCTTCAAAATCATTAAAATTTGAAATTAGACTTTTGTCAATTACAATTTCATCGATATTAGAAACCTCACATATAATTCTAAGCTTTTTCAAAGCTTCTAAAACCAATTTCTCTTCAACATTCCTCGAAACTACATAAACTGTATTTACAAAAGACAAAGATGAAGCTGCTAATTTGAACTCTTTATTTTCTGCCATTGAAGCAATTACAGCAATATCATTATAAAAAGGTTCTCTTTTATCAATCAAATCGATTAATACATTTGTATCTAAAAATAAATTCATATTACTTATATTTTTGAGACAAATAATCCTGACGATCTTTTTTATAATCAAAATCAACTGAAACTTGTCCCTTACCCACCGCCAGACTTTTTACAAAAGAACTAATTTCAACTTCTTTTGTATTTTCTTTTTTATCAATTTCAATAATTGTTTTCAGATAATTTTCGACCAAAAGTGACAAACTATGCTGATGTTCAGCCGCATAAATTTTAGCTTTTTCAATTACACTTTTATCTAATTTCAAAGTTAATTTGGCATCCATGACTTTCATATTTTATACGTACAAATATAATAATTTTGTCCGTATAAAACAAAAACCCGACAAGTTTTAAAAACTTGTCGGGTTACTTATAAAATCTTTTAAATCATTTATACTGATCCGGTAATATTTTCACATCAAACAAAAACACTTTCTTTTTGTCTCTGTAACTATAAATCAATGTGTAATCGTTATCTCTAAAAACCTGAAGTCCCGGATTTGCTTTCGCTGTACTCAAAAGACTTTTTTGGATTTCAGTACGTATTACATCAATCTCTGCAGTTTCTTTTTCCACATTCATCAATGTTAAATTATACTGAACTGCTCTTTCTTCAGACTGTTTAGACAAACTGACACTGTCCAGACGAATTCCCTGTTGAATTGTCAACGGGCAATTCTTATTATATTTTGCAACCAGCTCTGTAATTTCAGTCTTTACTTCGTCTGCGCTTTCAGAAAGGAAAAACTGAAAATAGACAGCTAAACCCAGTGCAGTTCCAATTACGAGTAATAATAAAATATTCTGCTTTCTTTTATTTTTCTTGTCTTGCATTGTTGTTTAAATAGAATTAAAACCTATTTCTCCTGATTTTTTTTCATTGCATTATAATATGCCGCACGGCTTAATGGCTCATATTCTTCGGTTTCGCCAAGCATTACCAACTTGTCGTTATCTGTTTTACGAAAACTGTAATTGGCAAGATTTCCTGTTCTGGTGCAAACTGCGTGAACTTTGGTTACATATTCTGCTGTTGCCATAAGTGCCGGCATTGGTCCGAAGGGATTTCCTTTAAAGTCCATATCAAGTCCTGCAACTATTACACGAATTCCCTGATTGGCAAGATCATTACAAACAGTAACAATTTCATCATCAAAAAACTGGGCTTCATCAATTCCGATAACATCGCAGCCTTGTGCCAAAATCGCAATATTGGCAGCAGCAGGAACCGGAGTTGAGCGAATTTCGTTGGCATCGTGCGATACCACCATTTCGTCATGATAACGGGTATCAATAGCAGGTTTAAAAATTTCGACTTTTTGTTTGGCAAATTGGGCGCGTTTTAATCTGCGGATTAACTCCTCGGTTTTACCCGAAAACATTGATCCACAAATAACTTCAATCCAACCAAACTGTTCTTTGTGATTTACTGTATTTTCGAGAAACATTTTGTATTTTTCTACCTTTTAAAATGAATAGTTTTTATTACTTTGTACTGGTAATAATTTGACGCAAAATTTTGATGATTTTACATTTTTTCAAAAGTAGAAAATTTTTATCAAATCGAAGATTCGCAAATGCTTATTAACAGAAATAAAAAATAGTTCTGCGTATTTTCCTTCACAAATAAAGACATTCAAAATACAGAATATATTAAAATATCCTATTCACTATAATTTCAACAGTTATGAAAAAAAAATTGGAAGCCGATTTAATCAGCATTGCACATCGAATTTTAAAGCTTAAAAATAAATCCGATATCAATCAATTATATCTTGAGACTCAGAAATTATATGAGAAATTAGCTGTTTTAAAATTTGTAGATGAAAATTTTGACGATGTAAAACCAACTATCGGACGTGGTGAAATAGAATCGAAAGTAGAAACTATTTTTGATACTGAAGAAACACTTCCGGCAGAAATTAAGGTTGAAGAAACACTTCCTGTTGCTGTCGAAGAAGCTGTAATTGAAGCAGAAGTGACTCCCGAAGCTGAAACTATTGAAGAAACGCCGGAAGAAATAATTGCTGAAATTCCTGAAGAAATAATCCCAGAACCAATTGTTGAAACCATTCCGGAACCAATTGCTGAAAAAATTGAGGAACCTGTAGTTGAAAAAACAGAAGAACCAGTTGCTGAGGAGAAAAAAGAAACTGCAACAGAATCATATTTCAGAACCATTAGCGAATCAAAACCAATTCCAGATTTCAAACCTTCTTTTGAATTGGATAAGGAAGAAATAAAAGAGGAAATAAAAGAAGAACCAAAAATTGAAACTTCAACAAAATCAGCTCCGGTTCATATTTCATTTGAAGATATTCTGGGCGTTAATTATGCTGATGCGCAATTTGTAAAAGTAGATAGTTTTGATAATGTTCCTCCTACTCCAACTCCATCAATAAACGAATATAAAGAAAACAAAACTGTTGCAGAAACGGCAACTATAGAATCTGCAAAACCAAAAGCTGTTCCTTTAAACGAAAAACTGGCAAAAGGTTTTCATATTGATTTGAATGACAGAATTGCATTTACTAAAAACCTTTTTGGAAACAGTACCGAAGATTACAGTCGTGTTTTAAATCAATTATTGACTTTTGATACTTTTAGCGAAGCAAAAGATTTTATCGAAAATATGGTAAAACCGGATTACAATAACTGGGAAGGAAAAGATGATTACGCAGAACGTTTTCTGGGAATTGTCGAGAAAAAATTCTCGTAAAAAAGTAAAAAACACAGATTTCACGAATTAACACGAATTTTTTCTTTGTGAAATTTTTAAAAGCAATTGTAATCTGTGTTAATTCGTGAAATTCGTGTTATAATATAAAAACTATGTCTAAATTATACATCGTTCCTACGCCAATTGGCAATCTTGAAGACATGACTTTTCGTGCCATTCGCATTCTGAAAGAAGTTGATTTGATTTTGGCCGAAGACACCCGAACGAGCGGAAAACTGTTGAAGCATTTTGAAATTGGCACGCACATGCACAGCCACCACATGCACAACGAACACAAAACAACCGAAAACTTAATTGCACGTTTGAAAGCCGGTGAAACCATCGCTTTAATTTCAGATGCGGGAACGCCGGCGATTTCAGATCCGGGTTTTTTATTGACGCGCGCTTGTGTCGAAAATAAAATTGAAGTAGAATGTTTGCCTGGCGCAACCGCTTTTGTTCCGGCTTTGGTAAATAGCGGATTACCAAACGATAAATTTGTTTTTGAAGGTTTTCTGCCTGATAAAAAAGGCCGTCAGACCCGATTTTTGGCTTTAGCCGAAGAAACCCGAACGATGATTTTGTATGTTTCTCCACATAAATTAGTCAAAACTTTAGCCGAATTTATTCAGTATTTTGGAGAAGAGAGGCAAGTTTGCGTTTCGCGTGAATTATCAAAAATGCACGAAGAAAATGTACGCGGAACGGCAAAAGAAGTTTTAATACATTTTGAAAAAACAGCACCACGCGGTGAAATCGTAGTTGTGGTTGCCGGAAAAACAATAATAAAAGAGCCTAAGAAAAGTAAATTTTCAAAGGATCAAGAAGAAGAAGAAGAAGAAGAAGAAGAAAACGAAGAAGAAAACGAAGAAAACGAAGCAGAATAAATATTTATGCCACAAATTAAAATGATTCTCACAGAATAAAAAAGTTGCCACGAATTTCACCAATTATCACGAATTAATTAGTGGAAATTTGTGTAATTCGTGGCAAAAAAAATCATTCTAATCATTTTAATCTGTGGCAAAAAAACTTAAATTATACTCATGAGCATTCAAGCCTTTTTAGAAAAAGTAAAACAAACTCCAAACGAAATAACATTCCCTGAAACTATTGCAGTAATTGAGGAAAATTACGATTTTACACCAACTGCTTTTCAAAACGGAACACAGCATAATGCAGCCGGAGAAAACTCTGGTTCTTGCAAATTATTTTCTTTTGCAAAATTGCAAAACTTAACTAAAGAAGAAACTTTAGCGTGTTTTGGTGCATTCTACTTTGAAGAAGTTTTAGGAGATCCAAACGGAACAAACCATCAAAACATTAGAAATTTCATCAACTTAGGCTGGGACGGAATTCAGTTTGAAGGAAATGCTTTAGAACAAAAATAATTTTAGATTTTAGAGTGTAGATTTTAGATTATTGAAATCTACACTCTAAATGTGAAAACTAAAAAATAGTATTTTGCCACAGATTTCACAGATTAACACAGATTAAAAATCTTTTTAAAATCATTTAATCTGTGGCAAAAAAAATTACATACCAGATTAAACGATTTCAAAAATCTGAAATCTAAGATCTAAAATCTACAATTAAAAAATGCGTTGGACATTAAAACCAAAACCTTCTGAAGATAAAATCAAACATTTGGCGGAAGCCCTGAATGTAGAAGATTTTGTAGCAACACTTTTGATTCAGCGTGGCATTGAAACTTTTGACGATGCCAAAAATTTCTTTCGCCCTTCATTAGAACATCTTCACGATCCGTTCCTGATGAAGGACATGGACAAAGCAGTTGCCCGAATTGAACTGGCGATAGAAAATCAGGAAAACATTCTTGTTTTTGGTGATTATGATGTCGACGGAACAACGGCAGTTTCTTTGGTTTCGGCTTATTTGAAATCCCATTATCCAAATATTGCGACTTATATTCCGGATCGTTATGACGAAGGTTACGGAATTTCTTTTAAAGGAATTGACTTTGCCGATGATAACGGATTTTCTTTAATTATTGCACTCGATTGCGGAATAAAATCCATAGATCATATCGCCTACGCAAAAGAAAAAAACATCGATTTTATTATTTGTGATCACCACAGACCCGGAAATATCCTTCCGGATGCGGTTGCGATTTTAGATCCAAAAAGAGAAGATTGCGATTATCCGTATGATGAGTTGTGCGGTTGCGGCGTTGGTTTTAAACTGATTCAGGCTTTAGGGAAAAACCGAAAAGAAACTATTGAAGATCTGGTTCCTTATCTGGATTTGGTCGCTACGGCAATCGCTGCAGATATTGTTCCTATTACGGGAGAAAATCGTGTTTTGGCTTATTTCGGACTGCAGGTTATTAACAGCGATCCAAGACCAGGAATTAAAGCTTTGGTACATCAGGTAAAAAAGAAAGTTTTGGACATTACAGATGTTGTTTTTATTATTTCGCCAAGAATAAATGCCGCCGGAAGAATTAAACACGGAAACCATGCGGTTGAATTACTAACCGAATTTAATTTTGAACAAGCGCAACAATTTGCTTCAGAAATCGAACAATACAATTCTGACCGAAAGGATTTAGACAAAAGAATTACGAAAGAAGCGTTTCAACAAATTCTGGAAAATCAGGAAGAAGAACGCTTTTCGACAGTTGTTTTTCAGGAAGACTGGCATAAAGGCGTGATCGGAATCGTGGCTTCACGATTAATTGAAACCTATTATCGCCCAACGTTGGTTTTCACCAAAAGCGGTGATAAATACGCAGCTTCGGCACGATCTGTAAAAGGCTTTGATGTTTACAATGCATTAGATGCCTGCTCAGAACATTTGGAACAATTTGGAGGCCATATGTATGCTGCCGGAATGACTTTAAAAGCAGAAAATTATCTGCTTTTTAAAGAAGCTTTTGAGAAATGTGTTCAGGAAACTATTCACCCCGAAATGCGAACTCCTGAAATCGAAATTGACGCAGAGATAAATTTCTCTGACATAACACCAAAACTCATTCGGATTTTAAAACAATTTGAGCCTTTTGGACCGCAAAACATGACGCCTGTTTTTATGACAACAAATGTAAAAGACACAGGTTATGCCAAAACGCTGGGAGCAGACGAAGAACATTTAAGACTTTTTGTAAAGCAGAATACTTCGGAAGGAATTGCTGCAATAGGTTTTGGCCTTGGAAAAAAAATAGACATCACAAAAAATCAAAATCCATTTCAGTTAGCTTATTCTCTGGCCGAAAATGAATGGAACGGAAACGTTTCGACCCAACTAATGCTTAAAGATATTAGACCAAATGAAAAATAAAGAAAAGAAAAACGACCCGTATCAGGCGTTGCGTTTTAGAGAATTTAATATGTTTTTATTATTGCGTTTTGCTATGGTTTTTGCCTGGTCGATGCAATTTATTGTAATTGAATGGGAAGTTTACAGCATTACCAAGAACCCGCTTTCACTTGGAATAATTGGTTTGATGGAAGTAATTCCAGCGGTTTCAATGGCATTATTTGCCGGACACATTGTCGACCAAAGAGAGAAAAAAGGAATGCTGGTATGGTGTATTTTAGGGTTTTCAATCATTAGTTTCGGATTATTTTTATTGACCTGGCCTGCAGTTGTTGGCGATGTATCATCTAATCTTATCTTATATTCAATTTATTTTTTAGTATTTCTGGGTGGATTGGTACGTGCCTTTTTAGGACCAACAATTTTCTCGCTTTTATCTTTAATTGTACCTAAAAAAGCCTATCCAAATGCTGCAACCTGGAGTAGTTCGGTTTGGCAGATTGGTGCGGTTTTAGGACCAGCGGTTGCAGGATTTTCTATCAATTGGATAGGAGTTCACTGGTCAATGTGCCTTGTGGTTGGCTTTTCTGTTTCTGCCTTGCTTGCTTTAACTCAAATCGAGAAAAAAACGATTCTGAATCCGAAGATTGGTGAGCCGGTTATGGAAAGTTTGAAAGAAGGAATCAAATTTGTTTTCAATAATAAAACTATTTTAGGAGTACTTTCTTTGGACATGGTTGCCGTACTTTTTGGAGGAGCGGTTGCTTTATTACCTGTTTTTGCACAGGATATTTTAAAAGTTGGTCCCGAAGGATTTGGTGTTTTAAGAGCTGCACCAGCTATTGGCGCATTTATTACGATGCTGATTTCAGCTTATGTTCCATTGTATAAAAAAGCCGGAATGAAACTTTTGATTGCTATTTTTATTTTCGGACTTTGCATTATTGTTTTTGGAGTTTCTACCATTTTCTGGATTTCTGTTATAGCGCTGTTTTTAAGCGGAGTTGCTGACGGAATTTCAGTTGTTATTCGTCAAACTATCTTACAACTTAAAACTCCCGATCATATGCGCGGACGTGTTGCTGCGGTAAACTCTATGTTTGTTGGATCATCTAACGAATTAGGCGCCTTTGAAAGTGGTTTAACAGCTAAATTAATGGGAACGGTAACTTCTGTAGTTTTTGGTGGAAGTATGACTTTATTGACCGTTTTGGGTTTCGGAATAGCATCGCCTACTTTTAGAAATTTAGATCTTCAGAAAGATATGGAAGATCATCAAAATATGGAGTAATGAAAAAATTATTATTGGCTTTCATTTTTACAATTTCCATTTTTGCAAATAGCCAAAACCTCTACATTAAAACATACGGAAATAAAGAAAACAAAACCATTGTTTTTATTCATGGAGGCCCAAGTGGTAATTCGACCTTATTTGAGGCAACCACAGCTCAGAAATTAGCCGATAAAGGTTTTTACGTACTTGTCTACGATCGAAGAGGCGAAGGAAGGTCTGCAGATTCTGACGCAAAATTTACTTATAAAGAAGCTTTTCAGGATTTAAACTTCATCTTAAAAAAATATAATTTAAAGAAAGTCACGCTTATTGGTCATAGTTTTGGTGGATTGGTAGCAACGCTTTATACCGCAAAATATCCTGAAAAAGTAAATTCACTTGTTCTCGCGGGCGCATTATTTTCGCAACAGGAAACTTATGATCATATTTTAAATTCAGTTTCAAAAATTGCTTTGACAAAAAATGATTCGTCTCAATTGGATAAAATAAAAGCAATTCAAAAGCTAAATAAAAATTCTGCTGAATATCGAAAAGCCTGTTTTGATTTGGCGGGAGAAAATAATTATTTCAAAATGCCAAATCCAACCGTAGAATCAAAACAATTATACAGCGATTACGAAGCAAGCGAGTTTTACAAAACCAATATCCGAAACAAAAATGCTCCCGTGCTTTTTTATCAAAATGAAAAGCAAAATAATATCGATAGTCGACCTTTTTTAAAGGAAATAAAAGCAAAAGAAATTCCTGTTTATGCAATTTACGGACAAAATGATGGGATTTTCTCCAAAGACCAGATTATTTCTATTAAAACAATAGCAGGCAAAAATCATTTTGCTTTAATTGAAAACTGTTCGCATTATCTCTTTGTAGATCAACAAAATGAGTTTCTTTTACAAATAAAAAACTGGCTTAAATAAATATAAAACCGAATAAATGTTATAAGCTAAATTGAGCTGAACTTCTGATTCCTCTAAATAAAATTTATATCACTATTGTATTTTTAAAAACATCTTTTTTATGATTTTTTATTTAGAATTAATATAAATAATATTTATATTTGTTGAAACAAAAGGATTCATAATGAGAGAAATTGAACAATTATACCACAATAACTTTGGAATTGCTTTTTACTGGAAAAAGGAAAACGAAACCATAACCGACAAAGTTCAATTGGTTTTTAAAGAAACCGGTTTTTATTTTACAGTTCAGGAGTTAAATCATTTCTGTGATTTAATCGAAGACAGCATGAACGAAAATGCATGTTGCGAAGCTTGTGAATTAAAATATTCCTGTCATAAATTTTTATTGAAAACGCCTTGTGCTTCAATTGATCTGGCTGTTTCTATGACCGAATTAAAATCAATTAAAGATTTAGTTGAAGGTTCTTTGTTTAGAATTGACCTTGACGAATATGTTTATGGGGCAGGAATGAATTAAGAATTAATCTAAACAATTTAACAGCATTTTTTCATATTTGAAATATATTTTGAATTTATTCAGAAAAAAGTATATTTACAATAATGAAAAAAACAACTATTCTTTTTTCGGTTTTTGCTTTGGTCTTATTAGTAATAGGCTGCAAAAATGAATCTGATAATTACATAGATCCACGCGGAACCGATTATGCCGGTTCTGAAAGTTGTATTCAGTGTCACCAGACACAATATGAAACGGCTTTTCACAGTTCGCATTTTAAAGCAAGCGCTCCTGCTACCAAAGAAAATATTTTAGGACATTTTACAAATGGCCACAATACTTTTGTTTATGACAAAGACACTAAACTTGTTATGGAAGAACGTAACGATAGTCTTTATCAGGTTCTTTATAAAAACGGAAAAGAAATAGAAGCCCATTCTTTTGATGTTCTCTTTGGAACGAAACACGCACAAACAAGTGCATATTGGAAAAACCACTACACATTTGAGTTACCTGTCTCCTATTACAAATCCTTAAACAGTTGGGCAACCAGTCCTGGTTATTCTGCCAGTAAAGTAAATTTTGAAAGACAAATTGACAAGGAATGTTATGGTTGCCACAGTTCTAATATTGCCAGCAGATATGTGGAAACCAGCTCTGACAGTATTACTTTTATGAATATGGAAGTAGAGGATTTCATGAACAAAAACACTTTACTATACGGTATTGATTGTGAGCGCTGTCACGGCCCGGCCAAACAACACGTTCAAAAACATTTAAAATTTCCTGATTTAAAAATTGCTCAAAATATTGTTTCATTCAAAAAACTAACAAGGCAGCAAAAAATAGATGCCTGTGCACTTTGCCATTCAGGAAATGATAAAGCAAAGATAAAATCACGTTTTCAATTTAAACCGGGAGATAAACTTTCTGATTATTTTAGAGAAATACCGGGATCAAGTGACAGTATTCATTATGATGTTCACGGAAATCAATTAGGGTTGCTTGCCCAAAGCAAATGTTTCAAGAAAAGCGAAAGAATGGATTGCATGACGTGTCATAATCCACATGAAAACTCAACTCAGAATATGGCTGTTTATTCTAAAATTTGTATGAGCTGTCATCAAATTACGAAACATACTGAAACAACTTTAACAGCAATATCAAAAAGGTCATTACAAAATAATTGTGTAGAATGTCATATGCCAAAACAAATGTCGAACGCGATTACTTTTCAGGCATCCAACAGCAAAAATAAATCGAATTATATGCTGCGAACACACAAAATTGCGGTTTATCCAACTAGTAAAAAATAATTATTGTTCGAATTTTTGAAGTTTAAAGTTTTCGCCATCAAAAACTCCATAAGTAAAATAACCAATCCAGTCACCCAGATTTACATAATTGGATTGTTCTCCAACTGGAATAATCATTGGCAAATGACGGTGCCCAAAAATGAAATAATTATAATGTTTGGTTTCGAGTTTACGTTTGGCATATAAAACAAGCCATTCATTTTCTTCGCCTAGAAATTTGACATCTTCATCGCCGGAAATCAATTTGTTTTTAACTGATAAATATTGGGCTAAACTTACGCCAACATCCGGATGCAGCCAACGGAAAAGCCATTTTGAAAACGGATTTGTAAATACCTTTTTCATTCGTTTGTAACCTTTATCGCCGGGACCTTTTCCGTCGCCGTGACCAATTAAAAACGTTTTTCCGTTAAAAGTAAATTCTTTATTATCATGATATACCGGAATATTCAATTCGGTTTCAAAATAATCATTCATCCATAAATCATGGTTTCCAACAAAGAAATAAATCGGGATTCCGCTGTCGCGAATCTCTGCCAGTTTACCTAAAACCCGTACAAAACCTTTTGGTACAACAGTTTTATATTCAAACCAAAAATCGAATAAATCACCTAATAAAAAAATAGCTTCTGCATCTTGTTTAACAACATCCAGCCAGGCAACAAATTTTTGTTCGCGCGGTAAACTCAACTCAGGAGTTGGAGCGCCAAAATGCTGATCAGAAGCAAAATATACTTTTTTCATTTAGATTATTAGATTATTTAGATCTTAGACTTCTTAGATTTTATTCACAGCGAAGCCAAAAGATTGGAATTTGGAATTTTCTTTTTGAAATTTAGATATTATCAGAAGCGTACCATTCTGCAAACGAAGATTCTGTTTCCTGAAGTTTAAGTGAATGAAGTGAAATTCCTGCAGGTAAACGAGAAATAATTCTTTTTGAAAAATCAACTACCATGTTTTCACTTGTTGGCTGATAATCTACTAAAATTACGTGATGTCCACGATTTTTCAATTCATTTGCCAATTCGATATGCGGTGTAGTTTCGTTAAAAACAGTTGCGTGATCAAACTGGTCGACGATTTCTTCTTTTACAATTTTCTTTAGATCCGAAAAGTCAATCACCATTCCGAATTTCACATTCGATCGATCTGTAATTGGCGAACCAATAACTGTTACCGATAATTTATAACTGTGTCCGTGAACGTTTTTGCATTTTCCGTCGTAACCGTATAAAGCATGCCCGGTTTCGAAATTAAATTGCTTTGTAATTCTGATATTACTCATCGATTTGAATTTTAGGTTGCAAATTTACAAATTAATAACCGTTTTCATCTCTTTTTTTGGCTCTGTTATACATCCAATAAGCAATTCCTATCAAAATAATGAAAGGAATAAAGGATCCAATCACAACTCCAATCTGATAATTGCTATCAGGTGCATTCTTAATTTTCTCAGCAACATCTACTTTTTGGAATAATGATATAATAGTCATGGCAATAATTTATTTTGTAAAATTGATTTAAACACATAGAAACATAGATTTATATACTTAAAAAAGAGTATCCAAAAAAACACGTTTTCAATCATAGTATGCTAATGTGAATTAATGCAAGTGAAATGTCTTTTTTAAACAGATTCCAAAACTATGTTTCTATGTGTTTAAAATTAATGACGAATATCATATAATTACTTTTTAAATTGTGTCAAAGCATTTTTGGTAAAATCAGACAAAACCAATTTTCCTGTAATAGCGGCACGCTCAAAAAGTATAGATTCCCATTGCTCTGTTCCCTCCCAAATAATTTTCTTCATCTCAAACAAAGCTTCGGGATTATAGGAGCTTAATTTTTGGGCAAATTTTTCTACTTCGATATCTAATTGCTCTGATTTGTGAATCTCAGAAAAAAGTCCTTTTTCTAAAGCCCATTCAGCCGATTTCCAGTTTTGTGCAGCTAAGGTCATTTCGGTCATTGCCGTTTTACCAATTTTTCTGGAAACGGCTGGCTCAATCACAAAAGGTCCGATTCCGATTGCCAACTCCGAAAGTTTTACAGCGCTTTCAGGTGTAGCCAAAACATAATCACAAGTGGCAATAATTCCAACACCACCGCCAACAGCTTTTCCCTGAACTCGACCAACGATGATTTTAGAACAATTACGCATTGCGTTTAACAAATGAGCAAAACCAGAGAAAAATTCCTTTCCCTGTTCTTCATTTTCTACTGCCAGAAGTTCATCAAACGAAGCTCCGGAACAAAAAACTTTCGAACCTTCGCTTTGTAAAACAATAACTGAAACGGTTTCATTTCGGCTCAACGAATTGATTTCGGCAGTTAAACGATTTAATAATTCACGCGGAAAAGAATTACTCGCAGGATGTCCAAATTGCACAATTGCAACTGCATTTTGAAAAGTAGTTTGTAAAGTACCGTTTTGATTTTCTGAACTCATAAAAATAGTTTTGAACGTAAAGTTACGGTTTTGGTAATTATTTTTACTCTAAGCTATTTGAAATTTGTTTTTTGAAAATTAATTGACTTTATTTGCTATCGCAATGGGGGATTAGCTCATTTGGCTAGAGTACTTGCCTGGCAGGCAAGGGGTGACCGGTTCGAATCCGGTATTCTCCACAAAAAAACCGTATTACTTTATTGTAATACGGTTTTTTTATTTTCTGGAGCAGAAAACTTCATTTTTGTCTCGCCTTTTAGTCGCGTTATCTCTTCAATATTTGCCTCCCACCCTCGAAACCGGCACAAAAGGATTTACAGTACATCGGAAACTAGATTAGTTGTTTTTAACTTTGAAAAATTTTTAGAACAGCAAAAAATCGGATCCAATTTGTCAGATAAAATTCTTTGAAAAATTTTTATTTAAACTCCTATCTTCTAACATTTGACAATTCGTTCTTTCACTTCAAAACAAACTTAATAAGATAAGAAATATTAATTTGTAAGACATGATTTTAACAAAGTCTTAACTATTTTAATATCAAGCAGATACAAATTATATTGTAAGTAAAAGAATACATTTAAATTCGATTTTTTCTTAATTCTTTAAATTAAACACAATAAATCTCATAACAATATACAATTTTTTTAATAATTAACAGAAAAAAAATGAGAATTTTCTTTGTTAAGAAAAATAAAAACTTACATTTACGAAAATTTTTAACAAGTCTTTCCATGGTAAAAAAATCGAGCAGTTTGTTGCTCATTATCAATTCCTTACTAATTTTCGCACTAATTTTATATGTAATTCTTACGAGTCTTTCATCTAAAACTAAAATTGTATATGTAGATAATTCAGAATTATTTGATGGATTTTCTATGACTAAAGAATTAAAAAGTACCGGTGAAAAGGAATTTATTAATCGAAAAACAGCTCTTGATAATTTATACGCACAAATACAATCAAAATCTATTAATGCTTCTGAAAAAGAAATATTAATGAAACAATTTATTCAGGGAAAGGAAGAATTAGAACAATTCAATCAAATCTTCGCTACAACTGAATCTTCAAAAATCTGGTCACGAATCCACAGTTACACAGAAGACTTTTCTAAAGAAAATAATTACCAGCTTATAATCGGCTCCGAAAACAAAACAAACGTTTTGTATGCCGATGAAAAAATCACAGTAACGAAAGAATTACTTACGTATATAAACAAAAGATATGAAGGACTTAAATAAGTTGTTTTGTGTTTTTTGTGTTTTTCTATGTATCTCCTGTAAAAAAGAAACAAAAGATGATTTCACAAATTCTGAAATCAAAGACCGCTATTTTAATCTTGAAAAAATAGGGTGGAAATCTCGTGCTTATACTCAAAAAGCCGACGATATAGATTTTACTGCAATTGAAGTTCCTATTCAATATTACTTATTAAAAGATTTAGGAAATGAAAATCTAATATCAGTTGATTCTCTTTATGAAGAAAACAAAAGAGAACGTATTATAGAATTTACCTTTCAACAAGACGAAGAGAAAGATTTACTGGGCAATGACTTTACAGGAATGGAATATACTGATGCTGTAAAATATATGTCTTTTGGATTAGAAAAAGATTTCTATGTCGTTACTTCAAAAAAAGATACCATTGCCTGTTCAGGCGTTACTTACGAACGCAATTATAAAATAGCACCCTACCAAAAAGTTTTATTGTTTTTTTCAGGGATTGATCCAAATGAAAAAATACAATTAGTCTATACCGATTTCCTTTTTAGAAAAGGAACGCTAAAATTTCAATTTAAAGACACCTATACTCAAATAGCCTTATGATTCAGCCAAAAATTAATAAGTTTAAAAAAACTCTTGCTATTTATTTAGCTATGATGATTCTTTTGGAAACATTTCAACCAATGCAAATTTATGCATTAACCGGTGGACCATCACAACCGGAATTTGAGTCCTTTACTCCTATTGGAACTTCTGATATGGTTGATTTGGCAAGTGGTGATTTTAATTACAACATTCCAATTATGGATGTAGGTGGTTATCCGATAAACTTAGCTTACAATTCTGGCGTAACCATGGATCAGGAAGCATCATGGGTAGGATTAGGCTGGGATCTTAACGTTGGACAGATTACAAGACAAATGCGCGGTTTGCCGGATGATTTTAATGGGGATGAAATGACCTATGAAAATAGCATGAAGCCTAATGTAACAGTTGGATCTGATTTTAATGTATTTATTGCTGGTTTTGGAGCTGGGGAAGCTAAAATAGGTGGAAATGTTGGAATGAATATTAAGTACAATAATTATGAAGGTTTTGGAGCCACAGCAACTGGTGGTCTGAGTGCTCAAATAGCTAATAACATAAGAGTTGGAGTAAATCTTGAATCCTCTGCTTCTGAAGGCGTTTCTGTTTCACCAACTGTATCCTACGAAAATAGAGATGAGTATAATAAATTAAAAGACAATACTCCTACAGGTAGTCTTGGTGTGAGTTATAATAGTAGAAAAGGTCTTGAAAGTGTAACTTTTTCTGCAGCTATGAACCTTAAAAAAACCTTGGTGAAAAATACAACTGGTAAATATGGTATAAGCGGATCTACATCTTTTATTGATGCCTCATTCACTCCAACAAAAAGAGTTGGTATGGTATCTTCTAATTTTATTTTTAATTTGAATATACAAGGAGAATTTTGGGGTATAGAACCGGGAATGAAATTTTCTGGATACAGAACAAGTCAGGGAATAAAGAATTCTGAAAAATATAAAACAGAAAGAGCTTATGGTTTTGAAAACACCTACAATGCTTCTACAGCAGACGTTTTAGATTTTAACAGAGAAAAAGACAGAACATTTAATAAAAACACTACTTCTCTTCCTTTAACCAGCAATACGTATGACTTATATAATATTCAGGGACAAGGTGTTTCGGGAATGTTCAGACCTTACAAATCGCAGGTAGGTTATGTTTTTGACAAAGAAGTAAACGATGATAGCGTTGGAGCAAACTTAGGTTTAGAACTTGGTGCAGGTGGTTTGACTAAATGGGGAATTGATGCCACAGTAACTTTAGGTAAAAGCAGCACGTCTTTGTGGAGCAATTCAAACCCTGCATTGGGAAGATTTAGAGAGAAAAAAACAGGTAACAGACCTGACTATGAAAAAGTGTTTTTTAAAAATATTGGTGGTAGTCATGTTGATAAAGAATTAGACTTATTCAATACAAAATTAGGAGGTTATGATGCCGTTAAATTAGGATTGAGTGGCGGTAAATTTTCAAGAAGCACTGATGTGAAATACACTAAAAATAGTGGTTCAATTGCTTATACAGGAGCTGTTAAAAGAGAATCATCAAGATTATCCAGAAATCAATCGATACAAAAACTAACAAAATTGGAAGCAAAGAAATTTGGCTCAAAACTACAGCCAAGTCAATATTCCAGAGATCACCATACAACAGAAATAAGAATTACTAAAGAAGGCGGAGAACGATATGTATACGGCAGAGCTGCCTATAACACAATTAAAAGAGAGGTAACTTTTGATGTTAGTGATAAAAACAGGCCAGCTGAAAAATTAGACTATAAAAATGGATTAATTCACTATGATTCGGGTGATAATTCTGTTAAAAATAAAAAAAGTGGGGATCAATACTTTAATAGAGTCACAACACCTCCTTATGCTCACTCCTATCTATTAACATCAGTACTATCTACTGATTATCAGGATTTAAAAAATGATGGACCAACAGATGATGATTTGGGTTCTTATACAAAATTCGAATACGATAATAAAACTACTGACCATTTATACAAATGGAGAATTCCTTTTAAAGAAAACGAAGCCAATTATGACGAAGGCTTACGTTCGAGCAAAAAAGATGATAAAGGAAATTATCAATATGGAGAAAAGGAGCTTCTATATATCAAAAAAATTGTTACTAAAACGCATGTAGCTATTTTTCACCTTTCTGAAAGAAATGATGCTTATGGTGTTAAGAGCGAAGATGGAGGTCTTGGTACAGACTCAAAAATGTACAAGTTAGATAAGATCTCTCTTTACTCAAAACCTGAATACCTGGCAGATGGAGATAAAGCAACTCCGATAAAAGAAGCCAATTTTGAATATAACTACAGTTTGTGCCCTGGTATTGACAATAATATTAATGGTGAAGGAAAACTGACGCTTAGTAAAATTTATTTTACCTATAAAAATTCTAATATGGGTAAATACACACCTTATGTTTTCAATTACGGATTCAATCCGAAATATGATATGAAAGCCTATGACGTGTGGGGTAATTATAAAGAAGTGAAAGAAGGCGTAAATGAAGGAACGACAGCTCAATTATCCAATGCTGAATTTCCATTTGTAGACCAAAGCAGTAAAACACAGGCAGATGAATATGCAAGTGCGTGGCTTATTAAGTCTATTCGTTTACCTTCGGGAGGTCAGATGGAACTAAACTATGAATCTGACGATTATAGTTCGGTACAAAACAAAGATGCCATGCAAATGTTTAAAGTAGTTGGAAGTGGTTCAAAAGCCGGTCTTACTTCCAACAATATTTCTAATGGAATTGAACAGAAGACACTTGGAAAATATATTTATGTTGAATTAGACCATAAAATTGATAATGACTTATCTATTACTGACCCTAAGATACTATCTCAATTGTTTTTTGACAAATATTTAAAAAACGTTGGAGATGCTGCCAATCCGTTGTATTTCAGATTCCTGTTAAACATGGTGAATCCAAATCCACCACCAGGTGTAGACGGTACAGATAAATATGATTATGTTACCGGGTATCTTAATATTGAGGGAATTCAAAATAAGGTTGTTGATTGTGGTTTCCTTGAATCAAATGGGAAACAATATGTTGCAATACCTGTTGATTATGTTGGAAAAGGTGATGGTTTTAACGCCAATTCGCATGAAGTAAACCCGATCTCAAAAGCGGGCTGGAACTTTGGAAGACAAAACTTAAACAGATTGGTCTACAGTATGTATAATGAAGAAGATACTACTGATTTGAAAAGTATTGTTATGGAAATGATTGGATGGCTACCAACACTTTTGGATATTTTCAAAAGTCCAAACGCTAAATTAGAACAAACCGAAATTGCAAGCAGGTTTATTACTAATAAATCATGGATTAGACTTAATCAGCCAAGCGGAAAGAAAATGGGAGGCGGTACAAGAGTTAAAGAAATCGCTATTAATGACCAATGGAATGTCATGACCGAAAATGAAGGTAATAAATTATACCAACAATCTTACGGACAAGAATATTCATATGAGGCAGAAAATGGAAAATCATCTGGTGTTGCCACTTATGAACCATTAGGCTGTAAAGAAAACCCTTTTGTAAAACCGTTCTATGATCAAACCAAAAGAGATTTACCACTTGGACCAGATAACACCAATTATGTTGAAGAGCCTTTCGGAGAATCATTTTTCCCTGCTCCTAAAGTAACTTATAGCCGTGTAACGGTTGCGAATTTATCCAGAGATAAGTTTAACGCATCAAATGTTGTAACCAGCTCGGTAAAAAAACACGCTACAGGATCTGTGGTAACAGAGTTTTATACGTCTAGAGACTTTCCAACAATTACAGATCGTACTACTTTATCATTACATTATGACAAATCATCGACATTGGCTAGTATTCTTAATTTAAGAGTAAGAGATCATATTACTTTATCACAAGGATTTTCTGTTCACACCAATGATATGGATGGTAAAATGAAAAACCAGCGTGTATATGGGGAAGGGCAAAAAGATTTTATCTCTGGTGTTGATTATAAATATAATACGATAACAGACACTCAAAACAGAAATGCGGGCAGACTAAATAATACTGTTCAAACTATAGATTCGAAAGGAGATATAGCTTCTAAATTAGTTGGGGTTGATTATGACGTAATAAATGACTTTAGAGAAAATAAATCTACCACACAAATTGCTGGTGTTCATTATAATCTAGCGGGAATACCAATAACAATATTTATTGTAGTGGTACCGGTTCCACTGCCTAGTTATTCTCAACATGAAAGTCAGCTTAGAACCGCTGTAACAACCAAAGTGATTCATACTACAGCTATCCTTTCAGAAAAAATAGCATATGATCTTGGTTCTAAAGTATCTACAAAAAATCTTGCATATGATGCGGAAAACGGTGATGTTTTATTAACTGAAACGATTAATGAATACAACGACAAATATTTCAATTTTAATTTTCCTGCTTACTGGAGTTATGACGGAATGAGTCAGTCTGCCAAAAATCTTGGATTGGAATGGGATATCGAAAAAACAGGAAATAATCAATATCAATTTACAGGAAATCATAGTGAATCTGATTATTTAATTGATGGTGATGAATTATGGCTTAACGGTCTTGCTCCAGATGGAAAAACAAAAACTATCATGAAAGCCTGGGTTGTTCACGTAACCAATTCTACTTTTAAACTTATTGATGAAAGAGGATTGCTTGTAAATCCTGAACTTATTAATACGGCAAAAATGAAAGTAATTCGTTCAGGGCACAGAAACATGCAAATGGCTTCTATGGCTAGTGTAACATCTATGACGAATCCACTGTACAATTATGATGCTAGTAATAAAATTACAACTATAAAAGATAGTATAGGGAAAAACCCATACATGTCGACGACAGCTATCAACAGAATTGTTAATGCTTCTGCCGTTCAGTATAACAATGTTTGGCCTTCGCAATGTGAATGTAATTTACCGAAAATGGTTTTCGAAAATGGTAATTTGGCATTTGAGTATGAAAAAGAAAATAATACAGCTGAAGAAGATGATATTATCAAAAGATCATACAATCCGTACTTATATAATATTTTAGGAAACTGGAGAGCCAATAAGTCGTACGCATACTTAACGGGTAGAAATTATACTATCGATCCAACGCCTCGTAAAACAGGTTTCTTTAATGACTTCTTCCCTTTCTATGTTTATGATACCGACAAAAAAGCATGGGGAATGACTGCTGCAAATTATAACCGTTGGACTTTTGCTTCTGAGGTTACGCAATACAATCCAACCGGGCAGGAAGTAGAAAATAAGGATGCTTTAAAACGTTATTCTTCGGCTTTATATGGTTATAACAATCGTTTTCCGGTTGCTGTGGCTTCAAACACTAAATATACAGAGCTTGCTTCTGATGGGTTTGAAGATTATGATTTGTCGAATTGTGGAAATGCTTCTCACTTTGACTTTCAGGCTCAGCTAAAAACAAATGATGTTTCTGTATCTGACAGACAAGCGCACACGGGAACAAAAAGTTTGAAAATCTCACCAAGCCAAAAAGCTATTCTAAAAAAACAGGTTGTTTCATGTAGTACTGCTGCTACTCCTGCTGTAACCGCTAAAAAATAATTAAGATCCAGATGAAATTAAAATATACATTAGTTTTTACTATAATTAGTTTTTTTATTGCGACTGCAGGCTTTGCTCAGACTTATAGTGATCAGGAGATTGGGTTTGATGTTGAAAGGTTTACTACTTCGCTAAAAGAGAACGGAGTAGCTAATCAGGACATTCCTTTTGAGATTACCAGACTCCGAAATATGAAATTAATTCGGTATACACAAATTAAAAAAGAAGAACAAGCTAGTTTAATGCAAAAGCTAAAAACACAGCAATCTTCAAAATCCAGCACAAATAACCTTGCAGCTGGCGAAATTACTGACATTCCTGCGTCTGAAAAAGCGGTACTAAAAGCATTGTATGATAATAATGGTGGTACAAATTGGAGTAACAAATCAGGATGGGATTTTAGTACTCCTGTTACTTCCTGGAATTTTCAAACACAAACAGGAGGCTGGTACGGAATAACCGTAGTTAATGGACATGTTGAGGGAATTAACATGGTAAGGCAAAATATAACTGGAATATTACCGGATTTAACTCCTTTAACCTATTTAAAACAACTGCATTTAGGTAATAATAACCTTACTCCCCAAAATTTTCCTTCTTGGGTAACAAACCTTAATAACTTAGAACAATTAACTCTTGGGGCATGTAATTTAAATGGAGCATTTCCAAACCTATCTTCCTTACAAAAATTAACTCATCTGACTTTAGCTCAAAATCCTTTTGATGTTTCAGTAATGCCTTCGTGGTTTGCTCAACTTCCTAATTTATTTTCACTTGAAGTTTTTGATTGCAAATTTAAAGGACCTATCCCAGATTTATCCAGTTTAAACAAACTAAGATATTTAGATATCGGTTTTGCTGACTTTAGTAATGAAACGATTCCTTTATGGCTAAATAACATGCCACAATTATTTGATTTGGATATTTCAGTTAGTAATTTAAAGGGGGAAATTCCTGATCTCTCGAACCTAACCAGCTTATTGTATTTTAATTTTTCATATAACCAATTAACTGGACCTATTCCTAATTATTTTAATAATTTTCCAAATCTAAATTATATAAGTTTATATAACAACAGTCTAACCGGGCCTATACCTGAAGTTTCGAATTTAAAAAATCTGAGACAATTATCATTTTCCAATAATCAAATAGCCGGAAATATTCCTGATTTGTCAGGTGCAACTAATTTACAATCTATAAATTTTTCAAACAACAAGTTAACCGGAACTATTCCTGATTTATCAAATTTAAACTTAACTTATTTGAGTTTAAATTCTAACCAACTAAGTGGTCCGATACCAAACTTAAAGCCAACTCCTTATCTGGGTTATTTACAAATGGGAAATAACCAGCTTACCGGTACATTACCGGACTTGTCATTATTTACCGGATTATACGGCATTGACTTTAGTTTTAACAAGTTGACTGGCACAATACCAAGTTATTCTTCTATAACTAATTTGAATACTTTACGCTTAGATAACAATCAATTTAGTGGCAACATTCCGAGTTTAACTTCTAACACAGCATTAACTTTTGTTTCTATTAATCATAATAAGTTTAGATTTGTTGATTTTGTCGACCAATTTGCATTTTTAAATGCTCGCACTTTTGGGCATTCTCCACAAGCAACAATTGATATTCCACAAACATTTGATAAAAAAACAGGTGAAAGTGTAACTTTTAAAATATGTTTAGATGATGTTTTACATCCTCAAGATACTTTTCAATGGTTTCGTAATGGACAAAAAATAATTGAAGCTACCGGCCAAACCTACACAATAGACAACCTATCTATAGGTCTTTCAGGAACTTATACTTGTTTATCATATCACGATCTTCCCGGTATGAAATTAGCTTTATCACGAGAACCTATTACTTTGAACGTTACATGTGCTGATATTGTTGGAATTATTAAAATGGATAAGGAAGAAAATGAAGTGGACACAACTATTAATTTCTCTTTTGAAACTACGTCAACTAATCTAATTTATTACTGGAATTTTTACAATTCGAATGATATCAATGTATTCCATGCTGAAACAATTAATGCAACACCATCATTTAGTGTGCCTGGAATCTATAAATTAAAATTAACAATAATGGACCCGGGCAATTCTAGTTGTAGAATAGACTTAGAAAAAAATTTTACAATCAATCCTAGACCTTGCGTTCCTCTTTCAGGAGGAATAACAACTTCTACTCAGAATATTTTTCCTAATACATCAGTTTTATTTTCTTTTGATCGTACACTTGAAAATTCAACATACGAATGGACATTTTATAATTTAGACAAAACTAGTTCTACTACTTACACAAGCAGCTCATATAGACATGTATATACTGCAATAGGTAGTTATGAAGTGAATCTAAAAATAACTGACAAATATGGCTGTGCCACTAATTTTGTAAAAACTATAGCGGTAACGCAAAAACCACCATGCGTATCTATTGTTGGAACAATGTTACCCGCAGAAGATAAATTTCTAACCAATTCAAATATAACCTTTTCTTTAAATACATCTTCAAGTAATTTTGCGTACAATTGGTCATTCTCTAAACCCGATGGTTCATTCGATTCAAGCAACGAGGCTTCTGTAACAAAATCTTTCAGTGAAACTGGTAATTATACAATTGTTTTACTTGCTGTGGATATATACGGCTGTATTACAAGATTTGAAAAAACAATAACAATCATTAAGGCGGGCTGTGTACCTATTGTCGGTAATATAACAACATCAACACCTGATGTTTATGTATTAACAAATACTAATTTTTCACTTGAAACAGCAGAAACAGATTTAACTTATAAATGGACTTTTTATTACAATAACGAATCTACTGTTTTTACGACTAAAACTGTAGATTATACTTATGGCACTCCAGGTACTTATAACGTTACTTTAGAAGTAACAGATTTAAATGGATGCAAATCCAATTTCCAAAAAACAGTAGCACTTAAAACCGGTCCTGCTCTTTGTGATAATATCACACAATACGGACGTGCGTACATTAAAGTCGATGGCAATGAAGATATATTTAAATCAGCTGTAGTAAATGTAAATCAGGTTACAAATGTTACATTTCCTATTGTAAATTATGATGGTACTCCTTATAATTTTACATACAAGTGGAGCTTGTACAACGATAATGATCAGTTACTTAATTCAGGAACAGCTTTAAACTTTCCTATTACGCCAACAGTTGGAGGTTATTATAAAGCAGTTTTAGAGCTTACGGAACATAACAGCGGATGCGTTCAGGAATTTACAAAATCTATTGTTTGTTTGATCCCAAGTAGTTGTACACAAACAAACGCTCAATCTACAGTTGTGAAAGGTTTGGTTGTCAATGTGCTTAAGAACTTAATATCAAGATCAATTTCAGGAGAGACTGACGTCCAAATAAATGCAAATAATGCTTCAGCGGAATTTACTGCCTTGACACCATTCATTACAAACGGTCCAAAAGATAAAATATATAATTATGCGACTGCTAGAAGCCTAACTAATGAGATTACAGGTGTTAATTTCTCATTTTCGCCAAACAGTTCATATGACATTCATCTTTCTGTTCCTCATGATTTTCAATACCAACAGGGAATGCCTTTAGAATATTTATTAGGATTAATTGAATCAAAGATCAATCTTAATCAATATGTTTCACCAAATCAATATTTAGTTACTTGTTTAACTCCTTCCCGACCTACAGGAAAAAGCAGCTTATTACAACCCTCAGATTGTACATCAGAATCTGAAATAAGATATATTAATTTTTGTCCGAATGATTGTCTGCCAATTACAGGAATTCTGAAGACAAATCCTGAAAGTCCTATGTTGAATGTGTCAAACAACTTTTCTCTTGAAACATCAGCGACTGGTTTAACATATAATTGGATATTTTACAATTTAGATAATAGTGAAAAAGAAAGACAAAATACAGCCAGTGCGACCCAAATTTATACTGCTGCTGGTAACTATAAAGTACATCTTATTGTGACTGACGCTAATAGCTGTACAACTACTTTTACAAAAATTATAAATATTCCATCTAATTGTATTCCAATCGCAGGTACAATAACAACATCTGCTCAGGACATATATATAAATACAAATACTACTTTCTCTTTTGAAAACACTTCAACAGATTTAACTTATCTGTGGACATTTCAAAATATTAGTAACTCTACTACTTTTACGACACCAATTGCAAATTATTCTTATCAAACAGAAGGAAATTATAATATTACATTAGTCGTGACTGATGTTAATGGATGCACAAATACTTTCAATAAAACAATAACAGCACTTTATAAGGCACCTTGTGTTCCTATTGCAGGAGAAATTAAAATCCCAACTGAAACTGTTAATTTAAATGAAACCACTACTTTTTCATTTCAAACAACTGCTACAAACTTTACATACAAATGGACTTTCTTTAATACAAATTTTGTAGAAATTGGTACTGCAACCACGAGCACAGTAAACAGATCGTATAATAAAGTAGGTGATTATTTAGTTCGCCTGGTAGTTACAGATGAAAATGGTTGTATAACAACTATAGGCAAATCTGTAAAAGTTGTTGCGCCGTGTAATTCTATTGATGGAACTATAAAAGTAAATACTGAAAATCCGGCTTTATATACTACTCCGGTTTTTACATTTGAAACTACGGATACCAATCTTACTTACACGTGGAATGTTAAGATTCCTGAAAATGGAGGATATTACAATGATCCGCGAGGAGGTAATGAATATCAATTTTACCTTCAATATGGAGAGGGAGATTACACTATACTTTTAGATGTTAAGGATTCTAATAATTGTGTAACTCATTTTGAAAAAATAATTACGGTGAAATTTGATTGTAGTGTCAATCCCATTAGTGGGAGTATACTAAACATGTCACCAGGTAATGATTTTAGTAACTCACTTGTACTAATAAATACACCAACTCCATTTGTTTTTTATCCCTACAGCAATATCACCCTGAGCGATATGAATCTTTTATGGGAGTTAGTAAACGATAATGGAAATGTTATTACATCTGCAACTACTGAAGATTTTACTTTTTCAGCTACAGAATTTGGTAATTACAAATTAAACTTTAAAATAATAGATACTAATGGTTGTGTTCACAATTTCAATAAAGACATTCAAGTCGTCAATGAGTGTACTTATACTGATGGGGAGCGTTCTGGCTCTATTAATTTTGATAATGAATATAGTAACGGTTCTGCATTTATAGACATTAATCAAACAAAGGATTTGACCTTTTATATGTTTAATCAGAATCCGGAAAAAACATATACTTATCAATGGAAAACATACGATGTAAATAATGTGTTAATTGGCTCAGGAAACAACGAAGTTTACCCCCTAACATTGACAACTCCCGGATTTCACAGAGTTACTTTAGATGTTACTAATACTGTTACTTCGTGTACATCCCAATTTACAAAAACAATTGGTTGTTTAATTAATAATTCTTGTACAGAAACAAATCCTAAATCACAATTAGTAAAAGAAGTGTACATAAACTTTTTAAAGAGTCTTGCTCTAAGGTCATTGTCAGGAGAAAGTGATGAGCAAATTAATAACAGTAGCGCAACTGCTGAATTCATTGCGTTAACACCATATATTACAAATGGCCCAAAAGATAAAATTTACAATTTTAAATCTACAAAAAGCCAAGATGATAATTTCTCTGGCTTTAGCTTTTCTTTTTCACCAGACAGAGATTCTGATATATTCTATCATACAAGATGGTCAATTTACTATGATCCTACAGATGTTGAATATACAATGTCACGAATTGAACAAACATTGTATTTTAATTTAAATCAATACGTTTCTGCTGATGAACCCTTAATATCATGTTATGTAGACAATGGAGGTAAAAACATAAAACCATTAGACCCGTATGATTGTGCTCATCAAACAATTGTTCGCTATATTGATTTTTGTCCTGCAGAAGAATGCAAACCAATTGTTGGAATTTTAAGATCTGCAAATACTACTGGATCAGTAGGAAAAACTAAGATTAAAAAAAGTTCATCTTTAAAAAATAACTAACCTAAGACAAGACTAAACAATTGTTTTGATAAAAACTATCAAAAAAACAATAGATAACAAGATTATGGTAAACGATTTTAGAATAAAAAAATATTGGATCGCCACTCTTTGCACGGTACTTTTCTCTTTGGCGAGTTTCTCTCAGGGTCTTGTTGATACTACTATCGGCTTTAATAGATCTAAAGAAACGGATTCTTTAAAAAAACTAGGATTTAAAGATAAAAATCTGGCTAAAGAGCTGGCTAAACTTCGCAAGAATAAAATCGCAGATTATATGTCGATGACAAATAGACAAGATGCTGTAATCAAAGAAAATAAGGCGAAGCTGACTTCAAAATCTAGTACAGCCCCAAATACAAACACTACCAAATTAATGGCTACAGCCGAAATGGTATGTGAATCTAACGATTTACGATACGGAACTATTTATTCGCCTTATGCTATTTATGGAGATTATAGCGGGATTAGGCTTAATACTTTAGCAAATATTACTTTCAGAAAATGGACTAATGCTACTAATGGAAATTTAGTATATGAATGGAAATTATTTGATCCAAATGGTGTCTTACTAGATACAAAAAACACTTTGAATTTTCCTATTACGGCAACATCATTTGGTACTTACAAAGTAACCTTAAAACTTACTGATGCAATTGGCTGCACTGAATTTGAACAAAATTTTACGGTACGAGATCCTAATGTTTGCATTATTCCTCAAGATGCTCGAGGTGGAGCAATATATACCCCTCAAAACAGAGAACAGGTGCCAATGAATCACGAATCTATAATTACTTTTTCTCCTTATGGTTTTAGCCCAACCAATTTTATCTACAAATGGGATTTGCTTAATTTAAATGGACAAAGCGTAGCAACAAGCACACAAACCGATTTTACAATTAACCCTTCAGCTGAAGGTCAATATGTCATTAATCTTGAAATTACAGATCCAACTGGCTGTACAACTATATATAAAAGAGATGTAGAAGCTGTAGAATTTTGTATGTACAATAATGATGAGTATGCTGTAGCCATAAGTGCTCCCGATGAATATACTACAGGCAGAGTAACAGATATTAAAATTGGACAAACAATTACTTTAGAATCATTTTTATGGAATGGTTTTCCGCCAGATGATTTTACTTACAGCTGGAAACTATACAACCCTAATGATGTAGAAATAGGCTCTGGATCTAATACTACGTTTCCAGTAACAACCACAATTCCGGGATATTATAAGGTAACATTAGGAGCAACAAGTAAAGCAACAGGCTGCGTAACAAGCACCAGAAAAATTATGAATTCTCTAATTGAAAACGGTTGTACTGTTAACAATGAAAAATCATTAGAAGTGCAAAGTCTTTATTTAAGTTTTGTGAAAAAATTGATTCAAAGAGTTGTTCTCGGAGAAACTGACGAACAAATTAATTCTACTATTGCTATGCCTGAATTTATGGCACTTAAACCTTATATTAAAAATAGTATTGGAGATAGAATATATAATTTTGTAAGTCTAAAAGAAGGTTTTGGTGAAGATCAAAGAGTAAATGGAATTAATTTTTCATTCTCCCCGGATAGAGCATATGATGTTCATATTTATAGCTTCTACGGAATATATTACAACCCTGAATATAATACACCAGAAGATCTGGATTATAGCGTTTCATCTGCTATTTTCACTAATGTTAGTCAATATATAGCTGCAGATGATTTTTTTGTTTCTTGCCAAGTTATAAATGGTGGAAAAAAGGCTAAGACAGGCAAAGTTGTTTTAGAACCCTATGAATGTACCAAAGAATCTGAAGTAAGAAATATAATCTTCTGTCCGGGTGAAGGAAGCAATTGTACACCGGAAATAGTTGGTATTATAAAATCAGCTAACACTTATATATATCCTAATCAGGGAAATTCGTTTTCGTTTGAAACTACAGTTCCTAATTTAACGTATTCCTGGACCATAACATCAGAAGCAGAACAAGCAATAAGCACCAGTAATGCCGATATTACAACTCCATTTGCTTATACTTTTGCAAATGAAGGTGTTTATTTTATTAAACTAGTCGCTAAAAACGAAATAGGCTGCACTACAAACTTTACTAAAAAAGTAATTGTTGACAATAAACGATGTGCAAGTGAAACAAACACTTTTGTATTTGAAACAGAGGTTGCCAATGTAAATTATACATGGACAACTACTGACATAAGTGGTAATATTGTTGATACTGTTACAAACACAACTGGTGTTTATAGCTTTACAACAAATATTGCGGGAACTTACGAAGTAAAATTAACTGCAAATGCCGAAGAAAAATGTGAAACTATTTTTAAGAAAACAATCTTTATAGAAAATTGTACACCGGTTGTAGTCGTTTCTTGTACTCAAAACAATCCGCTTACACCAAAAATACACCGCTTATTTATTGATTTAGTCAACAAATTATCAAGTGCACCAAATGGTGTTGATGCAAACGTTTATGCAAAAAATGAGATTGCCGCTTTAATACCTTACACTTATAGTCCAAGAGCTAAAATATTCAACTTTACTAATGACACTTCTTCAATAAGCTTTTCGTTTACAGAAGATGCTATTGGAAACGACGTTTATTTACCTAAATCTAATTTGGGAACAATTACAGGAATTGACCTTGATAAATTTGAAGGTCATCCATATAAAACTATTGTTGAAACTCATTATAGCAACGGTTCTTATGATGATAATGGATATGTAAGAAATATAGATTTCTGTCCTTCTCAAGAATGTACACCACTAGTTGGAACAATCACAATTGTAAAAAGAAATGCAAATGTTACAAAACCGGTTTCTACAGTATTGCCAACCAAAACATATCAATACGAAGGAATTTGGTTAAGCAACGCTACACAACAACCGGAAGTTAATGCGTGGGTAGATTATAAAGATGCTTCTGGCGTACTAAAACGAACTTTAATAGGTGCAATAACCAACGGATGTAAAGAAATTATTGCTTCGAGTATTGTAAATACAAATGGTGTTGATGTTTGCTCTAATTGTCAGGAACTTCATGTTGCAAGCCAAAATACTGAGTTATGTTATAAAGTAACTTACCTGGATTGTTCAGGCCAAATAAAAACACTGGTTACAGATGCAACAACGGTGTTTCCGGGTAAAAGAATTATAAGCGCTATACAACAGGCCTGTAATTCGACCAGTCCCCCGCCTGTAGAAACAAGTAAAACGACAACAACAAGTACTAGTTCAAGAATATAACGCACTTAGATAAAACACACTAATTGTTTTAACAAACAAGTAGTTATAAAAAAAGATAATTAGATTATGGTAAACAATCTTAAAATAAAAAAATACTGGATAACCACTCTTTGCATGGTGTTTTGTTCATTGTCTTCTTTTGCTCAGGACTTAAGTGATGCAACTATAGGTTTTAATGCAGACAGAACAACTGTCTCTTTGAAAAAGTATGGTGTTAAAGATCAAGATATAGTTCGGGAAATTTCTATTCTGCGTGACTTACAATTAAATCGATATTTAGAAGCAAAAAAAACAGAAGATATCTATTTTCAACAAACTAAATCTGGACAAAGTAATAAAGCTACGGCAGAAATACCTCAAAGCGAAAAAGACGCTTTAAAATTGCTATATGACAGTACGGATGGTGATCACTGGAAAAATAAAACTGGTTGGGATTTTTCTACACCTGTAACAAATAGTTGGCGTGGTATTAACGTCTATAATGGTCATGTAACTAGTATAAATTTACAAAGTAACAATTTAAATAACGGTACTAATCCGTTTCCGGATTTAAGTGCCTTAACGGCGTTATATGGACTCTTTTTGAGTGACAATCCCCTTAACGGAAGTATGGAAGCATTTAGCACTTTAACAACTCTAAATACGCTTTGGCTTGGTTATAGTAATTTTTCAGACACAACTATCCCTACTGGTTTTCAAAACTTTACAAATTTACAAGACCTAAGTTTAACTGGTTCAGGTTTAAGTAATATGACAGATTTAAAATTTATTGCAAATCATCTTACTGGTTTGAAATATTTAAATTTAGGCCAAAATAATTATTCGGGTTCATTGCCAACTGAATTACAAAATTTGTCATTTCTTAACACAATCACTATTTCTCAAAATAAAATTTCTGATATTTCTGCATTAAGCAATATACCAACTCTAAAAACCATAGGCTTCCCTTACAATAACATTACATTTATTCCGTCAGGTTTTACTAATTTAAACTTAGAGCAACTTCTTTTAACAAACAATAAAATTACAGGCTCAATTCCTACTTTTATTAAAAATTATCCAAATCTTAGAACATTGTGGCTAAGTGAAAATCTTTTAGAAGGGAACATACCTGATTTTACAAATTTAACTTTATTAAAAAGTTTTATTATTAATACCAATAAATTCCGTTTTATTGATTTTAGTAATCAATTTCAAATCTATAAAACAAACATAACTACTCAATTTAATTACTCACCACAATTTAAAATCAATCAACCAGAGACCATCACCAAGGGTATCGGACAATCTGTAACATTCAAAATGTATCCGGATGGCGATGAACGTTATCTTCAAAATGACACGTATAAATGGTTTAAAAATGGAGTTGAAATTAATGGGGCAACTGGTCTTACTTACACAATATCAAATCTAGATGCAACAAATGCTGCTACATATTTTTGTAGGTCTTATCATGCTGCTAATCCAGATATGTCTCCACTAGTATTAGAAAGAGAACCAATAATATTAAAAGTATCTAATTGCACTCCAACCGAAGGAACAATAACATCCAGCACAGATAAATTCCACACCAATGCAGAAAGCAGTTTCGCGTTCGAATCTACGGCAACTGGTTTAACTTACGAATGGTCTGTAACTCCTGCAAACGGAACCGCAACATCAAACACATTAAACTCCTATACACATACTTTTACAGAAGCAGGAGATTACGAAGTAAAACTTGTGGCTACAGATAGAAACGGATGCTCTACTATATTTACAAAACCTGTTAAAGTTGAAGAAAGATATTGTGACAAAGAACCTATCGACTTTGCTTTTAATACTACAGAAACTAATTTAACATACAACTGGACAAGTACAGACTCTCTTGGAAATATTGTGCACAGAGAAACAAATGCTACCGGGCTATATACTTTTACACCGCAAGTTGCCGGTGAATATATTATCGAATTGGTAGCAAGCAGTGCAACAAGCTGTAAAACGTTGTTTAGTAAAAATGTCATTGTTGATCAATGTACACCTTATATTTCTTGTACAAAGGACAATCCTCTTTCTCCGGAAATACACAGTTTGTTTATCAATTTAATTACTAAGTTGGCAAGTACTCCAACCGGAACAAATGTAAACGTATACGCACATAAAGAGATTGCTGCCGTTGCTCCTTATACACCAGATAAAAAGGCAACAATCTATAATTTCACAAATACAACTGAAGCGGTTAGTTTCTCATTCTCACCAACTGCTGCCGAAAATGAAGTTTATATTCCTAAATCGGCTTCAGGATCAGTTACTGCTATTAATTTAGACAAATATAAAGATGCGTTAACATCAACTATTGTTGCCACTAGTTATAACAGCGGAGCTACTAATAATTCAGACGGACATGTTCGTAATATCGATTTTTGTCCTAAAGAATTATCGTGTGTATCTCATATCGCTCTTGTTGTAGATGAATCTGGTTCTCTTGATTTTACTGAAATTAATAAAATTAAAAAACAATTGAAATTATTTGTTGCAAAACAAGCCTTTACAAATGATGATATAGGTTCTAACATTCACGTTTCAATTACGGGAATGTCCGATAGCGATGCCAATACAAGAACTGATTTTATTGCGCCAACTAAAATGACAGCGGGCAATGTAGGAATATTTAATGCATGGATCGATAAATTAGGAAAAAGATATGGTGATACAGGAATTAGCCAGGCTTCTGACTACTGGAAAAGTGGTTTGGACGGAGCTTTAGCTTACACTATGAAACCAACCTTTGTTTTAATGATTACTGACGGTTCGCAAACTGCAAACGTTCAGGGATTAAAAGAGACTTTTACAAAATTTGATAATAACAATAAAACGATTTCTGTTCCTAAACTTCCTCACTTATATGTAGTAGGAATCGAAAACGGAAATTATGTTGACAGAGATTCATATACTAGTAAATTATCGAGAGATTTAGATCCTAATTATAATCCATCATTGGGATCAAATAATAGTCTAACAGCTAAAACAACGCCGTTACTTACTAAATCTTTACAGTATTTACTAGGTCTTTCGGCAACTCAATTCCCTGTATCTGATATCAATCAATTTAATGTAGGTACTTATTTCGGACATTCAAATTTTGATTTATTGGCTTCAGATGAAACATATTTTGCTGATAAAGTTGTCACAGGAAACTTTGCCTGCGGAACTCCAGCAATAAAAGATTTTTGTGATGACTGTTTTTCTTTCAAACCAGAACCTGGAAAAGAATATATCCTGAGTGCATGGGTCAAAGAAGAATCAGTGGACCAAGTTAAAACCTATACTAACCCAGTAATCCAATTAGTATTTTATAATGACAAAGAGGCACTTGACATAGATGCACAAAAAATTGATTCTTTATCTATAAAAGCAAGTGGAGATATTATTGACGGATGGCAGCGAGTGGTTCAAAAATTTAAAATTCCAGGTAATACAATCACAATAGGTATTGAGTTAGAAAACTTAAGCCCAAGTATTCCGGTTTATTTTGATGATATCAGAATTCATCCGCTTCAGGGAAGTGTAAAATCATTTGTTTATGATCCTGAAACATTCAAATTAATGTCTGAACTGGATGAAAACAACTACAGTACTTTCTATGAATATGATAATGAAGGAGGTTTGGTTCGTGTTAAGAAAGAAACTGCCAAAGGAGTTAAAACCATTCAGGAAACACGTTCGGGAAGTGTAATCAATGCAACAACAACAAATCCTTAAAGTATGTTTAAAAAATTACTATACGTATGGGTTTTATTCAGTAGTTGTTTAGCACATACACAGACCGTAAGTCAGGTTTTTCAAAAATTAGCCAAACAATATAGTGAAGCTAAACCTTTGCAATACAAATCAACTTATTCTTTATATAAAGATTTTGATGCCAAAAAAGTAGAAGAAACTTACAAAGGTATTTATTATAAAAATGCCAATAATGAGATTTACACCAAAATTGGAGATACTGAAATGCTGAATTCAAAAACAGTATTTCTTAAAATAAGTAACGCCGAGAAAGCAATTGAGATTTCAAATCCGGTTCCTAATTATGCAGGAGATTTTGATATGAAACCGCTCCTTGATGTCTGTAAAATTGAAAAATTTGTTGACTATAAGTCATATTGGGAAATAACTATGGTGGCAAAGCCCTACTCTAGCCTTCCTTATTCGAAAATTGTGGTTCAGGTTACAAAAAGTTATTTCTTGCAAAAGCAGACTTTTTATTACAGTACGGCGGTCAATTTTTCTAAAGATTATCGAAGTCCCGATCCACATTATCCAAGGCTAGAAATAATCAATACAAATTTTAACAGAAATCCGGTTAACGCTTCGGTTTTTAATACCAAAACCTACTTTACAACATCGGCTAAAAAGCAAATTTTTTTAGTAGAAAGATTAAAAAATTACGAGCTTAACGATCAAAGAGTTATTTCCAATAAATAAAATAAAAAATAGATATATGTATATCAACAAGCATCTAATAGCATTTATATTTACACTGTTTTCATTGTTTGCATTTAGTCAGCAAGAGGAGACTTTGGGCGGCAGAAAACAAGGAGATGACCTAAACAAACAGCCAATATTAACAGTTGAGGACTCTAAATTTGCAAGTTTAGGCCAGAAAAATGTTTTTACTTCAGTTAAACCTGTAGTATCTATTCACTTTGGTTTTAACGATAATCTGGCAGATCTGGCAGCTTATGCCGCTGTATATTATAGCGAAATTGAATTACTAATTAAGCCTATTGATAAGGCCGGTAATCAAATTATGACTTATGTAGACAATGCTAATAAAGTCGTAACATATCCAAATCCTTTCAAGATTACATTAAAAATAAAACATGATAATGTAACGAAAGGAAAATCGTTTAATGATTATGCTGTGTATCAATTACCTGGAGTTCATAAAGCTGAAGTAACAGTTCAATCTATCAAATATACTTCTACAGATGTAGATAATCAGGTTTTAACAATACCTAACTCTCCCGCATATCTGGAGTTAAAATTTAAAACGGATCGTTACTACAATTTGCATTTTAGTGCGACTGAAAATACATCGGTATTTCCGATGTCTCATAGTCTTATAAAATACAATGGATTAACAGAAGAAACTGTTAGTAGCGGTGCCGAAGAATTAATCATTAACTGGACAAAAGATGCTAATGCTCCAGCCGTTGAATATGAACTAGAATGGACATGGATTGATAACTATGGTAAAGAAAACAATAAATTAACTCCGGAAGAAATTGCTTTAACAGAACAGGATTTTAAACGTAATAGTACCCGAATTCAAACAAAAGAAGTTAGTTATAGAATTCCACTTGTGTATTCTAAAGGTTATTTAGTTTATCGTGTAAGACCTGTAGGGCGTTTTCTTGACAATATTTCTAAAAACTATTATGGCCTTTGGTCAAGTGGTTTAACAGATACATTTACTAAAGTAAGTCAGTGGCCTCAAATGGTCGAAATAGATCAGGCACACGAAAAAGGGAAAAAGAACTGGCAATATCAGGCTTCTTTTGCCGAAGACGGAAAAAAGAAAGAAGTTGTAAGTTATTTTGACGGTAGTTTGCGTAATCGTCAAACGGTAACAAAAACAAATACTGCCGGAGAAGAAATCTCAGGATCACAAAAAATAACCACACAAGGAAAAGCAATTGTTGGTGAGGTCATTTATGATACTCAGGGAAGACCTGCTATTGAAGTTTTACCAGCTCCTGTAAATTCATCGGGAATTCATTTTTACGATGCTTTAAATAAAAATGCCAGCAATTCAATCTATACTCATAATGATTTTGATTGGGATAATCCGTCAGTTACAGACTGTACTCCGATCCCTGTTGCAATTATGTCTAATGATAATGGTGCCGGTAAATATTATTCAGAAAACAATGCTACTTACAAAAACTATAAAGATTTAGTTCCTAATGCAGGAGGATATCCTTTTTCTCAGGTAGAATATACTCCTGATAATACCGGAAGGATCAAAAGAAAAGGTGGTGTTGGAAAAGACCACCAAATTGGTACCGGCCATGAAATGCAATATTTTTACGGGCAGCCAAAACAAGAAGAACTAAATCGTCTTTTTGGTTATAAAGTGGGAGATTTTTCACGTTATAAAAAGAATATTGTTATCGACCCAAATAAACAAGTCAGCGTAAGCTATCTTGATCCTCAGGGAAGAACAGTGGCGACGGCACTTGTTGGAGACAATCTTAAAGATGCACAAGGTAATTCAACTCTTGTTTCTTTGGATGATGAAAAAGACGATACTCTTCACCTTAAAACAACAACCAACTTATTATCAAATAATGATAAATATGCTTCTGGTAATAATGGTGTTGTAGAAGATGGTATTCGATTGAATACTCCAGTTTCTGTAGTAAAAGAAGGAGAAATTAAATTTGCTTATACATTAACGAAAACAGCTGGTTCCTTTACAGATGTTTGTCTTAGCGCAAAACAATATCCATTTGTTTACGACTGGTCAATAGCTTTAAAAAATGACTGTGCAAACGAATTGCTTATCCCTTCAGATTCTTTGTCATTAAAAATTGGCAAGTTCAGTGTAACCTCTTCTACTCCTGCTTCTTTAAGTTTCAAAAGAGACTATACAGCATTAGACGCAGGTAAAGCTCTAAAAGTAGGAACTTATCCTTTAAGCAAAGATCTTCGTGTAGACTATGATGTCTTAAACAAATATACTGATGATTATATTGCACAATTAAAGTTAGACCAAAAATGTTTGCCTGACTATGCCGGCTTAGAACCTGATATTACAGAAGAAGATTGTAATGTAACTTGTAAAAGCTGTGAAGAATCATTAATATGTGATAATCTTAGTCCGGAGGAATGTGCAGCTTTTAAACTAAAACTTTCTGCCGATCCTGCCGATCTTGGTAAGGTTGCCGATAGAGAAACTCAGGTTTTGGCTGCAGAAAAGCAATATGTGATTAAAAATCTAAATGCGAATTTCACAACAAATACATTCGCTTACAGCGGATCACAATTTACCGGAACTGATACTGATCAAAAAGTAATTGATCAAAAGGTTATTCTTCCAAAAGTAACTTCTTACAAACTTGAGTTTAGAAATTTATTAACCGGATGTCGCGAACTGTGCAAACAGCCTATTAATGTTTGTAATCTTAATTTAGAAAACCTATTGGGTGATGTTAGCCCACATGGTCAATATGGTTCTGTTGAAGGATTAGAATCTGAAGATGAAGAAATCATCGATCCTAAATCAAGCAAAATAACTGATCCGTTAAGTGTTTTTAACGACCAAAACCAACTTTTATACGGTGGTTATACAACCGTTATGGATACTGTTCCGGATACTACTGAAGTTGTAGAAATAAAAGTTTCTAACTACAACTGGAGAAAACCTTTTGGAGGATCTTATAAAAACGAAGACGGATCAATAGCTAAAATTAGAGTACAACTAACCGGAGAAGGCCAATACAAACCTGCTTTGGTTGACACAGTAGTTTTAACTCCGGAAAATGATGATGATCCGGATAGTGATGATCCAAGTGTATTTTTGGTAGAGCCTAAATATATAAAATATATAGCTGATTTTGTTCCGTTATGGAAACCAAATTGGGCAAATGCTTTGTTACCATATCACCCGGAATATCAATATTATGTTTACAATTCAGCAATATGCGAAAAATTAAACACGGTTGGAGACAACTCTGATGGTTTTGATGAAAAAATAAGAGAAATTGAGTACGCTGACGGTGAAACCGGAGCGATCAAAGACACAGAAAATAAAATATTTGCACCAAACGGTTTAATTACAAAATTATTAATCATTGGCGCTCAGGATGCAGACAGCGATCCTTATTATACTTCTAAGAATAATCTGGAATCTGACACCGATTTCAGAATTCGAAAAGATTTAATGAGAGAAGCAACAACTATCAATTTTGAAGGCATTAAGATGGCAAATGGCAAAAGATTGAATATGCTTCAAACTTCTTATTATTTTGCTATTTACAATAACGGAATTGCACCTGAATCAGTATATGAAGATTTTATAAATCTGTCTACAGCAGCCTTATTGGATAATATTGATAAAATGCAGGATCCAATTTTAAAACAAAGAATCTGGACAAATTTCAAAACCAATTATATTTCGTTTAAACAGAAAACAAGAACGGTCTTCTCTCATGTTTACGCCGCTACAAAAAACAACTATAATGATTGTATTGGTAATGTAGAGAGCACTGACACTTTTGTCACTTTATTCAAAAAATATGATGCAATTAAATATGTTGATAATAAAACTAATTATCAATGGGTTACAGAGGCAATAGATACTATTCCTGACAATCCGGCTATACCAGCAGGAAGTAAAGGAATTGAATGGGCTTGTTCTGAAGAAACTTCATCTTTATTTGTAAAGAAAGAAAAACGTTTTATACCAGCTGATTACGGATTTGATTCCTCTCTTGAAGATGCTCAGGCTATTGCTGATAAACAAAACAGTGCAGAATCCGGCATGTATATGGAAACCGGAAAATGTCCGATGGCTTTTGAAATGGAATATTTCCTAAAAGGATTGGTTGATAAAACAATACAGCCAGATGGTTTATTAATTAATGGCTTCAAGACCACTAGTATGCCATATCTGACTAAAAATTTATTTAATGCACAGGTTAATCCAACATTTAATTTAGCAACAGCTTCAGAGACTCCAAGAATTAAAGCTTCTAAAGGTGCTTTAGGAGTCTTAAATATTGGTTTTACTTATTTGGGTAATGATAATATTGCTACACCTATTGTGTTAAATTTTGTAAATAATAATTCTTATCAGGATGCATGTGGTAACAGTCCGGCTGCACCAAATTGGGAAGATATTGTTGGTTTCAAAAACTTTTATTACATACCGGGATCTTATGACAGAGAAAACCAAACTTATCAATTTCAGATTTTAGGAATTGTAAAAAGAAAAACTGCATCAGGGTCAAATTGTACTGCTCCGGAAGAAGTACTTATTGAAGGAACAACAAAAGCAAGAGTAGGCGAATGTGGTTATTTAACAGAAGCTCCTTGTGATAAAAAAGAAAGATTTGATGAATCATTTAGAAAATTAGTACTTAATCTGCAATCTGCCGGAACGCTTAGAAATGCTGATTTAGATATTACGGTAAATCCTGTATTTACAGATGGATATCTTTATACTTATTTAGGTATTAAACAAAATGATGTCGTAAAATGGAAAAATACCGCAGAGGGTGTTTCAATTTCTGTAAATGATGAAAAACGTGTCAACTTAAATCTTGGAAGTTATACTTTAGGATCTGACCGTATTTCTAATATCGTAATTGGAAATCTGCAAGGAAATTATAATCTTGTAAGAGTAACAACAAGAAGGTTATTATTTTCTACCAGACAGATATCTGCAAAAATTACCTCAGGAAATACAAACGCACCGCTTTATTTTACATGTTGTTCTATTTGTGGAGAATGGGATTTAAATGGTGATGGTGTAGGAGATACATGCAGTGGCCCTGGCGTAATCTGTGGTACAATTGACACTGATGGTGATGGATTTTTTGACAAGTGCGACAATTGTCCAAATACACCAAACCCGGATCAAAAACCTTGTAGTAGCAACTACACTCCTATTACATCTTGTTCTGTAGTGGCAAATGATGAACTTACTTATGAAAACAATGTAAAAAACATATTGAACGATTTCTTAATTTCAAGAAACCATGAAGTTAATGCAGATGGTGATTTCTACAAATCAGGATCTGTATCTGGCTACAGTCCGATAAGTACTTTTGTCAGAGATTCTAAGTTAGTATCTCATTTCCAAAAAGCAAGAACCAGATATACTGAAAATAATTTCAAAGCAGTTGTAATAGACAAATACTCTATTGTTGCAGAAAACAATTTAGTAAGCATCAACTTTGACGAAAATTCTGGATCTGTTTATAACAGGAATTTCATCAATTTCTATGATATTAATATCAAAAATGCAAGACGCATTAACTATATTGATGTTACAAGTGACTTAACATTCAAAATCAACTTCGTTGATAGTCAAGGGCGCACAGTAACACAAAATGGTAGTAAAATTTCTCACTATACGTTTACAAAAATTACAAGTTCAGAAGCCAAAGCTCCTGCTGTACCTTTCTGTCCGTTTATGTCAGAAGTTTATCCGCCTAAAACAACAAGCAAACAATCAATTAACAGTGGTGACGATTTATATGTTTCTGTTTCTCAGGACGGACAAATCATAGCCGAAAATAAAATGGCTTTGTCTGCTAAATCAGCCAAAACCAGCGTTGTTACCTCTATAGAAGCAGAAACTTCAACTTTTAGCTGTTCAGACCTATGTATTCCTAGTGCAGTGGCTCCAGTTGTTTGCGGTACAAAATGGTTAACTTTCAGACAAATGATAAATGGTCTTGTTCCGGATTACAAAATCCCTGAGAACATGGACACAAATGCTACTTATTTCTGTGAAGCTAATTTTGGTTACATCAGTACAGATTATTTACAATATTTAGCAAAACTTGAAATAACAAGTATTAAGAATCCATTATTTTTAACAATTAGTGAATTTGGATCAACTAAATTAAGATACGGGAATACTGTAACAAGTTCTGTTGTAAATGAATACTATACTTATATTCAGGGACAAAAAGCAAACCCTACCGAAGTAGCGTTACTTTGGTATCAATTTGCAGATAAATACGTTATTGATAACAAAATTTGTCCGCCAGCTATAATGGTTCCTACATTTAGTACAGTAATCCCTGTTGAACCAGGGACTAAAACACCTTGTGAAATATATGCCAGCACTGTAAAAGCGGCAAACAAACAAGAAATTGAAAATACTTTTTATGCAACTAAAAAAGAAGAGTTTAGACAAAACTATCTTAAAGCTGCTTTTGAGGGATTAACAGAAACCTTAACTCAGACTTCTTTCGACAAAGAATATCAATATACATTATACTATTATGATCAGGCTGGAAATTTAATTCAGACCGTTCCACCAGAAGGAGTTGACAGATTGAAACCTAACTCTGATGCAGCAATAAAAGATGTTAGAGAAAATAATCCGGAAAAAATAGATACTACAGCTGTAAATGGTGTAGCTGTTGCTCCGGGTCATAAAATGCAGACGCAATACCGTTACAATTCGCTAAACCAATTGGTGTGGCAAAAAACACCCGATGGTGGTGAAACTAAATTTGCGTACGATCCTTTAGGAAGAATTGTAGCTTCGCAAAATGCAAACCAGTCAAAAAGCACACCGTTATTCAGTTATACAAGATATGATGGACTTGGCCGAATTACAGAAGCAGGACAATTTGAAGTAAAATCTGGTGTCACCATAAACATCAATGAAAATGGAAGATTAGTTTTTGGAGCTTCTACGTCTAATGATTTAGTTCCTGTTGATGCTGAAGGAGATAAATTCCCTTACAGCCAGGGATCACATTTTGATCAGGTGACTAAAACATTATACGATATTCCGGTAGAGAATTCAACAGATTGGTTTACCTCTTATGCGGCAGATAACAATCACAAAAGAGTTACCGCTGTTATGTATTATGATCAATTATTGTCAGAAGTAACACAGGTTAAAGCATACGATAAATACAATAATGCTATATTATATGATTATGATGTTCACGGAAACGTAAAAGAATTAATTCATCATACAAATAATAATAGCAAACTAACTGAAATGAAGTTAGACCGCAAAAAAGTGGTTTATGATTATGATTTAATTAGTGGAAACGTAAATCAGGTAACGTATCAACCTAACAGTACTCAGGATAAATTTATTCACCGTTATGAGTACGATGCTGATAACAGAATCAAACAAGTTTACACCAGTAAAGACAATGTAATCTGGGAAAAAGAAGCCAATTACCTTTACTACGAACATGGTCCGTTGGCACGTGTAGAAATTGGAGACAAAAACGTTCAGGGATTAGATTATATCTATACGTTACAAGGCTGGTTAAAAGGAGTTAACTCAGAAAGACTGGGTTCTCAATACGATGCCGGTAAAGACGGATTGGTTGTTGCCAAAGATGCTTTTGGTTTTGCATTAAACTATTACACCGGAGATTATAAATCAAGGTTTAATATTGCCGATAATAGTAATGCTGTAGACAATAAAGTGTTTAGTTTCAGCCAAGGAACTAACAATCTTCAGAAAGATTCTAACCTATACAACGGTAACATCAAAGAGATGGTAACATCGTTATTGGGTACAGAATTAGGTACAGATCAGCAGCCAATTCCAATTCCTACGCAGTTTAACTATTACAAATACGATCAGCTGAATCGTATTAAGAGCATGGACTCTAAAGCGATTTCGTTTGCTGCCGGAGGCTTGTCTAATACTCCTGTAGACGGATTTAAGAGCGATTACAAATACGACAGAAACGGTAACATTACATATCTTAACAGTTGGGCACCATTAGCAAATGGGGCATTAAACACAACTCAAATGGACAAGCTAACTTATAATTATTTAGCTGGTACAAATAAATTGACACATGTTAATGATGCTGTTCCTAATAAAGCATTTTCAAACGATCCCCTAAACGACGATGATACTTCATTGGATATTGACAATCAAAATGCTAATAACTACGGATATGACGAAATTGGTCAATTAGTAAAAGATGCCAAAGAAAATTTAGACGAAATCAAATGGCGCGTTGATGGTAAAGTAGAATCCGTTACAAAAAGTAAAGGAGACGCGAGTAAACAGGTTGTTATTAGTTTTGAGTATGATGGTTTAGGAAACAGAATTGCTAAAACAGTAAAAACTGCTTCGGCAACCAATACAACTTATTACCAACGTGATGCTCAGGGCAATGTACTGAGTACTTACAAAATGGTTAACAATGGTGGAATTACAAAATACTACCTTATTGAACAGGATATTTATGGCAGCAGCCGTTTAGGTGTTGAAAGAGGAGAAAAAGAAATAACAGCAGATGTTTCTTCGGCCCTTAAAAACTCAAAATTTGTAACAGCAAAAGAAAAAAATGCTATTGTTGCAAAAGTAGCAGAAACAATATCCGGAAAATGGGGATTAGGATTTACGTCAAGTATAGGGACTGCCCTGTGGTCCGTAAACGAGAAAAATTCTATCAACTTATTTGACAATAAAACACCAAAAACAGAAGCTGTATCGATAGTTTCGCATTTTAAAATTGGTGACGATACCAGTGATGTAGTCGCATTTAATTTAGCTGCATTACACGGATCTTCTACAGAAGGCAGTTTTCCCGGAGACAATTCTATCTCGTATAGAAGTTCAATCTTAGTTGGAATTAAAAAACAAGGAAATGGCTACACACCAACAATTTCATTGGTAAAATACCGTCGTAACCATAATAAATATACCGTAAGAATAAAACTTAGAAAACGTACCCGCTACTCTTATAGAAGTTATGCAAGTGCTATAGATTATGAGGTGCGACCATCGGAAAGACCTGATATGCCTATTATTTCTATACCCGAAAAAGAATGGGATTTTAAAGCTGACATCAAGCTAAATCAGGCTACATCAAATTATGATATAACGATTATACTTAATGGAAACGTTTATACTGCTGTTGCTTCTCAATCTTATAATATTTTAAATGGAGAAGAGAACAAAGGAATGGACAGTGGAAGTAAAGATCTAAAAATTATAATTCCATTTAATTCACTTGGTTCGGCAACCGTTCCATTTCGATCAGGAAAAGATGATAAAAACATTAATTCACCTGCTCATAAATCAGAGGTATGTGATTTTACTTATAGTATAAATAACGGAGAAGAACCAGAAGATCTTAAGGTCAATACATTTGAGCTTGACGAAGGAGGAACTAAGACCGTTACAACATCAAATACAAATATCCCAATGGTATTGGCAAATGATGGCGTTAAATTTGCAAATACCTTCTGTAGCAATCCAGATGAAGATACAGATGGTGATGGTTTTATAAATACCAAAGACAACTGTCCGTTTATATTTAATCCTTTACAGGAAGACGGAGATAAAGACGGTGTTGGTGATGTTTGTGATAATTGTATTTCAAAACCTAATGGTCCATTACAAGCAGAAACCCCAGGTGTAGGAAATCAATTAGACACTGATGGAGACGGTCGCGGAGATGTGTGTGATAATTGTATAAAAACACCTAACTTTGATCAAATTGATTCTGATGGAGATCTTGTTGGTGATGTTTGTGATAATTGTAGAGGAAAAGCCAATCCAGAACAGACAGATGCAAATGCAAACGGAATTGGAGATGATTGCGAAGGAGAAGACCAAGGTGAAGGAAACGAGGGAGTGGCTTCAAACCCATTAACTTCTTATCGTTTTGTTGGAGATAAAAACTATGAGTTATCAAACCATTTAGGAAACGTACTTTCTGTAATTACAGACCGTCCATTATTCGCTTACAGTGGTCAAAATTATAGTTTCAATCCAGACGTTCTTACGTTCTCAGATTACTATCCTTTTGGAATGCTGGTGCCGAATCGTCATAAAGATGCCAAAGAGTATCGTTATGGGTTTCAGGGACAGGAGAAAGATGATGAGCTAAAAGGGGAAGGAAATTCGCTTAACTATACTTTCAGAATGCATGATCCGAGGATTGGACGTTTCTTAAGTGTCGATCCACTTGCAAAACAATACCCTCATAATTCACCATTTGCTTATGCAGAGAACAGGGTGATGGATGGTATAGAACTTGAAGGACTAGAATATTTAAATAAGGAAGACGCAATGGTTGAAATGAGAAATGGAGCAGTATATCTTAAAATAGAGAACTTTAGCAATATGACTCAAAATGAAATTGGTAGAGTAAATCGTTCAGGAACTGTTTCAATTAGAGAAAATGGAGAGCAAGTGTTTGGTTATGATTCTCAAGTGATAGGAAAATTTTCAATTGAACCTGTTGCAAAAAATGTAGATGGTGCAGGATTAGATGGATTATTAATAGATTTTGGATCAGTTGCAGAAGGTGGTACTGCTAAATCTGCAAAAGAAGCTTACACTATAAGAATTCCTTCAGGATACAATAAATTCGGAGAAGAGAGCCAACGATCTAAAAGAAGAAATTTAAGAGTAGGAGATCTACCTTCCACTGGTGCTTCTGCAAGTATTAGAGGAACGGCGGCTTTTGGATTAGCAATAGGTATAACTACCGAAATTTATAAAAATTATGCAATCTTTACAGATGTTTTCGAAGAGCAGGCTGTAAATGAACAATCCGGATTACTTCTTAATGATGTTATGGGATCTATTTCTTTAGCAATTAGAACCGGTAAAATTCCAAAAGAATATATAAATGAGCGGGATATTTCAGATATTAGTAACGTGATTTTATTTGGAGGAAATGGAAATGAAAGCGAAAGAATTAAAAACATTGGACTTAATATTTACAATGATTTAACGGTTGAAGGACAAAATAAAAAAATGGGAAATTTTATTCTTAAAATCTCAAGAGAAGAAAATAAAACAGAACTAAATGATGAACAGAAGGATGCGATTAAAGTTCAGGATAACACGAGAGTTGGTAAATAATTTGACAAGATGTGGGTTATTTATATTATTGTCTTGCATGTTTTTAAATTGCAGTTATCCTAAATGCTATTTGGGAGGTACTTGGGTAATCAAGGAAATAACTGTTAATAATAAAAATTTCACGCCATATTTATATATCAATACATTTGGAATTCATTGTAAAGATAATTCTGCATGGTTTCATGCATCATATTTCTTCGAAGATGATAAAGCAGCAACATGGACAATTACAAACAAAAATGGAACCGAAGAGATTGAGTATGTAAAAATCAAATCGAAAATCAAGATTTATAATAATAACTTTAAAGTTAAACTTGAAAAAACAGGAAAGAATAATCAGCTCCATTTGATATTAAAATCTAACAATGTTTACATATCTGCTTATAAAATTCTTGAGGATTACTAAATTAGATATTATGTGCCAGTAGAATTAACGATTTTTGAATAAGAAATTTGTATGAATATTTCCTGACTTCAAACTCGAACGACGCACTATAAGATACAGATATTAAAAGTTTTAGTTTCTGTAAAGCAATAAAACTACAACCCTAAAAAGTTGTAGTTTTCTATTTTAACTATATTTATCTAAACTTCATCTAAAATTGTATTTTTGAGCAAAACCACAACCATGAAAAAAACGAGTCCAATAATTCCATTATTCAAACAATTCATAAAAGAAACAGAAAGCGGAAAGCGACTCAAAAAAAATGGTGAAAAAATAAAACCAGGTTCAATACAAAATTACTATTATGTATTAAACAATCTTATTCAGTTTTCTAGTGATACCAAATTTGAATTACGTATTTGTGATGCATCCAAACTGGATAAACGCGAACTTGCATCTGAGAAAAGTTATTGGAAGAAATTTTATCAAAAGTTTACCGATTTTTTATACAAAAAAGGCTGTCACGATAATTACGTGGGAGCCAATGTTAAAGTAATTCGAGTGTTTTTTAATTATCTGAAAAATGATAAAGATATTATTACTGGTGATTTCCAAAGATTATTTTATGTTCGAAAAGAAGAAATTGAAATTTTTGTTCTTTCTCCCGAACAGCTTAAGTTTTTAATCCACGATAAAGAATTCGAGCAGACACTTATTCCAAGTCATAAACGAATTAAGGATATTTTTGTTTTTGGCTGTACTACCGGATTACGATATTCAGACATTTTTTTGTTGACCAATAAAAACTTCGAACAAATGGAAGGAGATTGGTATTTGAAGCTCAAATCTCAAAAAACTAAAACTTTTAGTTTTATTAAACTTTCGGCTTATGCCGTTACTATTTTTCAGTGTTATAAAACTACAAATAATAAAGCCACACTTTTTGGAACCATCAGTTTGTTCAATTTTAATAAAAGTTTAAAGCAAATTGGGGAACAGGCAGGTTTTACAATGCCGATAGAAGTTTCTCGTGAAAAACAAGGGAAAACCCAAAAATTGACCAGGAAAACTGATACATCAAAAAATCGTTTTTGCGATAAAATGAGTTCACACATGATGCGAAGAACTGCAATTACAACGCTACTTATTTTAGGAATGCCAGAACATTTAGTTCGTAAAATTAGTGGACATAGCAATGCTAGTAGTTCATTTAATCGATATGTTCATTATGCACAAGCCTATATGGATAAAGAAATTGAAAAAGTGCATAGTAAATTGGAGAGTTATTAAATTGAAAAATAGTATAAAATCGAGAACACCCTTTCTTGTTTTTTTCAAGGAACTCTTTAGGTAGTCTAACATTTTTCAAAAAAAAATGGAACCCCGTTGTCTTGTATTCTAGAACTCAAAAAAACCTCGCATTTCTGCAAGGTTTTCTATTTTTATTCTATTTATTTTTGTCATTTCTCTTTTGTTGACAAGTGGGGCGCTTGTGCAAGTATGCATATTAGCACAATATCCGCTACTTTTAAGAATGCTTATTTTAAAGAATACTTCGCAGAGAGTGATGCACATTAAAATTATTACCTTTTTTTTCTCCATTTCGGTTCTGAGAATATTCCTATGGGTAAAATAGGTATTTCAGATAGGTAATAATTATTATTAAATTTAAAAAACTTATGGTCATCTCCATAAACAATTATTAAAATTGTATCTTTTTTTAAAATATCAAAAAATCGAATCTTTTTAATAACAATACTCTTGACGGGACCTTTTATGCGTTTAGCTTTTTTAAGGTACTCTATTACGTTATAACCGCCTAATTCATTTTTTTTTTCTTTTAAGTAACTAACTGAAATAAACCTATAATTATTACTATTTGATGAGAATTCATTTTTTAAATTATTTTTACAAGAACAAATTAGTAACAAAAATGTCATTATATTACCTATCAATAATCGCATCTTCATAACTTTCTTTTGTTTTATTGCTTGCATCTTTAATCACTGTTGTTTTAGTAGCATTTGGAGTCGTTGAAAGTTGCTTGTATGTTTCATTAGGAGTATAAGCAGAAAACGACCCTATTATAAATCCTCTCCAATCATTTATTGATTCTTCTGAAACACTAATAGCTCCTGTACTATTTAAAGCAATAGCTACAAAAGTTGTACAATTGTGAGACAATCCATTGTATTCTACATTTCCTTTAACTTGACTATTTAAATTTTGTTGTAAATTATAAGTCTGCTCGGGTGTAATGTCGACACGTATTATCCCATCAGGTGCATAACCCTCTCCTCGTTCTTTATCCTCTGGTATACCATTTACAATACTTGGTAGTTGAGAAATATCATGATTAGAAATATAATTCTCTAACGATTTATGTTCCTCACTTATTTTACCTCCGGATTTAATTACGAATGCTTGCTCTTGATAAATTGGAGGCTGATTTTGAGTAGCACCTTTACCTCCTAAATCAGCTCCTTTACCTGGCCAATGGTCATAATAAGTATAAGTACCCATCGACTTATAACTTACTTTACCCTGTTTATCAATGATTTTTTCATAATTCTGTAAAACAATCCCAGTGTGTCCAATTTGAGGGCTTTTATCACCATCTGTATCTTTAGATTGAGTAGCCCAAATCGCGACCCATGCCTCAAGTCCATCCATATCTATAGCTTGAATAGGTGTATTACTGGCAAACTGATAAGGAGTTAATTCAGGGTACTTTTTTGTCAATGGATCAACATTAAAGAATCTTCCAATTCTAGGGTTGTACATTCTCATACCATAATCTTGAAAATTCCCTTCACCCATAATTTCATTGTCATTTCCTTTCCCGTTAAACCCATAACGATACTCTTTGGCATCTTTATGACGATTCGGCACCAGCATTCCAAAAGGATAGTAATCT